>JABGOQ010000085.1 GCA_018645405.1 Anaerolineae bacterium | reverse complement strand
CCTTTTCTTCTTCTTAGGATAATCCATTTACACAACTTTTCTCACACCCTCCAAAAACACTCAAAAATGATCTCCTTAGAGAGCATCCCGATCTTTATCACACCGGTTATACACAAGATGCGCTTAAAGAATTTGTAGAAGCAGAAGTGACTTGTGCCTTGATCAAAGATAAACCCCTTGTCACCCTTGATGAGTTGGATGTGCCCCATGCGACCTATCTCAAAGGGCTCTCTGAAGTGGTCGGTGAACTCCGTCGGCGCACCTTGGATGAGTTGCGTAGCGGATACTCAGATGAATGCGAACGCTTGCTCACCCAGATGGATGAAATCTATGCCATTTTGGTCACGATGGATTATCCCAACGCGATTACGCATGGGCTGCGCCGCCAAACGGATATTGCCCGCAGCATCATCGAGCGCACGCGTGGAGACATCACCTTTAGCTTGCGTGGCGAGCATCTTGAGAAGAAAATAGATGCCTTGAAAGAGCAGCTTGATCAGCGCGAATAAAGCAAGTTGGAGTCCAAGGTCTCCAGACGTTGGTTTTTTGAAATTCGTTATTACAAGGAAAATGAAATGGCAAAAGTCGGCAAGCGTTATCCTCTTTTGATCTACGAACATACCCTCAATCGTTGGTATCCTGCCACCTTTGCCTTAAGTATCATTCTCTTTATTTTTTGGTGGTTTCAGCCAGTTTTTCTCAAGGCTCCACCCAAAAATGGTTCGCAAGAGTTCGCCGTATTGATGGTCAGCGGGCTTTCATTGCTAATGACCATCTTCTTCTTTTTAATGCGCAAAGCAGCATACGTGCGAGCATACGGGGATCATCTGCGCCTTGTCACTCCTTTTTTGCGAATGAATATCTCTTATAAACGCATCATAAAAACGAGAGCCACAGAGATGAGTACTCTTTTTCAGCCTTCAAAACTGTCCACTATGCGGCGAGAAGCGATGGGCTCACTCCTCTCAAAAACTGCCATCGTCGTTGATCTGACTACGTTTCCAATCCCTCTGCCGATTTTACGCTTTTTTCTTTCTCCGTTCTTCTTCAAAGATAAAACGCCTCATCTTGTCCTCCTCATCGATAAATGGATGAGTTTTAGCACGGAGATAGAAAGTTTGCGCAGCGGTGGAACTCTTCCTGATGCTACAGCAAAAGACAGCATTAGTTCAATTCTCTCTTCCATTTCTCGCGACGAATGAAAATTTACTTTGCCTGTTCCATCACGGGGGGGCGTGAATACGAGAAGAATTACCAAGCCATCACTCGGTTTTTATTGGATGGGGGATACGAGGTCCCGACTGCGCATCTTGCCGAATCAAATGTTCTCGATCTTGAACGTGTCGTCGTCCCAAGCGACGTATACGCACGTGACGTTGACTGGATTCTGACCAGCGACATTCTCCTTGCTGAAGTGAGTGTTCCCTCTCATGGTGTTGGCTACGAAATTGGATTTGCCCTCAATGCAGGGAAGCACGTTCTTTGCATCCATCAAGCGGGGAGAGCCGTCTCAAAAATGATCACGGGCAACCCACATCCCTTGTTAACGATAAACGCCTACGAAGATATTTCGCAGGCGTTGGAGCAAATAAAAACGTTTGTGAATATAGTCACCAGCAAAGGGTGATTTTCGACTTTGTACTTTATAACACAACTGGGATAAGATTTGGGTGGAGACAAAAAGAAATACTCCTCAGTCTCCTCCTTTGGCGAAAGCCTCCGCTACGATAACTCATCTAGCGGAGGTTTTGCTTTATGGTAGATGATTCAGGTGGGAAAAACGACGAAGAAAGTAGACCCTTCTCCAAGGGTAGACTCGACCCAGATCCGTCCGTTATGACTCTCCACAATTGTTTTAACGATAGCAAGCCCAAGTCCTGAGCTAGGCGCATCCGATGCCGTAATATTGCTTGCTCGGTAGAATTTCTCGAAGATATGGGGTTGATCTTCTGGGGGGATGCCAGCTCCTTGATCCACAATTTTAAAGATGACTTGATTCCCCTCAAGATGAAGATCTATGGAGATTTCCATTCCCTTAGGCGTGTATTTAATTGCGTTATTTATCAGATTATCAAATAATTGTCTTATGCGAATAGGATTACCGTGCATGGATGGCAAATCAGATTCTATATCCAAATTAAGAGCCTGTTTTTTCTTTTGAATGCTTTCTTCAAGATTGCTGAGTGTGTATTGCAAGATATTGCCGAGATGGATGGTTTCACGACGAGAATCAAAGCCTGCTTCGATCCGACCAAGATCAAGCAAATCGTTGATCAGCACGGTTATATCCTTGACGCTAGAGTGGATACGTAGAATAAAGTCCTTTTGCATCTCATTTATAGGCCCAACTCGTTCGATCAATTCAGCATAGCCTAGAACAGCAGTTAATGGGGAGCGAAGGTCGTGTGATACAGTGTGAACAAAATCATCTTTGAGGCGGTTAAGTTCTTTCAGATAAGAAATATCCTGCATTGTAATTGCCGCACCCACCCCTGGAATTGGCGTGTACTGCGCATTGAAAACGCGGTCATCATCCAAATTGATTTCATGGTATTGATTTTTTTGATCTTCCTTGCGTTCCAGTAGGGATAAAAAATCACTCTGCAAAATCACTTCTGGAATCCTTTTGTTATATATTTCCTTTGGTTGAATGCCCAGAGCCGTACACATCACATCGTTAATCAGTTGAACGCGTTCCTCTTCGTCAAGGATTATCAAGGCATTATCCATATTGGAAAGAACTGTTTCAAATTTAGATCGCTCGTTTTCAGAGACTTGGTAGAGGCGGGCATTTTCGATTGCTATGGCGGCGTAATCTGCCAAGAGGGAGATCAGTAAAACGTCACGGTCTGTAAATGGAAGGCGATGCTTGCGATTATCTACCCCTAAAACACCGATAATCCTATCCTTGAATCTAAGCGGAACATAGATCAGGGCTTGTACTAAATAAGCTGTTTTGATTTTGAGTAAAGAGTCTTTGCTAAGAACAAGTGGCTCTCCCATTTCAATTACTTGCCCAGCCAGCGTATCAGTAACGGGTAAGCGGAAAGAGCGCACAAATCCATCTTCAAAATTATGCCCGGCACGCATATAGAGTTCGTTGCTTTCCTCATCAAGGAGCAAAAGGCTCCCTTCTTCTGCGTGGGTCAATTTCACAGCTGCGCTGACAACACTCTTTAAGACTTCATCAAGATCAAGGTTGCTGGTAACGTCTCTCCCAACAGTAAGAAGAATATCCATCTCGCTAATACGTTTTTCAAGCGAGGCCGTCGTATGTTTTACTTCTTGGCGTACCCAATCACCGATCCGCCTAGCACGCTTGAGGCTACTTTTAACCGCATCCACGATTTCATCTGTTTTCAGGGGAGGTTCAAGATACGCGCTAACACCGGCACATAAAGCCTCTTGAATAAGTTTTGGAGAATTTTGAGTTGCCAAAAAAGCAATTGGTAGCGTGGGGTATTCTAAGAGAAGCTTTTCGATTAGCCCGATACTCTTTTCTTGATGAAAACTGGATTCTACTAAAACCAGAGCAGGGTGGCTTTCTTGCATAACTTTCATAACCCCCGCCTCATTATGCGCAATTGCAGTCTTATATCCCACTGCGCGAAATGCGCGTGAGATCAACGCTAGTGTTGAAGATTCATCGAGAGCAAGAAGAATTAATTCAGCCATCAGTTTTTATCGGATGGGATGGTTTTCTCAGCTCTTTCCTCGAGCCGTTTCAAAGCAGCTTGCGCTGTTTCCAAGGCTTGTTTTTGTTCTTTATTAAGTTTCCCTAGCTTCTCATCCTTTAAAAGACTAACAGAAAAATCGACTGCTTTAAGGTCTTCTTGAAGATTGCTGCGTAACGATTCCAAAACTCCATTTTGACGTTTTTCTTCAGAATAAGAGGCATCTGCTCTTTGGCGCAAGGCTCTAAAGAGTCTGGCATTAACCAAAGAGATAGAGGCATAATCACTAATTGCTTCCAGTAATGCTTCATCGGTACGCGTAAAGGCTTTTTCTTTTTTGCGAATAACGATCAATAACCCGATCACTTCATTTTTTACTTTAATCGGCACCACAGTCGCTGCTTTTCCTAATGCCGAAAGCTTAAAGCGTTTAAGGGGTCTTCCGTGAACCGTTAGAATTTCTCCTGAAAGCGCGACCAGAGAACTAATACCATCATCTAAAGGCTTGTTGATTTTTTTTGCCCATGAAACAGGTAAATTACGCTGTGCGGTTAAAAGATAGGATTTTTTCTTCTGTTTTTCATCCTGTAGCAAAAGCCAGCCAATATCTGCAGAGACAACACGCATTGCCCCTTCTACAATTTTATTAAATAATATTCGTTGATCGCTAATGGAGGCAACGGCTTTACCAATGGCTAGCATTGTCTTCATCTCGCGCGTCTTAAGCGCAAGTTCTTGGTCGCTCTCCCTTAAACGCCGATTCAAAGTTCGACGGTCATTTGCCCCTCGAGTTTGTTTCAGTGCGTGTTCAGTTGCAGCAACCACTTCTGTGGCACGGGTAGGCCAAAGCAAATAATCGGATGCGCCAAGTCGTAGCGTTTGCATCACTTCTCGTTCTTGTTCTTTTTCAGCCAAAATAATGATAGGGAATTCAAAATTCTGTGCCCCAAAAGCTACCAGCAAATCTTTCCCGCTTAAACCAGATGAGTTTAAATCAGCGATCACTAAATCGGGGGCAAGTTGCAAGGCTGCTTTAATTGCCTTATTTGCATCATCCACAATTTTTACGCGATAGCCCAAAGGTTTTAAAGCCTGACGCGCAATTAGATCGCTGATATCTGGGTCGCTCTCGATGAGCAAGATGAGTTCTTTTGATTTAGCCATAGCTTTTCTTATATATACCTGCTAAGAATTGTAACACTTTTTCAGAAGGGCTTTTGTCTAAACTATATTTGGGAGGGTGTTATACTTTCTTAAAAAATAAATCTTAAGGAAGAACCATGCAAGATTTTCTTTGGTGGCGAGATGGAATCATCTACCAAATTTATCCACGCTCTTTTTACGACACAAATGGTAATGGTTTAGGCGATCTTGCGGGCATCACCGCTCGGCTTGATTATCTTGCCGACCTCGGCGTGGATGCGCTTTGGCTTTCTCCATTTTACCCCACCCCAGATGCGGATTTCGGGTACGACATAAGCGATCACGTGGATGTGGATACGAGATTCGGCTCACTGGCAGATTTTGATACTTTAGTGGAAGCAAGCCATAGGAGGGGAATCCGGATCGTCCTTGATTTGGTCTTGAATCACGTTTCCGATCAGCATCCCTGGTTTATCGAATCTCGCGCTAACCAAACCAATCCCAAACACGATTGGTTCATTTGGCAGGATCAAATCCCCAACAACTGGGAATCGGTCTTCGGCGGAAAAGCGTGGACCTATGACGAAGAGCGCGGGCAATATTATTACCATATGTTTGTCAAAGAACAGCCCGATCTTAATTGGCGCAAACCTGAAGTCCGCAAAGCACAAATGGATGTGCTCCGCTTCTGGCTGGAGCGCGGCGTGGATGGCTTTAGGCTGGATGTTTATAATGTCTATTTTAAAGACGAGAAATTGCGCAACAATCCCACAAAATGGGGGCGCAGAGCCTTTGAACGCCAAGACCATATATATGATATTGATGGCCCTGAAATGGGATCAGTGCTGGAAGAAATGCGCAGTATTCTGGATGAATACCCCGAACGCTATGCTGTTGGCGAAACCTTTTTTGCCACGCGTGAAAAGATTTTAAAATATAATGGTGCCGGGAAGCTGCACGCCGCCTTTGATTTCAGGTTTTTGTGGAGCAAATATAAACCTGAAAAATTCTTTAAGGCGATCCAAAATTGGGAAAACCTGTCAGCAGATGCGGATATCTACCCAAATTATGTACTCAGCAATCACGATGTTCCCCGCCCTGCAACACGCTACGCCAAAGGTGAAGATGATGCCCGTACAAAAATCATCATGGCAATGCTGCTAACAATGCGTGGCACACCTTTCTTATATTATGGTGAAGAAATTGGGATGCGTGATATATCGTTAAAGCGCAGCGAAATTATGGACCCGCCCGGCAAAAAGTATTGGCCTTTCAACAAAGGGCGTGATGGATGCCGCTCACCCATGCAATGGGATAGTTCTGACAATGCGGGATTTTCTGTGGAAAAACCGTGGTTGCCAGCTCACCCCAATTTCAAAGAGCGCAATGTTGCCGCGCAATTGGATGATGAGAGTTCGATGCTCCAGTTTACGCGCAAATTGATTGCTTTAAGAAAAGAAAATCAAACCTTGCGGCGTGGTGAATTTATTCCGCTAAAAGATACAGCGAGTGAAGTTATGGCGTACCTTCGTCTGGGTGATGACGAGAAGATTCTTGTTGCCCTGAATTTTAGTAAAAAGAAGAAAACGCTTACTCTACCAAAAGCTTCTTGGTCGATTCTTTTCTCTGAAAACAGAGAAGGCGATATTAACCAAGATGAGATTATACTTTTTCCAAATGAAGTGCTTTTGCTAAGCGTTAAAGTAACGCAGAAGCGTAGCTAATTTTATGTCTAAATTTATGCTCGATCTTGCTCAATATAAAATTGCCGTAGTTATCCCCGCCTATAAAGTTGAGAATCAAATCGTGGAGACTTTGGCGCGTATCCCTGACTATATCTCGCAAATTATCGTGGTGGATGATGCCTCACCAGATAGCACAGGCGAGATCGTTGAACAAGCCAAAGTAAAAGACGCACGCATCACTTTGGTCAAAAACGTCAAAAATCAGGGGGTGGGTGGGGCGATGCTGACAGGGTTCAAAGAAGCGTTGAAGATCAATGCGCAAGTTATTCTCAAGATCGACGGCGATGGGCAGATGAGCGGATATGATCCCCGCCCACTTCTGGAGCCGCTGATTTTGGGGCAGGCAGATTACGTTAAAGGGAATCGCTTTCGGGATTTTCATGCGCTCAAATCCATGCCCATCATCCGCCAGATCGGCAATATGGGGCTGGGATTTCTCGTCAAAGCCGCCACCGGTTACTGGGATTGTTTCGACCCGACCAATGGTTTTTTTGCCATTCGGCATGAAGCACTCTCTGCGCTACCTTTGGAACGCATTCATAAAAGATATTTTTTCGAAACCTCGATGTTGGGCGAATTATATTTGATTGGAGCAGTGATACAGGATGTACCTTATCCGGCTGTCTATGGGGATGAAAAATCGAATTTGTCAGTTACTCAAACCCTTTGGGAATTTCCGCCCAAACTTGCCCGTATTTTTTTTCGGAGGGTATTGATCAAGAACTTTCTTTTCGATTTCAGCATGGAATCTATCTACTTGTTGACCGGATTCCCTATGCTTCTTTTTGGCTTGCTTTTTGGCATCGTAAAATGGATCAAGTATTTTAACTTGGGTATTCCAGCCCCAACCGGGACGATCATGATTCCTGTTATGTCGGTTATGCTAGGGGTACAATTGCTGCTCGCTGCCGCAAATATCGATTTGGCATCTATGCCAAAAGAGCCACTTTCCGGTGGTGAGTTAGAAGGAAAATAAATGAAAATTGAAGAAGCCCTGAAGCAATATCCCAAAGAAAACCTGACCCGTACTCCAACGCCTTTGCAGTTTTTGCCCCATCTAAGCGAAGACTTGGGGCTTAACTTTTATCTCAAGCGAGATGATTTAACTGATCTCGCATTGGGCGGTGATAAACCCCGTAAACTGGAATATGAGATTGCCCAAGCGAAAGCCAAAGGAGCAGATTATCTGGTCACCTGCGGGAGTTCTCAAAGTAACCATGCTCGTTTAACGACGGCTGCTGCTTGTCGACTTGGATTGGATGTGGCAGTTGTGCTGAGCCACGATCAATGGCATGCTATTCAAGGGAATCTGCTGACTGTTTATCTGATGGGAGCGCGAGTCGAAATTATCCATACCGAAGACCATTGGGATTTGGAAGAGCATGCCCTCGCCCTTTGCAAAGAGCTTGAAAATGATGGGCGAAAGCCGCACTATATCCCCGTCAGCGGGACAACGCCGCATAGTTCGCTGGGATATATCAGCGGAGCGTTGGAGACCTATGAGCAACTCTCCACACAGGGAGTTGTTCCAGACGCCATCTATCTTCCTTTTGGTACGGGCGGAATCTTCACAGCGATGATGTTGACTTTTCGTGAGAAAGGAATCGATGCGCCATTCATCGGCATCAGCGTCAATCGCAGTCTTGATAAATGCGATGCTAATCTTGACAAATGGTGGGGCGCACTTTGCGAACTGCTGGATATTAATCCCGCTCGCCCGCGCGGAGAATTTGATCTTCACGAAAAATTTATCGGGCAAGAATATGGAGACCCCACCGAAGCAGGTTTGGATGCAATCATGAAAATGGCGACGGCTGAGGGCATCTTGCTAGACCCTGTATATTCAGGAAAAGTTTTTTCAGGCTTTCTTTCGCATTATGCAGAAGGGCGCTGGGAAGAAGGGCAAAATATTCTAATGCTCCATTCTGGCGGCGTACCGGCTGTCTTCGCTTATGCCAGTATTATTGAAGAACATTTGCGAAAGCGGGGGCGGTTATAGGATTATTTATGAATAGAATTGATTTCAAAAACTACAAAGCAAAATTTGTCGAAGCGACAGCGCAAGTATTAGAAGCCGAGCATACAGAAAATCTCGATGAAGCCGGGTTTCCTGCCTATAGTAATCCCAACCCTTTGATGAGCTTCCTTTTTTGGGAACGAATTCGGCGCGCCATGCAACATATTGAGAAGAAAGGTCAATTAGATTCGGTTTTGGATTTCGGCTGTGGGTGCGGCGTGATGCTTCCTTTTCTTTCGCAACAGGCGGAGAAAGTAATTGCCGTAGATATTGATTTAGAGCCTTTGCGCCGTCTTGAAAAATATATTAGCTTTGACGAAAAAATCCACTTTTTGGATAGCCATGCCGATATTCCCCATAATTCACTTGATCAGATTATTGCTTTAGATGTTCTTGAGCATGTGGATGATCTTGATAAGATTTTTGCAGAACTAGCACAGCTTCTCAAACCAGGGGGAGAGATTATTGTTTCTGGACCTACAGAAAATATCTTTTATAAGGCGGGACGTTTCCTTGCAGGGCCAACGTATTCTGGCGATTATCACGTCAGAAATATTTATGATATTCAGAAGATTGCGAGCAAACACTTCAAGGTAAAAAACCTTGCTACTCTTTTCTTCCCCGTGCCTTTATTTGTCATTTTTACAGGGGAGATTGAGTAGCCTTTTTCCAGAAGAACGACTGAACCAAGGCCCAATTATAGTAAAAAAGCCACTGAGATTTCAGCGGCTTTTCGTTCATTTAAGCAGCAAACGCCTGGATGAGGGGGGCATCCAAGCGTTCGCTGACTAAATAATACACTATCTGGGAAAAAATTACAAGCTCAATTTTCAAATTTAAATAGGATGGTGAAGTTATCCGGCTTGGAGAATGATAAAAGAAAACAGACCATTCGTGCTATACTTTTACTGTTGAAAGTCTGATACCAAAAGTCTCAAGAGAATCTCAAAAGACATTATGGCAAAGAAAAAAACGCCCAAGAAAAAGACATCCCAAAGAAATAAAAAGCAAGAACCTGCCCAACAAAATTTTTGGCAAAGACTATCTATTAATCGTCGCCTTGATTTGATCGGGACTGTTTTAGCCCTCCTGGGATTATTAACCTTTCTCACGCTTGCCTCTATAACGCGGAGTTCTTTTACTGATCTATGGGTGGTTTTTCTCATGCGTGCCTTCGGGTGGGGGGAATGGTTTTTCCCCGCTGGTCTGATCATTATTGGGGTTTGGCTCGTGGCGCGAAATCAGGAAAATATCCCCCATATTTCAATTGAGCGCGTTACGGGTCTTTCGCTCCTTTTCTTCTGGCTTTTGGCAATCTTTCAGCTTTTGACTGTAAATCCAATTCAAGAAGTTCCTTTTATAGAAGGGAGAATAGGGGGTGGGTATTTAGGAGCACTTTTCATGCGTGTTTTGTGGGGAAATTTTGGCGGTCTTGGGACTACAGTTATCTTTTTAGCGTGGCTCTTGATCGGCATGACAATGGTGCTTGATCTTTCTATTCACGAGTTTTTCGAGCGGATCAGTCCACCATTTATGATGGTCTACCAGATTTGGAAGGAACGCCTCGCTGAAGCACGTGCAGCCCGTTTTCCTGAAAAAGAAATGCCTTCTGTTCAGATGAATGGATATACAAAAATAGAAGGCAGACCTGACTCTGTTTCCACCCCGCAAGTTCAATTAGGGGTTCCTGCGGAGCAACCCATCGAATGGCAGTTGCCGCCAATCTCTGCTATTCTAGATTCTGGTTTTACACCCTCGATTAATGAAGAGTTTATCGAAGCACGTGCCAGATTAATCGAAGAAACCTTAGAGTCATTTGGCGCGCCCGTTCAAGTAGTGGAAATAAATCGGGGACCAACGATCACACAATTTGGTGTGGAACCAGGTTTCATTCAAACGCGAAAAGGCCAAACACGTGTTCGCGTTAACAAGATCACGACTCTATCTGATGATCTTGCGCTCGCATTATCTGCATCCCGTATTCGTATCGAGGCACCCGTTCCCGGCAAAGGATATATCGGCATCGAAGTTCCTAACGAAGAGATGACGTTGGTCGCCTTGCGGGATATTCTTGAAAGCGATGCTTTCAAGGAAAAAGAAATGCCGCTTGGATTTGCGCTGGGGCGCGATGTGGCAGGACATCCCCAAGTTACTGATCTGACCG
The DNA here is from genome assembly GCA_018645405.1 of Anaerolineae bacterium. GTDB lineage: Bacteria > Chloroflexota > Anaerolineae > Anaerolineales > Villigracilaceae > Desulfolinea. The sequence goes on along the minus strand of JABGOQ010000085.1, from coordinate 85,498 downwards.
CTATGCCGCATCTTTTAATTGCAGGCACAACCGGCTCTGGTAAATCTGTCTGTATCAACGCTATTCTGACCTCGATGCTGCTTAACAATACCCCCGATGATTTACGATTAGTTTTGGTAGACCCGAAACGCGTTGAGCTAACGGGCTATAACGGCATCCCGCACCTGCTTTCACCCGTCGTCGTTGAGACCGAGAAAGTCGTTGGTGCGCTCCAATGGATGACGCGTGAAATGGACAAACGCTACCATGCTTTTTCTCAAACAGGCGTGCGCAATGTTGCCGATTATAACGAGCGCATGAAAGAGCAGGGGGGCAAAAAATTCCCCCTCCTCGTCATCGTGATTGATGAATTGGCAGACCTTATGATGATCGCCCCAGACGAAACTGAACGCACCATTACGCGGCTGGCGCAGTTGGCACGTGCAACGGGCATTCATATGATTCTCGCTACCCAACGCCCCAGCACAGATGTGGTCACGGGATTGATCAAAGCCAACTTCCCCGCCCGCATCGCTTTTGCGGTTGCATCAGGCGTAGATAGCCGCGTCATCCTCGATCAATCTGGCGCAGAGCGGCTGCTTGGTAGCGGCGATATGCTCTATCAGGCACCCGATGCCCCCGCTGCTGCTCGTTTGCAGGGTGTTTTTATCTCTGATTTGGAAACTGATCGCCTCGTCGAATTTTGGAGAATGCAGATGGAAGAATCCGGCAACCCCGAAAGGGATGCTGGAACCCAAGCAGAAAGATTGCCAAATGGTGTACCGCTTAAACAGGTGGATATGTTTGAAGATGAGATGAACGAAGCAAGGAATATCGACCCCCTATATGATGAATCTGTCGAACTCGTCCGCCGACAAGGGCGTGCTTCCGTTTCCATGCTTCAGCGAAAACTCCGAATCGGGTACACGCGTGCCTCTCGTCTAATGGATGCAATGGAAGATGAAGGCATCGTCTCTACCCCCACCAGCGGAACAGGTGTCCGTGATGTTCTCGATTATGGCAAAACCGCACCACCTGCAGAGGGGTAAATGACAGAGAACATAGGGGCTAGTTATTCGCAAAACTCTTCAACCTGGTAAATCAATACTTCCATTTTTTTGCTTCGCCAGAGATTATCTGGCAATCCCATTTTTCTACAGAGATGACCAAGGAATTCCTCCGTGTTTGGAAGTTGCTCCCAGACCTGAGGCAAAAAGGTTGCCCGTCGACGTCCGTCCATTAACACGACTCCATCCACATTGGGGCGAAGTTTGGCGAGGAGGTCTTGGGCATTTTCGTAATCAAGGGGCATGGGGGCGGTTAAGCGAGAAATTTCTATTTCAATCTCATCCAACTCATCAGGCTGCACTTGGGGAAAACGCGGATCGTGTAACGCAGCGGCAATGGCATGTTCACGCACATCTTCAGCGAGGGGACGAAAGGCTTCGAGCGTGCCGATGCAGCCGCGTAGCTGGTCGTTTTTGGTGAGGGTCACGAATGTTGCGCCATCTGCTTGGAGGAGAGGGGTGCTGGGGAACGCGTTTAACGGAGGGAGTTTTTCACCACGTAGCTCTAATTCAAGACTTTGCCGAGCGATTTTGAGTAAAGTTTCTTTTTCTTGGGAGGTGAGATTGTTTGTGTCCATAAGGGAAGCAAGTTCCGGGTTAAGGGCGAGTGCCCCCTCTGCCCTGCGGGCATCTCCCCCAAATTCCACAGGCATGGAATTTAGGGGAGAAAAGGATCTGATTATTCTAACTTCTGATATTTCTGGTCAAAGTAGAGCAGGGGATTTCCATCATCCCCAGAGTGAAGATCGAGAATCTCTGCAACGAAGAGGCTATTTGTGCCAAGTGGGATTTCCTGCGTGACACGGCAATCGAAGAAGCTGAGACCGCCCGTGATGAAGGGTGCGCCACTGACGAGGGTTTCGACCTTGAGACCTTCTAGTCGGTTTTCTGTATCGGGAACGCGACCTGCAAATATATTCGAAATTTCTTCCTGATCGGCAGCAAGAATGGTGACGCCGAAATGCCCTGCCGCGCGGACAAGGTCATAGGTGCGGCTGGTTTTGTAGAGCGATACAGAAACGAGCGGGGGTTCTAGCGAGACAGAGGTAAATGAGCTGACTGTCATGCCGTGTTGGCTGCCTTCATGCGCGGCGGTGACGATGGTGATGCCTGTTGCCCAATTGCGCATGGCTTTGCGAAGTTCTTCTGGTTGTATGGTCATATTTTCTCCTATGTTATCTTCATCATACATGGCTGGGGGAGGCGCGTCAAGCGCAATTCCTACTTTTCTTGTCTGAAATCGCTCCTTGCTATTTTAGAGCGAGATAAGGTACTATTTAGAGGCAGGTTTTTGGCATTTTGTGATGACTGTTCTTTATCAGGAGTAGATGATTTTGGAAGAGAATAAAAACTATCGTTCAGTGGCAAAAAGAAGGGATACTTCGCCACGCATTATGCCGATGATATTGGGGGTTGCTCTTCTGATGGCAACGCTCTTTACCGCGTGGACTCCAGCTGGTCTTTTTTCGGGGAGTCTTTCAGAGAAAATGACCTTGGTGTTAACCAGTCAGCCAGAGGGAAACCCTACCGTGAACGCGGCTTATCCACAGCTGCATATCGGGATTGTTTCCGGGCATTGGGGATATGATGCCGGTGCTGTTTGCCTCGATGGAAACGGCGATGTGACGCTCACTGAAGCAGAGCTAAATCTTAAGATTGCAACACTTGTGCAAGAAAAACTAACCCAGAGCGGTTTTAAAGTAGATTTATTGCAGGAATTCGATCCGCGTCTGGACGGTTATAGCGCCGTGGCGTTGGTTTCTATCCATAACGATTCTTGTGCTTATGTTGATGAAAACGCAACCGGATTCAAACTCTCAGCGGCAATGGATACCCGTGATTACAATCGTGCGGCGCGGCTGACAGGCTGTTTGCGCGACCGCTACGGGCGGATAACGAGCTTGCCTTTCCACTCTGGCAGTATTACCTCTGATATGCGTGAGTATCACGCTTTCACTGAGATCAACGAGACAACAATTGCCGCGATCATCGAGACGGGATTTTTGAATCTCGACCGTGAAATTCTGACTCAACACCCTGAAATTATTGCCGAGGGGATCGTTCAGGGAATCGAATGTTTTGTAAATAACGAGAGCATTGACCCTACCCCTGCTCCTACCCTTTCTATTATAGCGACTTCATCCCCATGAGCAGAAAATCGCCTGCGGCTATCGAAGCCATCCGACGTTCAAAAGCAGCTCTCCGTAAGGGAGAGAAAGATACTGCGCGTCGTTGGGCGGAAAAAGCTGCGTCGATTGCCCCAAATCTTGAAGATGCATGGTTTCTTCTGGCTGCGACATCGCGCCCGCAATTAAGCATCCATTATTTGGAACGAGCATTAGCGATTAACCCACAAAGCAAGCGAGCCCTTAAAGGGATGGCCTGGGCGAAGAAACGCCTTGCGCCGCCACCTGTGCCTAAGCCTTTCCCAGAAGCGGTAGAAGAGACAAGCCCAAAAAAAGTTAAGATGCTGGAGAAAGGGGAAATTACTTCGCAAAAAGACACTCGCATTGAGAATCTGAGTGGCGGTATTCTCCAAATTCACTCTCAAATCATTGAAGAGACTCAACCCAATAAGGTCGTAAAATCAATTGAAGAAACGCAGCCAGTCAAAGCAGTTTCCCCGATCAGGAGATCACGCTTTTGGCGGCAATCGCTTCCAGCTTTCTTATTAACGGTGCTGGTTGTTTCAGCGGTTTGGGCTTTGATGCCGAGCATCTCTTCTTTTGCATCAGCCATTAACGCAACGCCCACCGCGACCTTTAGCCAGGAACATTGGGGAGAAGGCGATATTAGCAAGCCGACCTATACGCCAACTGCAACTCCCACCTCTTCACCTACGCTGACTCCAACGCCTACTTCTACCCCAACGAATACACCCGTCCCCACCAAGACGCCGCGCCCAGCAAATACCGCTGTCCCCGCGCCGCAACAGGATTATGCCCCAAGTGGGAGTAAATATGTGCTCGTTGATATTTCTGAGCAGCATCTTTATGCGTATCAGGGGAATACACTTGTTTTCAGCTTCGTCGCCTCGACAGGGATGAATAACGCCACTGCAACAGGGAGCTTTAGTATCTTAAATAAAATCCCCAGTGCCTATGGCGCAACCTGGGATATTTGGATGCCTTCCTGGCTTGGTATCTATTGGGCAGGAACAATGCAAAATGGAATCCATGCTTTACCAATTATGTCGAATGGCGCAACCTTGTGGGCGGGATATTTAGGCACGCCAATCTCCTATGGATGCGTTGTCCTTAGCTCCTACGAAGCTCAGTTGCTCTATAATTGGGTTGATATTGGCACACCGGTGGATATCCAATGGTAAATAACCAAGAAAAGCAAGCAATCGAAGCGATCCGGCAGGCGCGCGCTGCCTTGAAAGCAGGGCAGAAAAAAGTTGCCTATAGCTGGGCAAAACGTGCGGCAAAACTAACCCCCGATCTGGAAGATTCTTGGCTCATTTTGGCAGCAGTCTCCAAGCCAGAATCGAGCATCAAGTTTTTGCGGCAGGCTTTGCGGATCAATCCCAATAGTCAACGTGCCAAAAAAGGGATGGCGTGGGCAGAGCGGAAATTGTCTCCACAAGGGAAGCAAGTTCAAAACACGAGCGCGAAGCGGCAAGCTATCCAAAAAAAGAAGAAGAAAAACCTACTTCCTTTATTTTTGATTGGCGGCTTCCTGCTCATCTGCATTGTCGGGATAACATTTTTAGCGCTCAATACCACCCCTGCGATGGCTCTTTTTAGTGAAGCAGCAACCGCGACTTTATCCGTGACCGAGCAAAACTGGTCAGAGGGCACGATTGCTAAACCGACCTATACACCCTCTCCAACGGCTACATTTACGCCCACGCCTACTTTCACGCCAACGCCCACCTTTACCCCTACGCCAACCTATACTTATACACCTACTCCTACTTTTACATCGACGCCAACTTTTACACCAACAATTACCAATACACCGCTGCCGACAAATACATTTTACCCAACAAATACGCCCAAACCAGCACCCACCTCGCCACCGCCGGTGAGCGGTGGCACCCATTGGATTGACGTCAATCTCAGCGAGCAGCGTGTATATGCTTATGCGGGTGATACGCTTATTAATTCTTTTATCGTTTCAACGGGCACGTGGCAAACCCCCACTGTTACGGGTACATATACCATTTATGTTAAATATCGCTCCACCACAATGGCGGGGCCAGGTTATTATCTAACCGGCGTGCCCTATGTGATGTATTTCCATAAAGGCTACGGTTTTCACGGCACCTATTGGCATAATAATTTTGGCACCCCCATGTCTCATGGCTGTGTCAATCTTCAAACAGATAACGCTGCCTGGCTCTATAATTTCTCTGTGGTTGGCACAAAAGTCAAAATTCACTATTAGCAAAAAATGACTTACCTACCAGATTCTCTTACTCGGCGCGATTTCCTTAAGCTGGCGGGGCTTGGCTTAACGGCAGCTTTTTCTTTTCCGGGATTAACGAAAGCGCACGCAGCTAGTGGCTTGCATCCAGATCAAGAGGGAAGAGTCGCGGAGACAAGCATTAAACTCTTCGAGTCTCCCAACTTTGATTCGGTTCCCGTTAATGAGCATTGGCAAGATATTGTCCTGCCGATCACGGGTATCGCAATTGGAGATGATGAGAATGCTCATAATCGCATCTGGTACCAAATCGGAGAAGAGGGCTACGCATACTCAGGCGATATTCAACCCGTGCTAAGAAGACTCAATAAGCCAGTATATGAGCATCCTAAAGCAGGTCATCTTGTCGAGGTGACTGTCCCCTACACAGACGCACGCCATGACCCCAACGACGATTCAGAGTTAGCTTATCGACTCTACTATGAGACTACGCATTGGGTCACAGAAACGATCACGAACGAAGAAACGCATAAAGTCTGGTACAAACTCCACGATGATAAATGGCGTGATAATAGCTATTATGTCCTCGCCTCTCATTTGCGGATTATCCCCGAAGCAGAACTTGCGCCCATCTCATCGAATGTTCCTGAGTATAAAAAGTCGATAGAAGTGCGTCTAATACAACAGCTCGTTGTTGCCTATGAAGGCAGTCATCCCGTTTTTGCAACGAGAGCCTCCACAGGTGCGCGTTTTGCTGGTGGCAAATATTACACGCCGCAAGGCACCTTTAAGACCTATTACAAACGCCCCAGTCGGCATATGGCTGCCGGCAATCTCGCCAACAGTGGATACGATCTCCCCGGTGTTCCTTGGGTACTCTATATTACCGAAAGTGGGATTTCCTTTCACGGCACTTACTGGCATAATGACTTTGGTCGCCCTCGCAGTCATGGCTGTATCAATCTCTCATCTCAAGCCGCCAAATGGCTCTACCGCTGGACTTCACCCGTCGTAAAGCCAGAGAAAGAATTTGTTTACGGTTATAGAGGAACGCATGTGGAGATCATTGAATAAAATGGTATTCGGTATTAGGACCTACGCATTTTCATAGTCCTTGTTCCAATGCTCTGCGTTGGGATACTGTAAAATATTGCAACGCAGAGCATTGCAACTAGAAGAAACTAGGAAAGCGTGACAACCTCCTATACAAAAAAAGTCACGTTCAAAACGTGACCTACACAAAAAAGCAGGCAACACCTTCATGGAAGAAGCAGCATTAAATAAAATAACCTTCACCTTTATCTTTTTAGCAACCCTTTCAGCGCATCATTTTTATTTTGGGAGAAATATTCCAAAATGGTCATGGTGGCTCTCGATTGCGTTTTCGATTGCGACAGGGATGTACTTAGGCTTTGTAATTGCCATATTCCCCGGAAATATTATTGCAGGGAGCCTCTTTTCCCTTGTCGTATTTTTAACGAACCTTGCGGTGCGTAGAACCAGAAATAGACAAGACACTTTCTTTGAATCCAACGAATGAAAAATTTACCATCAACTTTCACCCGACGAGATTTTCTCAAATTTAGCGCGGCAGGTGCGCTTGGATTGTTGATCTCAGACTTGGGATTAACCGATGTTCAGGCTGGCGCGCCGCCCCTCCAGCAACAGGGGCGCACAACGTGGAGCAGTCTCACCATTTACGATAAACCCTCCTTTAGCGGTACAGTGCTCAATCTTTATGGTCGGGATGTCGTCCTGCCTATCACCGAGAAATTGATTGTCGAAGACGAGCACGTCTACAACCACGTTTGGTACCGCATCGGGGACGAGGGATTTGCCCACTCGGCGTATCTCCAACCGGTCGTCACCTCCTATAATCTACCCCTTCTTGATATCCCCGCAATTGGTGTGCTGGCAGAAGTGACCATCCCATTTGTGCGGATACGTTTGCGAGCGGGCTATGTCTATAAACAAAAACGGAGCTACTATTACGGGACAACGCATTGGGTGGACCAGATCGTTCAGGTATCGGATGACGGCTCATACTGGTATCGCATATTCGATAGATTGACCCAAGACCATTTCTTTGTGCCAAGCTATAGTCTGCGAATCATCCCGGACGAGGAACTTGCTCCCATTTCCCCGAACATCTCTGCTGAAGAGAAATCTCTCTATGTTGACCTTGAAAGCCAAGCGATGGTTGCTTACGAAGGCGATGTACCAGTGATGACATCTCTGGTCGCAAGCGGATGGGGCCGTACGCCTACGCCCAAAGGCACTTTCAGCACTTATCATAAAGCCCCCTCTGTTCACATGACCGACGGTGCTGGTGATGCGGCCAATTACGATCTGCCGGGTGTTCCCTGGGTTTCCTTTTTTACGGGAAATGGCGATGCCTTCCACGGTACGTATTGGCATAACGATTTTGGTGATCCACGCAGCCATGGCTGTGTGAACACACCTGATAACGTATCAAAATTTATTTACCTGTGGACAACGCCCTACGTTCCGCCAGGGGAAGATTATCTTCATCTCCCTGGTGAAGGGACGCGGGTTGAAGTTGTTGACCCACGAGAAAATTCATAAGGAGAAACTCATGTATTCTGCATTTATGCACAGCAAATATCTGCTCAAACGTCAAGCTATTGCCCTAAAAGGTAAATTCCGTTTCTACGACCCAAACGGACAATTGGTCATGTTCAGTGAACAAAAAATGTTCAAACTCCGCGAAGATATTCGCGTCTTCTCAGATGAATCCAAAGCGCAAGAAGTGCTCATCATCAAAGCACGAAGTATTATTGATTTTTCTGCTGCTTATGATGTCGTTGACGCGACTACCAATGAGCATGTTGGCACTCTTCGCCGTAAAGGATTAAAATCCATGCTTCGCGACGAATGGGAAATCTTGAACTCGGCTGAGCAAGTGATTGGCTCTCTCTTTGAAGATAGTATGCAACTTGCGCTGATACGCCGTCTCCTTGTCTCTCTCATTCCCCAAAATTACGATATTAGCATTGGGCAAAGCGTTGTCGCTGACTTGAAACAACGCTTCAACCCCTTCCGCTATGAACTCGACCTTGATTTCAGCATGGACACCGCAAATCAACTGGATCGTCGCCTTGGCATCGCCGCAGGGATTTTACTCGCAGCTATCGAAGGAAAACAGTCTTAATGTCAAAAGCCCCCCTATTTGCGGGTCTCGTCATTGATGAGTTTGACCGCGCCGTAGAAACAGCCTTGGTCGGTAACGAACATTGCTACGTCGTAGACGATGACGGATTCCGCCGTCACATCCCCGCCGAAGATATTGACCGCCAGGTTTTGGCGAAAATGGGCGACCTCATCGAAGGTCATGAGGATATTCTCGGTGAGCAAACCGCCAAAATGCTCGGTCAAGATGATATTTTTTCGCGCGCCATGATCCAGCAACAACTTGAGAATATCGAAGAACAATTCGAGAAAATTATGGAAAGCGGCATTCCCGAAGAGGGGCGCAGCTATATGGGCATGATGGGATTCAAGATCACCATCAACGTTCACGGCGAAGTTATTCGCTTAGATCAACCAAGTGGATTGCCCGAAGACGAATAAAATACAGTAATCAGTATTCGGTGGTCAGCCAATTAGTTGAAAACTGATTACTGATTACTGATTACTGAAAACTACCTTCCCTCTTCTTCACGAATCACATCATCCCTCAATGAAGAGGCATAGGATGCCTTCACGTTTTACAGTACAATACCCTCTGTGTTTACTAAAATTAAAATTATCCTTCCCATCAGCATAATTCTTGCTGCTCTCTTTGCTTTCTTTGAATCGGGTAATTATTTTGCATCATGGCTTTCTGCCGCGTTGATTTTCTTTCTCGGCCTAAGCGCACTTTTCGCTCTCTGGCGTTGGGCAGGAAAATCCCAAAAACTACTCTGGGTTATTACGCTTGCGCTACTTTTACGCCTTACTTCCGCAGTTGCCCTGCAAGTATTTTTACCTATTAACGGCTACCAAGACAGCGAACAACAACAAGCGGGATATGTCTTCTACGATGCTTTCAGACGCGACACCGCTGCCTACGATTTAGCTCAAAGCGATGCCCCCCTCCTCTCTGCCTTTAGCCAAAAAGACCATACTGACCAATATGGCGGTTTGCTCGCCTTTAGCGCAGGTGTATATCGTTATCTCTCCCCTGATGCTCATTGCCCATTGATCATTGCTCTTTTCTCTGCTTTGGTTGCCGCACTCGGCATCCCTTTCTTTTGGATGGCAGCCAAAGAACTTGGTAGCGAAAAACTTGCTCTCCCCGCAGTGTGGATTTTTGCCCTCTATCCCGAAAGCATCCTCATGGGCAGCTCCCAAATGCGCGAGCCATTTTTGATTACTCTTGTTGCCATCACATTATGGGCATTTCTTGCCTGGCAGAGAGATAAAAAGTACCATCCAGCACAATGGGGCTTAGGCCTTGGTTTTCTCGCAATGCTCCTTATCTCCCCAGCCATCGCCATTTTTCAACTTATCTTTCTGAGTGTTTACGCCCTTATTAATAACGAATTAAGCCGTATTTCCACCAAGCAAATCATCATTGTCATCACGCTTATCCTTCTTTCTCTCTTTTTGCTTTCCTCTGCCTTAAGCACCACAAAATTAGATTCTGCTTCTCCCCTTGGAGCCATCGTTGAATGGACACAAAGAGCTATCCTCTGGGATATGTACCAACTCGAACGTGGCTCAGGCTGGGTGCAGAAACTCTTTGAAGAAATGCCTGCAAGTATCCACATCCCTTTCGTCACCGCCTACGGGCTAACGCAACCCGTCCTCCCCGCCGCGATTATTGAGCCAACAACATATATCTGGAAATTTTTAGGGATAATGCGGGCTTTGGGATGGTATCTACTTGCCCCGATTCTTCTATATGGCTTTATCGCCATCCCCAAATTGGATTCGCCCCAAGCCCGCCGAATCTGGACGTGGTTTGGGCTTGCTTGCCTTACCTGGATCATCCTCGCATCCCTCCGCGCTGGCGGCGATCAATGGGATAATCCACGTTATCGAGTCATCTTTTTGGCCCTGCAAGCACTTTTTACCGCGAGGGCATGGGTCACGTTTAGGGAACGCCGAGATGCCTGGTTGCCGCGTCTTTTAACGGTAGAAGCTATTTTTCTGGCATTCTTTACTCAATGGTACGCAAGCCGATATTACGTCCGCTTCGGCACCTTATCCTTTGGCGCAATGGTTGCGTGGATATTATCTCTCAGTGTAATTATCGTGATGATTGGCATCATCCAAGATAGAAAAAAAGCGTTATAATGCCTACGCTTAAAATTAAGGAGATTAAATGAAAACAGCATTAATCACAGGAGTTACAGGGCAAGACGGTTCATACCTTGCTGAATTGCTATTAGAAAAAGGCTATAAAGTAGTTGGCATGGCACGACGCACCAGTACCGTTAAATATGATCGCATAGAACACTTGCTTGACAAGATAATTGTAGAGCAAGGCGATTTACACGATCAAGGTTCACTTTTGTCTCTCTTGGAAGAATATAAACCAAACGAAGTTTATAACTTAGCCGCACAATCTTTTGTGCCCGCTTCATGGAGCCAGGCTGTGCTAACCGCTGAGGTAACTGCTTTAGGTGTCACTCGTTTATTAGAAGCAATTCGGCTTTTTGACAAAAAAATTCGCTTTTACCAAGCATCCAGTAGTGAAATGTTCGGTAAAGTTTTAGAAGTGCCCCAAAAAGAAGATACACCTTTTTACCCACGTAGCCCATACGGTGTGGCAAAGGTTTACGGACATTGGATTACGATCAATTATCGCGAATCTTATGATATTTTCGCAACTTCTGGCATTCTCTTTAATCATGAAAGCCCTCGTCGTGGTTTAGAGTTTGTAACACGCAAAATAACCGATGGCGTTGCTCGCATCAAATTAGGGATGCAAGATGAATTGCGCCTTGGCAATCTTGACTCTCGCCGCGACTGGGGATTTGCTGGTGATTATGTTGAAGCCATGTGGCTTATGCTCCAGCAAGAAAAACCTGATAGCTATGTTATCGGCACAGGCGAAACCTACGCTGTGCGTGAGTTTTGCGAACATGCCTTTGGTTATGTAGATTTAGACTACAAAGATTACGTAAAGAAAGACCCACGTTTCTATCGCCCCGCCGAAGTAGATTTGCTCATCTCAGACCCCACTAGAGCAAAAGAAGAGTTAGGCTGGGAGCGCAAAGTCAGCTTTAAGGGATTGGTGGAGATGATGGTACAGGCTGATTTGGAAAGATTGAGCAAATAGTAATCAGAATGTTGAAAAAGAAACCTGATCGAATTGAAAAAGAGGATTTAGTATCCCTTCTCGGAGGGATACTTTATTTTAGCCAATTATGGATTTACGCGCATACAACTCTCTCTCGTTTAGATGAAAGCGCATATATCTATAAAGGCTATCTTTTTGCTACAGGTGTATACCGTCCTTTTCAACCCTATGGGGTTTGGACAAACAAGGCTCCCTTTGCTTTTCTAATTCCCGGCTATATTCAGGCTTGGTTTGGTCCAGGGTTGCGCCCTGCAAGATATTTTGGGGTTTTAGTGGGTTTCCTAATTCTGCTTGGAGTATGGTATACAGCTCGCAGATTAGGAGGAAAAATATGGGGGACAGCAGTAGTATGGCTTTTTGTTTTTACGCCCGCTCTAAGTAAATTATATAGCCCAGCCTTATCGCAGGGATTGATAGCTCTAATGCTGGTAGGAGTACTTGCTCTTTCCTTGGGTGGAGATCGTCCAGTTTGGCAACTTTCCTTAAGTGCCGCATTTGCTGGCTTAATCGTGCTAACACGTCAAAATATGGTCTTGGTTTTGCCCATCCTCATCATCTATATTTTTTGGCAATATGGACGGAAAGCTGGTCTATGGGCTTTTTTTTCAGGAATCATTGTAGTCATTCTCGGACACCTATATTGGTGGCCTGAAATTATGCAACTTTGGGCCCCCTGGATGCCAAATAAAATATCGCTTTATCTAAAATCTTTGTACAATATGTCTGAAAATGCTGATGTTGGCGTACGTCATTTTTTTGTTTATCCTGCATCAGCCCGCGTTCTGTCTCTTTTTCGCACCTTCCGCTTCCAACTCACTACACTAATAGGGGTAATGACCTCTATTTTTTTGTGGGCAGGAGGTGTGAGAAACTGGAAAAGTAAAGAAAAGTACCGTGATTCTGTTTTCTTGGTGAGCTTATTTCTTGTTTTATTTGCAATGCACGCTTGGGCGAGTTTAGGGAAAAATTATTGTATTTATTGCCTACCATCATATTTTGGGTTTTTTAGTATGAGCGGCATCTTTTTAGTTGTTATTTCAGCATCGTCATGGAAAAAAGAAATCTCCAAGTATTTTTATCCTTTCTTAATTTTACTTATTCTAGTCATTATGTCGGGTGTTGGATACTCAGCTTTTGAAGATATGGGAGATACACTCCTATCATTGCAAGTCCCGCGCATGAAAGAAGGTCGCATCTTATCAGGAAGTACTGATTTGATGGCTTTGCTATCAAATAAATTCCAATATCGTCATAATGTTGCCAGCCAATACGCATCCACCGCTGCGGGGTTTTCTGTAGGGGTAATTTTTTTGATAACAGTCATTACCTTGCAATACACCCTACTGCGTAAGAAGAACTTTAATTTGGGCTACTTAACCATTATCTCGTTTCTCATTTTCTCCTTTACGGTCTCTCCTCTAATTATAGGCAACGAACGCAAGCCAGATTACTACCAAAACGATATTATTTCTTCCTACGAGGAAGCCGGAAATTACCTTGCTCAGTATATCCCTACAGGAAGCACTGTCTATTGGAAGGGAAGTAACTCTTTACTCCCGCTTTTATACATTCCTGGTGGTGTAGAAATCTACCCTTCTCAACTTAACGCATATAATAACTATAGAATTGATGGCGATCCAGACACTTTGCTTAGACTAGGATTTTGGAACGCCGAACTTGATCTGCAATGGAAATCAGAAGCCGAATATATTGTCGTCATTAATTATTTATATACGGGTGAATGGGATACTTTCCTTGCACCATCTCAGTTTGAAGAATTCCCCCGTTCAACCACCTTGCTTGAAAACAACCCAAATTCTTTCTTGCGTATTTTCAGGAGAAAATAATGTATCTTTCCCTTGTAATTCCCGTTTATAACGAAGAAGAAAGTCTCCCCCTTCTTTTTGATGCAATTCACAAAGCTCTTGATTCTCTTCCCCGCACATGGGAAGTAATCCTCGTTGATGACGGGAGTAGTGACCAAAGCCTTAATGTCTTAAAAACGCTTGCTGAGAAAGATCCCGAACACATCCGCGTGGTTGCCTTTCGGCGTAATTTTGGACAAACTGCCGCGATGGCGGCAGGCATTGACCATGCGTCAGGTGAGATCATCGTCCTGCTTGACGCCGATCTCCAAAACGACCCTGCCGATATTCCGATGATGCTTGAGAAGCTGGATGAAGGCTACGATGTTGTCAGTGGTTGGCGTGTTAAACGCAAAGATACCTTCATCACCCGCACCCTCCCCTCGCGCATGGCAAATGGATTGATTTCTCGTGTCACGGGCGTAGAGCTTCATGATTATGGCTGTACCCTTAAAGTCTATCGGCGCGAAGTTCTTACAGGCTTTAAACTTTATGGGGAAATGCACCGTTTTATCCCTGTTTTTGCTCATTCAGTTGGCGCAAAAATCATCGAAGTCCCCGTAAACCATCACCCGCGTCGTTTTGGAGAAACAAAATATGGGCTAAATCGCACGCTAAAAGTCCTCCTAGATCTCTTTACTGTCAAATTTCTTCTCGACTATTCCGCAAAACCCATCTACCTTTTTGGTGGCGCAGGCTTTGGCATCATTGCCATCAGCACGGCTCTTTTGATTTTTTTAGCTATCCGCCGTATATTCTTTAACATCTCGGTTTTTGGCTCCCCACTCTTTCAAATTTCTGCGATGTTTTTCATTCTCGGCTTCCAATCGATTCTGATGGGGTTAATCGCCGAGTTGCAAGTCCGCACCTATTACGAATCCCAGCGTAAACCCACTTATACCCTTCGCGAAACCATCAATATCAAATAATGCGTATCCTTCTCCTGACTTATGAATTACCTCCAGTCGGTGGGGGTGGTGGGCGGATTGCGCAAGATATTGCTGAAAAACTTGCTCAACGGGGACATGAAATCGTCATCATCACATCCCATCTTAGAGGATTGCCAAAAGAAGAATATTTAGATGGGGGGATTAAGGTCATCCGTGTGCCATCTTTGAGACGGGAGGCATTCCGAGCAGGATTCCTGACGATGGGCGCGTATATCTTTTCTGGATTTTGGGATGGCCTCCGTTTAATCAACATCTGGCGACCCGAGGCAATTCACGTCCACTTCGCCGTCCCAACCGGAGTCTTGGCTTGGGCATTATCACGGCTGAAAAATATCCCTTATCTGCTTACCGCTCACCTTGGCGACGTACCCGGTGGCGCGCCAGAAAAAACAGGGAAATGGTTTCGCTGGGTCTTCCCTTTTACAAAACCAATCTGGCAAGATGCATCAAAAGTAGTTGCAGTGAGTGAATTTACCCGCCAACTTGCTCTCAAGCATTACCCCGTAGAAATTGACGTCATTCATAACGGCATAGATATAAAAGAAAATGACCCCGGTGAAATAAAACTTCAATCCCCGCCACGCATCACTTTTGCAGGGCGATTGATGAAGCAGAAAAACCCCTTAGAAATTATAAAAACGCTGGCTAGATTAAAAGACCTCCCCTGGGATTGTGTCCTTCTCGGCGATGGCCCTCTGCGTGAAGATGTAGAAAATGAAATAGCCCATCATAACCTTCAAGATCGATTTATCCTCCCCGGTTGGATCACCCCCGAAGAAGTGATAGAAAATTTCGGCAAATCTGATATTCTCTTCATGCCCTCTCTCTCGGAGGGGTTGCCCGTTGTTGGCGTTCAAGCCCTCGCAATGGGATTGGCGATGGTCGTCAGCAATATCGGTGGCTTCATGGATTTGGTCAAGGAGGGCGAGAATGGCTTTTTGATCGACAACAGAGATGATTATGAGAAACACTTACGCTATTTATTGACAAATCCTGAGAAACTACGCTCTTATCGTGAAGCAAGCCGTACTCATGCAGAAGTTTTTTCTTTGGAGGAAATAGTCAGTGAGTATGAAAGTTGTTTGGAGGGTTTTCTTTAGGCGATATTTGGGAATTGTGAAAAGTATCGAAATATATTTTTGAACCGCCAAGACGCCAAGATTAAAAACTTGGCGTCTTTTGCGTTTTGATAGTTTAATCTTGTAGAATTGTCTTCATTACCAACCAAAAAAAAGGAGAAACATACTTTAGAAATATGTTTCTCCTTTTTTTTATGATCTATTGAAAACTCAGCTAGTTTAACGAGATTTGACTGAGTTGGGTCAACATATTCCAACTTGCTTGTTGATTTTTCTCGTCGAGGAAGTGAGGCATACTTTGTCTTTCCAGTGTGCCGACCATTTTTCCAGGTGCGGAAGCGAAGAATTGCCCACTGAGATCTGCGGTGAAACTGCTTGCATCCAAATAACGACGGGCAGCATCTTCAACAGATGCGGCCATCCCCATACTTTTGGGTATCAACTTCATCATTGGTGCCATCAGGTTACGCATCAGCCAACCCTGGTGGCGCAGAAAATTTGTATTAGGTACACTGCCTGGTGAAACAGCGTTAACTGTCATCCCGGCCGGTAGCTTTGATGCCAATGCAGCAGCCCACCAGGCGACATATACTTTTCCTGTCACATAAGTGTTCATGGTTTGATATTGATAAGGGGGCTGAATCTTCCAAATGGCATGATGCATTGCTTCCAGATCACCATCAAAATGAGTATCTGCAAAATCATTGAAATCAGGTACGGTCATCATTGGCATATCGCCACGCGCACCTTCTGAACCTGCTATGATGATATGCGCATCTGCTGATAATTTCTTGTTATTCAACAGGCTCATTGTTAGAACGTGATGCCCAAGCAAGGATGACGCAAATGTCATTTCGATCCCGTCTGAATTGTAGGCAGGGTCATCTCCACTGCTCATCCCTGCATTGAGTACTAAGACATCAATCTGGCGATCCTGTGCGCTGAGAGTTTCGGCTGCTATTTGAGCAGATTCTCTCTCTGCCACATCAATCGCAATAATATCAAAAACATCCTTGCCAACATGATCGACTAATGCGGTCTGTGCGCTTTCAGCTTTTGCTAAAGATCGACATGCCAAAATAACAGTCCCATAATTAGCTTCAGCAAATTGAGCGGCGGCTTCTAGCCCTATGCCAGAATTTGCTCCAGTAATCAAAACAGTTTTTGTTGCATTGGTCATAAAGAGGCTCCTATAAAATTGAATTTGTATTGTCTGATTATATATCAGACAATTTAGGTATTTATTAGAAGCTTATTAATAATTTATTTAGAAGTTTTGATTGGAGGTCATAAAAAAACTGATGAGATAATAGTTTAAAAAAAGACCGAGTATTTATCAAAAATACTCGGTCTCTTTTGCTTCCAGTCCCTGAAGGGGGATAAGAGGGCGGGGTTATTTTTCTTCCCCATCCACAGGCGGGATGGGTGTTGCATCTAAAACAGCGGGGGCAGTGTTTACCACCGACTGCGAGCCAAAGCGTGAGATGATCACGCCGCCGAGGGCGAGGGTGGTGATGAGGAAGGGCACCAACCATCCGATGCAGGGGATTAAGTCGAAGGCTGCGGTGATGATGGTGAGCAGCCAGGTGCCGAAGGCTGCGGTTAACGGTAGCTGCCATTCTTGGTTGATCATTTTTGTGAAACGCTCACCAACTTCAAATCCGAGGGCGATCCATCCGTAAAGGAGGGCGGCCATAATAGCTAAGATCGCAACCACGCCCACGGGGATGAGCAGAACCGTGATCATCAAAACCAAAATTACAACGGGGGAAAAGATAACGGTCAGAAATCCCAATCCGCCCGCAACGGCAGGTTGCGCGGTGATGGCTTCTCCGACACGTTTTGTTGGCTCGGCAAGGAAGAGGGCAACGAGCATAGCGAGCAATGCCATCGCGAAAGAGCGCCCTAAAACGCCGCCTGCAACCCAAAGGGGATTATTATAAAGGACGAGCGGTTCTTGTTGCACAAAGGGGATTTCTGGGACGCCGGGGATTTGCGGGATGACGATTTGACCGTCGTTATCGCCCGCTACGCTATAGGATATTTCTCCGGTCACTTCTGCGCCATCTGCACGGTGCAAGGTTGCGCTAATGAGGGTCAGATCGCCGTCGATAAGCGACTCTTCGCCAAGGATGGCAGCTCCGCCGATGAGCGCAACTTCTCCATTCACTTCGCCGTTAATCGTCAGGCTGCCGCCAAAGAGAACAATATCTCCATATACTTCGGCACCTTCTTCGATCATGACTGTGCCGCCAAAAACAAGGATATCGTTCGTTAGGGTTTCGCCACTTTTAAGGGTATAGGATCCGCCAAAAATAACGGGTCCATCGCCAAGCCCCTGAGCGGCCACGCTTTGGGTGGGCAGCAAAATCAGGCTGAGGGTGATGATTAGGGTGAGTATTTTGATTGTTTTTTTCATTTTTAAATCCTTTGGAGCTTAGTTCTGTATTTTTTGATTTTTTCTTTGTTTTTTGAACCGCGAAGGCGCTAAGATTGCTAAGACTACAAAAAGCTTTTCTTCGTGCCCTTCGTGGTTAAGTTATTAAATCCTTTGTATTTGACGGAAAAGTTTCTGCGAAGAAGCGATCAAGAGCATTCCCAAAATGCTAAATAGGCTCAGCGAAAAACCCAAAGTAGATGTGGGGATAAATCCCGTCGCAACGTTTAAGAGCACTCTGCCAACTTCGCTAAAAACGCGCAAGAAAGAGATCGTTGAAACAATAAAAGAAGCCCATGTAGATAACAAGGTTACGGGCGAGGAAAAGAAGACACTTAGCGTTGGAAAACTGAACCAAAGCAAAAGCCCTGTTCCGCTTAGGAGCAAGATCAGCCCTCCGTAAAAATATCTCCGTTTCTGGGCTTTTCGACGCGCCGCCAATCTTGCCGTGAAGCGATTCGTAAACCCTGGGGCAGGGGTGACCATCGTCACGTTGCCCAAGGCAAGATTTGCGTCTGCCAGAGCCGAGCAAATGGCGCAATCGTGTAGATGGCTTTGCAAAGCTCGGTTTTCTTCTGGAGTCATTTGCTCTTCGTTGAGCAGTTTCTTTTCAAAATGCTGGTGATCCATAGGGCATCCTTTCCGAGAGGGATGGGTTTTCATTTTCAGCTTGTCGCACTTCGCCAAGTTTACGGCGGGCACGATATAAACGGCTCTTCACCGCACTTACAGTTATGCCAAGTGTTTCAGCAATTTCCACTTCTGAAGCCTCATGCCAATACCGAAGCGTAATCGCAGCCCGATCCATTTCTTCTAGCGAGAGTAGCAACTCCTGAATTTCTTCGCGCTGGTCGCCAGCTATCAATGCTTTTTCCGGGTGTATTGCCGAAGAATCGGGAATATATTCTCTAGGCGTACCTTCATCATCGTGCAGTGAGAAAGTAGGTAATTTTTTTCGTCGTGTCTTGTCTATACAATAATGAGCGGCAATAGAAAGCAGCCAGGTTGCAAAAGAACGGTTTATATCATAGCGATGCAAATTCTTATACGCCCGCAGAAAACTTTCCTGCGCCGCGTCCTCAGCATAATCTGCCACACCGAGCATTCGGTAGCATAAATTATAGACCGGCTTCTGATAGGTCTCTACTAGATAGGTAAACGCTTCGTCATTGCCTTGCTGCGCCTGGATGATCCAGGTTTTTTCCTCGTCCACGTATTCTCCTGTTCTTTTCTCTGCCTTAGTATACGAGAGTTGTTGAGATGAGTTGCAGAATTGGGGAAATCAATATTGGATATTTGGGAATTGGGAGCCTCGCACGCGATTTAGGCTTGCTTCCGTTTAATGAACCCCTGCTCGCCTCTTCATTTTTTAACACGAAGAGCACCAAGAGACACAAAGAAAAATATCGGTTTTTGTTTTTATTTTGTGATCCTTCGTGTCCTTTGTGTTTAAGTTTTTAAACATTTTGCTAAAGTTACCCCACCCCAAACCAACCCGAAAATTGCCGTACAAACCAGCACGATTGCCGCCCCTGAAGCAATGCTCCAATAATAAGAAACGTACAAGCCAATAATCCCCGAAAGTGATGCGATCACAGCCGCCCAAGCCATCATCACGGGCAGGCGTTTGGTAAGCAGATACGCGGTTGCTGCGGGGGTAACGAGCATGGCCACCATGAGTGATACACCGACTGTTTGCAAAGAAACCACAATCGTGACGGCAATCAAAATCAGAAGCAAAAAATCGAGCAGTTTTACAGGCAAACGGAGTGTTGTTGCTAAAACCGGATCAAAGGATAAGACCATAAATTCTTTATAGAAAGCAAAAATGATGATAAGTGTTACCCCACCAAAGATGGCGATCAGCCAAAGATCACTTTCACGAACACCGAGCACATCCCCAAAGAGGAAGTGAGCCAAATCAACGGTATAGCTTCTCACCGTCGAGATGAGTGCCACGCCAAGCGCAAATGTCCCTGCGAAGATGATGCCGATGGCGGTATCTTCCTTTATTTTGGTGTTTCGGCTGATTGTGCCAATCCCCAGTGCGCTGATAATCGCCGCAACAAGAGCAGACCAAAAGAGCGGTTCCTTTTTTCCGTTTCCGAGCAGATAACCAACAGCCACGCCTGGCAAAATAGAGTGGGCGAGCGCGTCGCCAAAGAATGCCATCCCGCGCAAAACAACATAAGTGCCGACAACTGCGCTGACGATTCCGACCATTATGGCGGCGGTCAATCCGCGGAGCATGAAAGCATATTGGAGAGGTTCGAGGAGGAAGTTAATCATAAAAACTATTACCACAAAGTGCACAGAGTTTTGAGAAAAACAGAGAAAAACTCCGTGTACTCTGTGGTCTCTGTGGTGAATTAGGCATGTTCATTGTTGCCTTCGCAGCAGGTGGTGTCACCGATTGTCAGCATCCCATCATCGGTGGGGACAAGTTGGAGATTCCCGCCGTAGGCTGAAATGAGATTTTCGGGGCTGAGGGTATCCTCAGCAAGCCCAATAGCGAGAAGATCTTTATTTAACAACATGACTCTATCGAAACGTTCGGACGCCATTTTCAGATCATGCAAAGAAACGATGACGGTTACATCCCGTGCGCGGAGTTCATCCATGATCCTGAATATATCTTCCTGAGATGTGATATCGAGTCCCGTCATTGGTTCATCCATCAGCATTAATTCGGCTTCCTGGGCGAGGGCGCGGGCGATGAACATGCGCTGCTGCTGCCCGCCAGAGAGCTGATCGATTTGGCGTTTGGCGAGATGGTCGAGTTTGACGACATCGAGGGCGTGGTGGACGACATCCCAATCGTGTGATTTTGGGTTACGAAAGAGACCGAGATGCCCGACGCGCCCCATCATGGCGACATCGGCGACGGTGACGGGGAAAGTCCAATCGACTTGGCTACGTTGGGGGACATAGGCAATGCAAACATGGCCATCAGGCGCGTGACCGAAGATTTGGATTGCGCCAGAAGTCGGTTTTTGCACGCCGGCGATAATTTTGAGCAGGGTGCTTTTTCCTGCGCCGTTGGGTCCTACAATGGCGATGCGCTCACCCTCTTGTAGGGAGAAGGAGACATCTTTTAGCGCATAGCCGTTTTCATAGCGCATACTCAGTTTTTCGGTATGCAGGATGGGCGCGTCTTTCTTATGCTCATGACGCTGCCTGCGGCTAAGGTGACGGGAGGTTTTTTTGAATTCTTTGAATAGGGACATGATTTTTATTTGTGCAGGGGTGGGTCTGAGCCCCACCTCTACGTTTCTATTTCAACGCATTTACAAAAGCATTTGTATTGTATCGCAAGTAATCGAGATAAGTCTCAGCTTCTCCGCCTGCGGGGCTAAGTGAGCCTGTATAAAAATAGACCAGTTTTGTGCCTGTATCTTCTGAGATTCTTTCAGCAAGATTGGGATTAACGGTATTGCCCACAAATATCGCTTTGACACCTAGCTTGCTGATCAGATCTTCGATTTCTGCTAATTCTTGTGCCGAAGGTTCTGAAAGAGAGCTATAGCCCGGGATAATTGTCCCGGCCATCTCTAGCCCATACTCTTCGACATAGTAGCCAAGCAAACGATGATCTGTGATAATCTTTCGGTTTTCTGGCGGGATTTTGGAAATCTCTTCCCTGATCCAGGCATCTACTTCGTTAAGTTTTGAAATATATGCTTCGGCATTGGCTGTGTAAGTCGTGGCGTTTTCGGGTTCAGCATCAATAAGTTCTGATTTAATATTGTCTACCCAAATGATGACATTATTCGGATCTGTCCAGGTATGCGGGTCGCCTTTATGTTCGGCGTGGTCGTGTTCTTCCTCATTATGCTCTGCCTCATCTTCCGGATGCTCCAGTAACTGGATGCCCTCCGAGACTTCGACAATTCGCTCTTCGGCATCAGCACTTGCCAGCAGATCTTCAATGAAGGCTTCCAGCCCAACACCATTTGCAAAGATGATATCTGCATCTGCGACTTTGGCAATATCTTGGGGAGTCGGGTCAAAGCTATGCGGGTCTGTGCCTTCAGGGAGGAGAATCTGCACATCCACCAAATCACCGCCAACCTGACGGGCTACATCCGCGACGATGTTGGTTGTGGCGACAACTTGTAGTTTCCCTGAATCAGAATTTGAAGACACTTCTGAGTTGCAGGATGCGAGAAAAATGCTCAGGAGCAAAAATAAAACTAGTTTTTTCTTCATAAAATTACCTTATTAAAAATCATTTTCGCTATCGAGTTTGATTCTAGCTTCACCGCTTCCCTGCGTCAAGAAACCCTTTCTTGTTTTCTCAAAATCTGCAAAAACCTGTGAAATAAACTGCTATAATCACCCCATGCAAAAAATCACTCGCTGGATCGTTCCTCTCGCTGCACTTTTTGCGATTGCTGCATTTATCTATATTTCTCCTCCAGGGCTGCTCGGCAAAGCGGATGCAGTTGGTTACGCTATTTGTCATCGCATAGACGAACGCTCTTTTCATATTCATGCTCGGCAACTCCCGATGTGCGCGCGTGATACGGGTACTTTTACCAGCGCAGGCGTGACTTTACTTCTTCTTGCTTTTCTTAAACCAAAACGTGGTGGAATGCCAGCCAAGAAAATCGCCCTTGCTCTCGTCGTGTTTTTTCTCGCCTGGGCATTTGATGGAGCAAATTCTTATCTCTACCTCATCAAGCAAACTTACGAAGGTGCATTGCCACAAATCCCGAATATCTATATCCCGAATAACACCCTCCGTCTTCTGACAGGTACAGGGATGGGGATGGGGATGGGAGCCGTCCTCTACGCCGCCTTCAATCAGACTGCGTGGAAAGAATTGGATACGCGTCCCGCCCTCGGGACATGGCGTGATTTAGGCTTGCTGATCGGGATTATGCTTCTCGTCGACTTGGGCATTTTATCCGGTTCTGTCTATATTCTTTATCCAATCGCTTTCATCAGTGTTTTCGGCGTCCTTGCTCTTCTCAGCCTTATCTTTAGCGTCGTTTGGATGATGATCATGCGTCAGGAAAATAGCTTTTTCAACCTAAAAGAAATGTGGCTTGCCCTTACAGCTGGCCTGACTCTTGCCTTGATCATGCTTCTCGTCATTGACCTTCTTCGCCTACTAATGACAGGCACTTGGGGAGCGTTTCCATTAGGATAAACACCTAGTAAGTGCGACCCTTTGTTCTGTACAAAAAAGTTTTTGTTCTCACTAAACATTTTGTCTACAATATCATTTTTCTTTTTTCCAAAACGGGTCGCCCCTACGTATATTGACAACGAAAGGACTAAAAAATGGAACTCCTCACCGGCATCTTTTCTGCCTTCGGGCTATCTGCCAGCGCAGGGCTGAACGCTTATATACCTTTGCTCACGATCTCCCTGTTGGCAAAATTCACCGATTTGATCAACCTTCAATCCCCCTGGGATACGCTCACAAGCTGGTGGGTGATCGGGGTGCTCGTCGTACTCGGCAGTATCGAATTCTTTGCCGACAAAATCCCCGCTGTTAATCATATTAATGACATCATCCAGACCTTTGTCCGACCCATTGCAGGAGCGATTGCCTTTGCGGCCAGCGCAAATGTTCTCACGGAGATTAGCCCGATCCTGTCGATGATCGCCGGGTTGTTTATAGCCGGAAGCGTGCACACGGTCAAGTCCGCTGCGGTGCGTCCCGCGCTAACAGCCACAACTGCCGGGGCGGCGAATACACCTGTCAGCATCGCAGAAGATGTCATATCCACATTTTTATCTATTTTGGCTATTCTAATTCCCATAATTATTGGTATTATTCTAGTGTTGCTTACAATTACTTTCATTTGGTGGAGATGGCGCAAAGCCAACGCCAATAAAATAGATCAAGGAGAAAGAAGATGAATGAACAACCTTACCAAGAAGCACCACCTGCTGTGCCAACCAACTCAATGGCACTCGCCAGTTTGATCGCTGGGATTGTAGGCTGGACAGTTGCTCCATTTCTCGGCTCGCTCGTTGCCATTATCACAGGGCATATGGCAAAAAAAGAAATTAAAGAACGTATGGGCAGAGAAGGTGGCGATGGCATGGCGACTGCTGGTCTCGTGATGGGATATTTGCAACTTGTCCCCGCTGTACTTTGTATCTGCGTTATTGGCGTAATGCTTGCAATGGGCATGACCGTACCCATCCTTGAAGGAATGAATTTCTAATCCCTTTTATATCTGGAGGCTTATATGAACGACAATTTAGTTCCCCCCGTTGAAGAAAAAAAGAAACCTAATACCATGTTAATTATTGGCATTGTTCTGATCATGCTGTGTTGCTGTCTCGTTGTTGTTGGCGGCGGAGGATATTGGCTCTGGGAAAATGGGGATGCCCTTTTGGGGTTAGGCTAAACAAAAGGGCTTCCTTCGGGAAGCCTTTTTGTTTTTAATTCATCCATTCAATTATAAACAGGAAGAGTTGATTATTGGGTGCCTCCTCCTACACGTGTCGGGTTATCAAAAGCCTTGACTACAAAATCTGAGCCAGATGGCACCGAATCAGGGATCAGGATATGCCCTTCAGCATCAATATAGTTGAGCCCCTCCCAATATTCCTCGGGGATAGTTTCATCCACTAATGCGTAAAGAAAACTGACCAGGTCATTTCTTTCATCTTCTGTCAAATTGAAACCCATCTCAACTTGAAAATCTACCTGTGATTGCTCAAATTTCTGTGCATCTTTTCCATAAAAATCAACGACATCTTCAATGATAACAATTTCCCCATTGTGCATATAGGGAGCACTTAAAACAGCATTTCTCAGCGTTGGTACTTTAAAAGCGTATTCCAAGCCGGGAGTGATATCACCGCGCCCTTTATCGTTGCTGCCATTATCAGGGACGCCGACTACTCGAAAACTTTGATCGGTGAAGGCCGGGGCAATATGGCAACCAATACAACGTGTCGTATCTGAGCGAAAGATAGCCAACCCGCGCAGTTGTTGGGCACTCATTGCATCCAAATCACCTTCGGCGTAAGCATCAAAAGCGGAGCCATTACTGATCAAGGTTCGTTCAAACTCTGCGATGGCTGTTGTCAGATTATCAAATGTTACACCGTCATCAAAGAGAGCATCAAAGGCAGCGACGTAAACATCTATAGCTTCTAATTCTACGATTAATTCTTCAGGGTTTTGATTCATCTCATTAGCGGCAAGGAGCGGGATTCGTGTTTGCTCTTCCAAAGTATCAACGCGCCCATCCCAGAAGAGACTGGGGACATAGACAATATTCCAAAGAGAAGAAGAATGGCGGTTGAGTTTTTCGCCTGCGGCGTTTTGAGTTACAGTCAAACCATCACCAAAGCCTTTATCAGGGTGGTGACAGTGTGCGCAAGATAGATCATTATCAGCAGACAAGATCGGATCAAAGAAAAGTTGGTAGCCGAGGTTGGCAAGCTCAGGATCAATATCGGTATCAATATTAGGCCAGTCGCGTGGTAGCTCCGCGCTTCCTGCCGCTTCAGCTTCCCAATCTTTTTCAGCAATTTCTGGATCACCTGCAATAGGGGGCATGCCAATCGCAAAAAACAACACCAAAAGAAGGCCCAAAGCAATCATCAGGAACTTGACTCCACTCGGTATCTTTTTTTCTTGCAGATTTGATTTAGTCATATTATTTTCTTGTCAAAGAGATTTTGCCCAGATTTTTTCTCAACATCTCCAAAACAAAGACCTCCCGTCTCGTCCACCGTGGGGCGGGATTTGATTCTGCCAAGAGTTTTTTATTCGTTTCTAACGCCCTTTCTATATCTACCCAAATGGGTCTAAATCCCAACTCTTCTTCATAATCATCTAAACGCTGTACGCCAAAACCCTTCTCGATCTTACAGAAATAATAATAGGAATACATCTTGAATGTCTCATAATCTTCTTCTATTGCATTTGAGTATTCCAACATTTTGCCAAACTCCCCTGTAATCGCTATCACTGTCGCACCGGCCTCCTCGTTGATCTCGCGATGCAATGCTTCGTGATACGATTCATCTGCATCCACCCCTCCGCCGGGAAATTTATAATCCCCGTTGACGGGTGAGTAGATCATCAGCAACTTTCCCTCACGAAAAATGATTCCACGGACCGCCTCGCGCAGAAAAGTTTTGCCTTTGATATTTATCTTTTTATATCGATAGATAGTTTTGAGTAGTTTCATTCGTTTTATTCACCATATTCGTGATACCATAAACCCACAAAGTATAGCACCCAAAAAAGGATCCCCAATGTCTGATACCGACGTCTTTATCGTTTCCGCGCTCCGCTCTGCCATAGCTCTTGGCAAAGAATCGGGCGCGCTTTATCCCCTCGCTCCTGTTGACCTCGCCTCGAAAGTAATGGCAGAAACTATCCGTCGCGCAGGCATCGACCCCAAACGCCTCGACGATGTGATTTGGGGCGTCGTCACCCCCATCGGCGACCAGGGTGCAAATCTGGCGCGCCTTGCTACGCTAAATGCCAATTTCCCCGTGCATGTCCCCGCTATCAGCATCAATCGTATGTGCGGATCAAGCCAGCAGGCTGTTCACTTTGCCTCGCAAGCCATTCTCGCGGGCGACGCCGATCTTGTTTTGGCAGGCGGTACAGAAATGATGTCGCATCAAATGCTTGGGGCGGATTATCCAGATGAATTCCCCAAATCCATTCCCCACGATTTAGTCCATCAGGGGATTAGCGCAGAAATGATGGCCGAAAAATGGAATCTGACGCGAGAGGAGCAGGACGATTTTGCGTTTCGCTCTCATGAGAAAGCTGCTTCCGCTATGGATGCGGGCTATTTCGGCGGACAAATTTTACCGTTAACGATTCCCGAATCAGAAAACGGGAAGCGAAAGTCCTATCTCTTTCATGCAGACGAAGGTGTGCGTCGTCGACCAAACCGTCAGAAAATGGGCGAATTAGCCCCCGCCTTCAAAGAAGATGGCACCGTTACCGCTGGCAACGCCTCCCAAATTAGTGATGGGGCAGGCGCACTATTGCTCGCCTCTGCCGATGCAGTGGGACGCTATAATTTAATGCCCATTGCCCGCGTCTTGGCGCGCGTTGTCGTTGGTACTGACCCCGTTCTAGC
This sequence comes from Anaerolineae bacterium, assembly GCA_018645405.1. GTDB lineage: Bacteria > Chloroflexota > Anaerolineae > Anaerolineales > Villigracilaceae > Desulfolinea. Next base: position 58,357 of record JABGOQ010000085.1, on the reverse strand, counting down.
CCTCGATGGTCCCATCGCCGCAACGAAAAAAGTCTTGGAAATGACCAATGGCTTGACTCTAGATGATATGGATGTAATAGAAATTAACGAAGCCTTTGCCAGCGTTGTCTTAGCTTGGGCAAAAGAACTTGATGTTGATATGGAAAAAGTGAATCCCAACGGCGGCGCGATTGCACAAGGACATCCCCTTGGTGCAACCGGTGCGATCCTGATGACAAAACTTGTCCACGAAATGCAACGCCGCAAATCCCGCTTTGGCTTGCAGACTATGTGCATTGGCCATGGCATGGCAACCGCGACTATTCTCGAAAGGGTTTAACCTGTAGGGGCGGGTCTCAGACCCGCCCCTACGAATATATACTATGAAAACAACATACATCGCTCTCGGCACCAACCTCGGTGACCGCCTCGCCAATTTACGCTCTGCAATCGAATCTTTTGCGCCAGAATTACGCGTTACCCGTGAATCGACCATTTACGAAACCCCGCCCTGGGGTTTCACTGATCAACCTGCTTTTCTAAATATGGTTATTGAAGCGGAAACAAACCTGGACCCGCGTGCGTTACTCGTCTATCTCAAAAAAAAGGAAGATGAACTGGGGCGCGTAAAAAACTTTCGCAATGGCCCCAGGTTGATCGATCTGGACATCCTTTTTTACGACGACCTTATTATGAATGAAGAAAATCTGATCATCCCGCATCCACGCTTGCATCAGCGCGCTTTTGTATTGATGCCCCTGGCAGATATTGCGCCTGAGCTTGAGCACCCCCTGATTGAAAAAACGATAATCGAACTTTTGCAGGATGTAGATACCAGCGAAATCACCCCTTTTTCGGTATAATCATTTCATCAATTAATTTATTAAAACCTTCGGAGGTTTACCATGTCTGACCCAAAGCCCCTCAATTGGACACACGAACCAGGTATTGGTTATCATGTTGTTCGCCGCAACGATGGCGGGATGCACTACGTTTTTACCGATTTGAGCGAAGCAACAATTAATCATTGGAAAAAATTTGCAGAAACCCACCTGCTCGATGCCGACCGCCTAACCCGCAATTTATACGATTTGCGCCAAGTATCTGATATTCCTGAAGAAGCGATGCGCTCTGCTATTCGATTAAATAGTGATCCCTCAGCGCGCAAAATCCGTTTGGCGGTGGTCGTCGCAAATGATGCCGTTGCCGAAGGCATTCGCAAAGTTGCCGCCTTGGCAGACACGAACTTCGCCGCTGATATTCATATCTATACCGATGTGGAAAAAGCCGAAGAATGGTTGGCTCTCCCGCTGGATCAATTTGTTTAGAATCTAAAACGTATTTCGTATTGCGTAAGAAAATTAAACAATACGAAATACGCAATAGGCATCATGCTCCCTCTATCGATCAACAATCAAACCCTCGCATGGGGTGAACGCACCTATGTGATGGGCATTCTCAACGCCACGCCCGATAGTTTTTCGGGCGATGGTTTATACGCGCAAAATGCCCAGAATGCGCTCGCCCAAGCCCACCAATTTGTAGAGGATGGCGCAGATATCCTTGATGTGGGCGGTGAATCAACTCGTCCGGGCTCAGAGCCAGTGGATGCGGATGAAGAGATTCGGCGCGTGATTCCCATCATCTGTGCGATTGCAGAGGAGATGCCCAAAACATTGATTTCGGTGGACACCTACAAGGCTTCGGTTGCAGAGGCAGCTCTGGCAGCGGGAGCGCATATCGTCAACGATGTTTGGGGGCTGCGCGCGGATAGTGAACTTGCTTCCGTTGTGGCGAAGTTTGATTGCCCCGTGATATTGATGCATAACCGCAGCAACCCCGCCAGTGTTGAAGTCCGTGAGAAGCTGGGGAACGCGTTTATCGGTGCAGAGTATGGGAATCTGCTCGAAGAGGTCAAAGCCGAATTGCTCGAATCGGTTGAGATCGCCGAGCAAGCTGGGGTTAAGAGCGAATCTATTATTCTTGATCCTGGAATCGGATTCGGGAAAACCATCGAAGAAAATCTGGAATTGAACAACCGCCTAAATGAAATCCGCGCTTTAGGCTATCCCGTCTTGTTAGGCCCCTCGCGAAAATCCTTTATCGGCTATACCCTTGATCTGCCCGCCGACCAACGCGTGGAGGGGACGGCCGCATCGGTTGCCATCGGCATTGCGCGTGGGGCAGATATTATCCGTGTTCACGATGTTAAAGAAATGACGAGGATCGTACGTATGACAGATGCGATTGTACGCCGATGAGTGAGGCACGGGTTCGAAGTTTAATGTATAGCGGCGTGACCGCGCTAAAAGCTGGGGAGATGAGTTCGGCTAGAAATTATCTTGAGCGCGCTATTTATACTGCCAGAGACCATGATATGCTCGCCGATTTATGGTTTTATTTGAGCGAAGTCGAAAGTGAAAAAGAAAAAAAACGCCACGCTTTAGACGAGGCGCTTTCATATCGAATGACGCACCCGCGCGCACGGCGCTCTTTGGCAATTTTGAATGGTACGCTCAAACCAACTGAGATCGTTGATGCAGATAAAATCGCCGCACCAGATATGGGCGACAAAAAGGCCAACGCAGATCGTTTCGAGTGCCCAAATTGTGGTGGCAGAATGAGCTTTTCCCCCAATGGTCAAACGTTAATTTGCGATTTTTGCGAAGTGGGAGACGAGGTTGCTTCTGAAAGCGAAGAAGCCAAAGAGCAGGATTTTTTCTCTGCCATGGCAACCTTGCGCGGACACAGAAAACCCGTTGCGCATAAGATTTTTCATTGCGAGGGCTGTGGGGCAGAGTTTTTGCTTCCGCCCGATAATCTCTCGGCATCTTGCGCTTATTGTGCTTCACCGCATGTTATTAATCACGGTGAAACACGTGAATTACTCGACCCCGATGCAATAATCCCGCATACCTTTGATCAACGTCGTGCGGCAAAAATTTTGGTCGAATGGGTCAAGGAAAATAATTTTACGCCACAGGGCAGGGTTTTGCCTCCACGCGGATTTTATATCCCCGTCTGGACTTTTGATATTGGTGGCTCAATTAGTTATAGAGGCGAGCGTCTTGTAGAAGAAGAGCAGCGTCAAGGTTTTGGTTTCAAATCAGAAAAAGTTTATAAAACCGAGCGCGGAGATTTAGCTCTCTTTGTGGATGATCTAATTATCCCCGCCGCAAAGAAATATGAACAATATATAGATAATTTTCTGAAAAATTATGAACTGCGCGAAACAAAACCCTATAACCCGCGCTATCTTTCCAGTTGGTCGGCTGAGACTTATGAAGTTGCCTTAAGCGATGCCGCCCTCGAAGCCCGCAGTCGCGCGTATAAAGCCGAGCATAAAAAAGCCCAACGGAGTATGTATTATCTGAAAAAATTCCGTTCTTCTTCTGCTTCTTTGGCAGTTACCTCTTATAAATTACTCCTCTTGCCTCTTTGGATGACCACCTATCCCTACGACGATGATGCCTTTACAGTACTCATTAACGGGCAAACTGGCGCAGTATATGGGGAATTGCCTAAAAAGCTAAAACCAAAAGAAAAAGGTGGGGTTATGGGTTGGCTTAATGAGACTTTTTAAAAGATTTAACCACGAAGACCACGAAGGCTCACAAAGGGAAAAACTAGATAAGTTTTTCCTTCGTGTCTCTTTGTGCTCTATGTGGTGATAAAAATGTCATCAACCCTCAATATCCTCCGCAATCGCAGAAAGAGGCGCAACAGCCCTGATCGCCGCCTGGAACAAGGGAGTCGCAATCTTGGTATGGGCTGCGGATTTATCCTCAGCCTTCTGCTGATTTTTCTTATCTTTTCCCTTGTTCTCAGTTATCAGAGTCTCACCAATGATCTCCCCAAAGTAGAAAAACTTGAAGCTTTGCTCAACCCACGCAATGGCACCTTGCTTCAGCCAACACGGATTTACGATCGCAGTGGCGAGCATCTCATTCAGGTTTTCGCGCCAGAGGATAAAGGCCGCCGCTACATCCCCCTCAGCGCAGAAAACCTGCAACACCTCCCCGATTCTCTTGTACAAGCCACGCTCGCCCTCGTTGATCCTGTTTTCTGGGAGCATTCTGGCTATAGCCTTGCCGAGCTTGACAACCCTACATCACACCCGACCCTCACCCAAAAACTTGTTGCCGACCTTTTACTTTGGGGTGAAGAACCCTCCCTCCGCCGCGCCATTCGTGAGCGTCTGCTCGCTGCGCAGATTACCGAGCAATATGGCAGGCAGCAAATTCTCGAGTGGTATTTAAACAGCGCGAACTTCGGGCATAATGCCTATGGCGCAGAGTCTGCCGCGCAGCTTTATTTTGGCAAATCGGTTACGGAATTGGATTTAGCGGAATCTGCCACACTCGCGGCAGCGAGTCAAACACCTGCCCTCAATCCGATTGATGCGACCATAGCCGCCTATCAGCGTAGGCAGGAAACTTTATATATTTTGGAGGGATTAGAAATCTTTGATGCAGATGAAGTGGACGCGGCGTTACGCACGCCTTTCGACTTGCCCACGTTTAATGAGTTTGAGATTCCCGCCCCAGCTTTTATCCCGTTAATCTTTTCCCAGCTATCAGAATTTTACCCCCGTGAAAGAATCGAGCGTGGTGGGCTGACCATTATCTCCACCCTCGATCTGGATTTGCAAAGAGAATCCGCTTGCACGGTTGCGGCACAAGTTTCACGCTTGAGCGGGATCAATGCCGAAAACTGCGATGCGGCGCGGCTCCTCCCGACATTGCCTGCAATGGATGCGCTGAATAATGTCAACGCCAGTGCTATGGTAATAGACCCGGTAAATGGTCAGGTTTTGGCAGTGGTTGGTGAGACTACGCTAAATGGCGAATCTGCTCATTTGGCGGCGCGCAAGGCGGGGTCAAGTTTGACGCCCTTCATCTATCTAACCGGTTTTACGCGTGGTTTGAATCCCGCATCGCTTTTATGGGATATTCCAGCGGAATCCAAGATCCAAAATTTTGATGGTGAATTTCATGGACCAATGCGTTTGCGAACAGCCTTGGCAAACGATTATTTAGTCCCGATGAACGGGGTTTTGGCGCAAATGGGTGCAGAAAATGTGAGCCAAATCTCGCAATCTTTTGGCTTGGATTTTGACGTGATGAATTCGCTAGAAGCTTCACTTTCATTGCAAGATTTGGCAGAAGCGTACGGCATTTTCGCGGCAGATGGCGTGATGCACGGGCAGAAAATTGACGATGATCTGCAAGCCATAACGGTGCTAAAAATCATTGATACAGAGGAGAAAACCTGGCTAGATTGGAGTGAACCAGAATCACAGGCCGTGGTTTCGCCACAATTGGCCTATTTGATGAACGATATATTGAGCGACGGGAGCGCACGCTGGCAGAGTTTGGGCACGGATAACGCCCTGGACGTTGGCTTGCCTGCCGCCGCAAAAATCGGGCAGAATGTGGAGAGCCTTTCTGCGTGGACAATAGGCTACACTCCCCAGCGAGTCGTTGTTGTTTGGGCAGGTGCAGATGAGATTTTTGATCCCGAAGCTGCGGCAGGGATTTGGCATGCGCTCATCAAAACCGCTAGTGCCGATTTGCCCCCCATAGGCTGGGATATGCCTGTTGGTGTTAGAAAAGTAGATGTTTGCGACCCATCGGGTTTGCTCCCCACAGCTGATTGCCCAAATATCGTCAGTGACGTTTTTTTGAATGGTTCTGAACCAAGTCAATACGATAATTTATATCGCAGCTTTGATGTCAATAGGGAAACAGGCTATCTTGCAACAGTCTTCACGCCCCCGGAATTGGTCGAAGAAAATATATATATGCTTGTTCCCGATGATGCACGAGATTGGGCAGAATCGGCTGGGGTGGAATCGCCTCCTGATTCCTATGATGCAATCCTCGCTCCTCCACGTTTGGCGGACGCTCATCTGACCGCTCCCGAGCTTTTTACAGATGTACGCGGCGTGCTCAAAATTCGCGGTACGGCATCGGGTGAAGATTTTGATTATTACCGCATTCAAGTTGGACAGGGGTTGAATCCGCAAGCATGGACACAGATCGGCGAAGATATTCACGAATCCGTTTCGGATAGTTTGCTCACAATCTGGGATACAAATGATCTAAGCGGGCTTTACGCAATCCAATTATTGGTTGTACGAGAAGACCAACGTGTTGATATAGCGACGACACAAATCAGCATTGACAATCAGCCGCCCACGCTGCACATCCTTTCGCCTGAAGATGGAGAGAGAATAGATTATCTTCGTAACAGACAAATTAATTTTCAGGCAGAAGCGGATGATAATTTGGGCGTCGAGTCGATCAAGTTTTACCTCGATTATCAGGAAATTGGCATATTGACAGAAGCACCTTATATTTGGACGTGGGCAGCATCTGAAGGGGAGCATTATCTCCAAATCGTCGCCAGAGATCGAGCGGGGAATGAAATAGAAGAAGAACTGAATTTTGAAGTGAGGAAATAAAAACATGATGATAAGCATCAAATCTATACACTAAGGTAAAGAAAAAATGAACTTTAATGACTATCAGAAAAAATCTCGTAAGACTGCTAAATATCCATCCATCGGAGACCCCATCGTCTACCCTGCACTTGGGTTAGTGAACGAAGCTGGCGAAGTTGCGGGTAAGGTAAAAAAAGTATTTCGCGATAAAGGCGGTGAAATCAACGGTGAGACTAAATCGGCGTTAAAAGCAGAGCTTGGTGATGTGCTTTGGTATCTTGCTCAACTCGCCACCGAACTTGATTTGACCCTCGAAGAAATTGCTGAGTATAATATTGATAAACTTTACGGTCGCCTCGAACGTGGAACCATCAAAGGCGATGGGGATGAGAGATAGTCTTTTGTCTTATAGTCGATTGGTCGAAATGGTCTAAAAGGTCAATTAGTGCTAAACAGGCCTGCTAGACCAACCGACCGCAAGACTGAATTTCTCTAATCTTTTTCCTATACTTCCCCTTTCCCATCTTTGGTACAATCAAAACAAGACTAACCTTGTCAGATTGGCCCATCCCTCCCCTCCAATAAAAAAAGCCGATCATCGCCACTCTTCACAAAGATAAAATTGATTAGCAAAAAACACGCTGAAGAGTATTGGCATATATATTGGTCTGAAAAAATGGCCAACTGAAAAGTAAGAAGCAATAACAGGAGTTTATTATGGCAAGCATGGAACGCTTTACCCAGCGTGCCCGACGGGTGCTGAGCCTCGCCCACAAAGAGGCAGAAAAAGCGAATAAAGAATCACTTGGAACAGAAGATCTCCTTCTTGGTTTACTTGTCGAAGAAGGTGGTGTTGCAGGTCGTGTTCTGCATGAACTCGGGCTCGATGTTGAACGTGTCCGTGAAATTGTACAACGCGTCACCGACGACCAGCCCCAAACATCTCCCAGTGACACACCCAAACTCGCCCCTGATACTCAAAAAGTTCTTGAGTATGCCATCGACGAAGCCCGCTCCATTGGGCATCATTATATTGGCACCGAGCATTTGCTCCTTGCCCTTACTCGTAGCGAAGGGACAGTTAAATTCGTTTTTGATAAATTAGGATTGACCTCCGACCAAATCCGTAAACAAGTCCGACGGATACTCAACGAGGGATCATCCTCTTCCCCAACAATGCAACGGGGCAAACGTACCTCTCGGCAGGCTCCCGCCAAAAAAGGACCGAAGACCCCTCTCGTAGATCAACTCGCCACAGATCTGACAGCTCTCGCCGAAGAAAAGAAACTTGACCCCGTTATCGGCAGGCAAACTGAAATTGAGCGTGTTATCCAGATCTTGGCACGTCGAACAAAAAATAACCCCGCCCTGATTGGTGAACCTGGCGTTGGCAAAACTGCCATCGTTGAAGGACTCGCCCAACGAATCGTCGATGGCGATGTCCCCGCACCGTTGATGAAGAAACAAGTCATGCAACTCGACGTTGGCTCTCTCGTCGCCGGAACAATGTATCGTGGCCAATTCGAAGAACGTCTGAAACGCGTCATCGACGAACTGAAAAAATCAGGCGCGATCCTCTTCATAGACGAAGTCCACATGCTTGTTGGTGCAGGCTCGGCTGGCTCTGCCGTAGATGCCGCCAATATCCTCAAGCCCGCCCTCTCGCGTGGTGAGTTACAAGTGATCGGCGCGACTACATTAGATGAATATCGAAAAAGCATTGAGTCGGATGCTGCGCTAGAACGCCGCTTCCAATCAGTTATGGTAGAAGAACCCTCTGAAGAAGAGACAGTTGCCATTCTTAAGGGAATCCGCAAAGCGTATGAAGATCATCACCATCTCGTCATCTCCGATGAAGCCCTTGAAGCGGCGACCCAGCTCTCGTCACGTTATATCTCGGAGCGTTTCCTCCCAGATAAGGCAATCGACTTAATAGACGAATCCTCTTCACGGGTACGGATGTATAAATCCCCGGCAGCGAAAGAAGCAAAAGACCTTTACTTAAAATTAAAAGAAACAAAGCAAACCCGCACATTAGCACAAGAAGAAGGCGAAGAAGCCGAAGCCTTGGCAGCCATCGACACTGCATTGACAGAAATCGAGGAAAAAATTGAAAAACTGCGCACAGGCTGGGATCGTGCAACAAGCCCTGTTGTGAGCGAAGAAGATATTGCCGAAATGGTTTCAATGTGGACAGGCGTGCCGCTCATGCAATTGGCACAAGAAGAAACTGAGCGACTCTTACAAATGGAAGATGAGCTACGTGAACATATCATTGGGCAAGATGAAGCAATTGATATTATTGCCCGTGCTGTGCGCCGCGCCCGCGCTGGTTTGAAAGACCCGCAACGACCAATCGGCTCACTGATGTTCTTAGGTCCAACAGGTGTAGGCAAAACCGAATTGACCAAAGCCCTTGCCAAATTCATGTTTGGTAGCGCAGATGCCGCCATCCAACTCGATATGTCTGAGTTCATGGAGCGTCATACAGCCAGCCGTCTTGTTGGTGCCCCTCCCGGCTATGTCGGATACGATGATGCTGGTCAACTGACCGAAGCATTACGCCGCCGCCCTTATTCAATTGTTGTTTTTGACGAAGTTGAAAAGGCGCACGGTGAAGTCCATAATATGCTTTTGCAAATCATGGAAGAAGGCCATCTCTCTGATGCACGCGGTCGCAAGGTTGATTTCAGCAATGCCATCATTGTGATGACCTCCAACGTTGGCGCAGAGATGATCAAAAAGCAAGGCTCACTCGGTTTCCAACTTAAGCAAGATAAAGAAACTGAAGATCGCCTCTCTTACGAAGATATGCGCAAGAAACTCACTGAAACCCTCAAGCGCGAATTTCGCCCTGAGTTTATCAACCGCCTCGACGGTGTGGTCGTCTTTCGCGCGCTCAACGAAGAAAATATCCAGCAAATCGTTTCCATCGAATTGGATAAAGTCTCCGCTCGCCTCGTTAACCAGGGGCTGACCCTAACCGCCACCCCCGTTGCCCTCACGCATCTCGGTGAACTTGGCTACGACCCCGAGTTTGGCGCACGTCCGCTCAAGCGTATTATCCAACAGAAAGTGGAAGATCCTCTTTCTGATGCCGTTCTCGCTGGAGATTTTTCTGAAGGTGATACTGTATTGGTAGACCTGGACGATGACGGCGAGATCATCCTTACAAAGGAACTTGCTCCCGCTATGGATACAGAGCCTGAGCCTGTAGTGTAATATCGTTAAATCTTGCCGTAGGGGCGGGTCTCAGACCCGCCCCTACGTTTTTAAAGGAGAACTTTATGCCCCAAGAAATCACAACCCTCGCTGGTGGATGCTTCTGGTGTCTCGAAGCAGTCTACCTTGATCTACAAGGTGTCACTAAAGTCGAATCTGGTTATTCGGGTGGAGAGATGCCAAATCCAAGTTATGATGCTATTTGTACAGGGACAACAGGTTACGCTGAAGTGGTGCAAATTAGCTTTGACCCTGAAATCATCTCCTTCGACGATCTGCTGCGCATCTTCTTCACGATCCACGATCCCACGACTCTCAACCGCCAAGGCGCGGACGTGGGGACTCAATATCGCTCTGCCATCTTCTATCATTCAGCCGAGCAAAAAGAATCCGCTGAAAAAATCATCACTGAAGTAGCTTCAGAATGGGCAAATCCTATCGTGACAGAAGTCGTGCCGCTCGAAGAATACTATCCCGCCGAAGATTATCACCAAGATTATTTTGCTAATAACGCCAACCAACCTTATTGTCGTGCGGTGGTTGCCCCAAAAGTTGATAAATTTAGAAAGAAATTTGAGTTCAAGTTGAAATAAGAAAAAAGTACAGTCACTTTTAAAGTGACTGTCACCTGAGATTATTGACAAAAAGTTGCCAAGAAAAACTTATGTTTTTCTTGGCAACTTTTTTGCTTTGTCTCTGAACAGGGCTGTGCCGAGCTACGCACTTTAGGCAAGATTCTCTCCCAAAGAAATTGCCTATTCAAACAAAGTAATTACTCCCAGAAGAATTCCAGCCCACGTAAACCATATCCAGGGGATATTAATGATAGGGATGGGGAGAAGCATTCTTATTCCCACAGCGTTTTCTAGAAATCTCAACCAGAGTAACATGGCGATGCTAAAGACCAAGATGTTCGCATTACCGAGATAATCGATAGTAAATGTGACCAAGATGGCGAGTGGCCCTAATAATATGATCAGTGAAATAATGCCCCCAATTTTTGGAATCTCAAAGAGCAGATTGAGCAGATTTGATTTATCCTCGTTATCCATAAATACACATCTCCTATTTACCTATAAATGTATGGGGTCTTGTTCTACCTAATTAACTGTGAGGTGTGTATAAATCTTAAACAACAGAAAACCCGAAAGGGTTCGATTGTGCCTAATAAAACCTTTCGAGTCTTAAATTTGTCTTATTAATAAACTGTTTAGAGTTCGCACAATAGCACGTCTTTGCGAACCCTGATGCATTTCGGGGTGAAGCAATCTCCTTCTCAGTATAGAGATTGCCGCGTCGCAAGTGCATGCTCCTCGCAAAGACTTATTTTTGTACGCACTTTATTTGAATCGTCGATTAGCTTCCTGCGTGCATCACAACCCCATAAATCAAAATGATCTGCCCTAGATGATAGGCCGCCATATTCATCACTCGCCCGTTCTTAATTGGCTGGACAAATTTATTCCAGGCAAGGATCGCATCGGAGAGCATGAAGAGGGCAGCCCCAATGCTAACAGTGATCGCGGCGCCAGAACTCCATTCAGGGCGAGAGAGGGTTATCAGTGCTGAGAGTAACATAATCGCGATAACGGCTGTATAGGTAAGGACAGGTTTTAATAAGGATTCTTTGCTTTGCTTGACCAAGCCTGTTGCAATTTGTTTATAAAGTTGTGCAGCAATAATGCCCAATAAGACAGCCCAAATTAAAGCTGCTATATTAAATGCGGGGAGAGTTTGATTAAAGCCAATGATATAAGCAATATGTGCCAGTAAAAAAGCGACTAAACCAGCAATAAATTGTTCTTTCGGGAGCATTAAGAAAATATCTCCCGCCATTGAAAGAATGATCCCAATCCCGAACCAGAGAGTAATGCCTTGTAATCCCGTAGATATAAGCAGAAAGATAAAGAGAAAAACCATCGTAACCGGTTTTAGAAAATACTCCAGTTTTTTCCAGCCTTTATAGACAGCGTACCAATCTAGCAGGGCAGATAATAGGGTGAGGATGAGAATAAATTGCATGATTTTTCTCCTGGCCTAGCGTTTTTTCTTTTCTTTCGGTGGATTATATCCAAAACGGCGTAGGTAGTTTTCGTTGTTGCGCCAATCTTTGAGAACTTTTACGCGTAATTGCAGGAAGATTTTGCGCCCGCTCATTGCCTCGATTTCTTTACGGGCAGCGGAACCAATTTTTTTAAGCGTTCTCCCGCCTTCGCCAATAACGATACCTTTTTGCGAATCTCGTTCAACAAAGACAGTCGCGGCGATATAGGCACCCTTATCTCCACGCTCGGTGAACTCGTCCACGCGGATGGCGATGCTGTGCGGGATTTCGTGGCGGAGGAAAATAAGACAGGCTTCGCGAATCAACTCTGCGGCAATATCACGTTCGTAGAGGTCAGTGACTTGCTCGGGAGGAAAATCGGGAGGGCGTTCTTCAAGGTTTTCGATAATTATTTCGATGAGCGCATCACGCCCGTCGCCACGTGTGGCGGAGAGGGGGAGCACCAGATCTGCTGCGGGGAAAATCTCTCTGTAGGCGTTTTGACGGGATTCTGTTTCCTCGGGCGTTAACCTGTCTGTTTTATTGGTAGCAAGTAGAAGAGGCGGGCGACGCGGAATTTCCAATAAAAGGGAGGCGATCATCTTGTCTTCATCTGTTGGATTAACGGAGGCATCTACCAGCCAGAGAATCAAATCCACACCATCGAGGGCTTCTTCCGCATTCAGGTTGAGGGCTTTGCCCAATTTATGGTGCGGGTTATGCAAACCGGGAGTATCAACAAAAATGATTTGTGCTACATCGGAGGTGAGGATGCCAAGTTGCGCACGGCGTGTGGTCTGTGGGCGAGGCGAAACAGCGGCAATTTTTTGACCAAGCAACGCGTTAACGAGGGTGGATTTACCAACATTGGGGCGGCCGATAACGGCGACAAAGCCAGAGCGAAAGTTATTTTCCATAGGGGGTAAGTTTAGGGTTTAAAGTTGAAGGTTCAAGGTTGAAAGTTTCTAAAATCTTAGTGTCAGTTTACCATGCAAAGATCAGGAAATGGGGTATGCTTTTTCTATAGCTGCAATGAGAGCCTTTATGCTGATCGGTTTGCTGACGTAATCATCCATGCCATTTGCAAGGTGTTTTTCACGATCACCTTCGAGCGCGTGGGCTGTCATTTCTATAATACGGGGTTGTCTTTCTTGGGGATATTGCTCCAAAGAAAATAACATCCACCAACATAATCGTCAGGATATTCACGTTCTTCGCTTTGATTTCGATTTGTGCCCTTTTAGCTTGATGGATTCTCAGAAATATATAGAAAGCCAATCTTTTCAGAGCTCGAAAAAAATTAATCTTTCCGTTCTAATCGCAAACAGGTGCAGGGATAGCCCGCGTTATCACTTTTAAAGCGACGTGCTTCGATAAAGCCTTCGCTTTTGTAGAGAGAGATCGCATTTTTATTGCCGTCCAGGACGATAGTCCATGCGCCAGAGCCGATGGTTTCGATTCCATTTTGAAGCAAACGACGCCCAATGCCTTGATGATAATAGTCGGGGTTAACATAGAGCCACGCGAGGTATGTCCCGTCCACACCGACGAAGCCAACGACTTCGTCTTCATCCACGGCGACAAATTTATCGCTCTTTTTGAGTTCTTCCACTTCATCATCTTTTTCGATAGGCACAAAAGCTCTTGGGTCACAGGAGCCGAGTAGTTCATCGGGGCGTGCGGCATCATGAATAGCGCAGATTCTTTTCCAATCTTTTTCTTTGTAAGGGCGGATTGTGATCATTATTTTTCCTGTTTATATTTGAAGGCACGCATTTTCTTTCTGAAATTTTGCCATTCCTCTTCGAGTGGAGCGTTTCCCAGATTGCTCTCAACTTTTTGGAGCATTTCTTCGAGCTGGGCACTAGGGCTATTTGTTTCACGCCCTAATGCATGGAGCATCTGACCATGGAGTTTCAGCGCGCGTAATTTGATCCAGAAGAAGGGAGTCTTATTGAAAGCCAGGAGTAAGTCTTCGATTTCTTTTAATGCCTGCTCCGTTTTGCCGTGTCTGAAGAGGGAGAGAGCTTGAAGATAGTCTGTCCACACGAAAGAGTCTGGGTGAGAATGTTCTATAAGGGTTTGTCTGACTTTGGGGAGATTTTCTTCAAAGGCAGTCAGATTGTTCTGAGAGAGAAAGACACTTAGCTCCAATGCTTTTGCATTTAGGAGAATGGTGTCTAGCCCAGCTGCTTGTGAATACGCGTACGCTTGCTGAAGCAGGGCATCACCTTTAGGGTCACCGAGCAAGCTTAGGGTCACGCCGAGACGCGCGAGATTCTCCAGCTTGGCAAAACTTCCTTCATCCGCATCAACACCAAATTTATAGAAAGTTGCTGCTTTGGGGAGTGCACCCAGACGAGTATTTATATCTCCCAGCACTTTATAGCCCATGGAAACTATTTCAGTATGACCATGATTTTCACCAATTTCAATCGCTTTATGGGCATATTCCCACGCTGTGCCAAAGGAGGCGAGCTCGGTTTCATTCATTCCTGCATAGGAATAGCCATATCCCAACATGCGCCAACTATCTACTTGTTTAGCTAAACGAACAGCTTTAAGGGAATGCTCCTTACCTTTTTCATAATTAGCAAGGAAATAATGCCCCAAGCCCATAATACTATGGGCAATAACAGGGCCATTTATGGCTCTTGAAAGGGTTAGTTCGCGTAAAGAACGCATCCCGGATTCAATGCCTTTTGCGGGCCAGCCCGTTCCTATCCAGATAACTGCCATTTGATAATTAGCATGTCCTGAAGCTGCTAATATATCTAAATCTTGAGCGTTTTCCCCCAGGTGCAAGGCCTTTCGAATAGGCTCTTGCGATTCTTGAAATTGGCTGCGCATATACAGAAATACACCACGATGTATTTCTGCATTCATCTCTGCAACAGTAAGTTCTCCTTTGAGATAAGGCAATGCTTCGTCAACGCGTGCTAAACCCTCTTCGAACTCATTTCGGACCATATGAACGTCGCTCATACCATCCAGTGCAGCACCGATGAGCAACTTGCTGGTGCGCTCTTTTCCTATAGAGAAGAAGGCTTGCATAATTTCTTCCAGCGCATTTGCATCGTCATTTTGGAAGAGCATAATCTGCCAGCTTGCATAAAGATCGTAGATTTGTTTATCTTGCAGGGATCTTGTGTTGATTAAGGCTTCTGCACGTTTATAGGCGGTAGTTGCATCTTTGATAGAGAGAAGATAATAAGCATCTTTACCCGCCTGTACCCACAGATCAAAGGCGAGAGAGAATTCGCCCGCCTGTTCATAGAGTTCTGCCAAAATGGCAGCCTGTGTATCTTGGCCTTTTTTGCCAATTTCTTCTAATGCTCTGGCTACTTTTTTATGCAATAAACGACTTTTGATAATAGGCAGAGAAGCAATTAATATTTCACGAATTTTCTCATGCACAAATCTAAACTCGAGATCGTTTTTGTCGCTCGTTTTCTGAATGAGTTGAGCTTCTTCCAATTCTTCAATAATATGCGCCATTAACTCTAAAGATAGAGCGGCCGCTTTCTCCAAAAGAGAAAAGTCAAAAGGGCTTCCTTGTATTGCGGCAAGTATTAGAACTTCTCGTGCAAGGGGAGAGAGTTTTTTGACTCTCATCTCGATCAATGCTTTCATACTGGCAGGGATAGGTAGATGAAAATCAACCCTTCCTTTTTCTGATGATTCTCTGTACGCTGACAACATCTCCAATACAAAGAAAGGATTTCCACCTGTATCACGCAAAAAACGGGTAGCAATTTCTGGTGACAGTTTTTCTTCAAAAAGATAAAAGGCTAAATCTGAAATATCTTCTGTATTCAATCGAAGCATTTCGATAAGCTCTATACGATTTCTTATTGCGCCCAATAAAAGCTGATCTATCCCAGAGTTTTTCTCTTCTATGCGAGCTGTAATAATTAGGCTCAAAGTTTGGCTTAAAAAGACAGATTGTTCTACTAAAAATGTCAGTAAAGATAAGGTCGCCTCATCTGCCCAATGTGCATCATCCACAAAAAGAATGCAAGGTGTTTCTTTCGATATTAACGAGAGAAGATTTTTAATTGCCTCGAAAATAAATGAATTTGCGTATGGCGTTTCCAGCTCTTCTGTCAGATCACCTTTCCCCTTGCGTAGTTTGGGCAGGAGCATTGCTAAAGGCTCGAGCCACATATCTGGTAGCTCTTCCCAAGTTTCTTCGCTAATCTCACGACGAAGCATATCTGCCCAAGGTCGATAAGGGAGGTTTTCATCTGTGGGATTGCAAGATAAAACTAATAGACGTGGAGAAACTTCCAGAGATTGATAAAATTCTTTAACAAGACGGGTTTTCCCTGCCCCAGCCTCCCCCAGAATTAATGCAGCATTACCTTTAAGGTAAGAGTCTTTTAGAATTTGGATAGAGTCCTGCTGACCAACAAAGGGTGCTTCTAAACTGGATTTGATAGACCATGCGGGACGTACGTGTGAGGGGCTTGCTTCCGTTTTTTGAAAAATTACCGGTTCCAATGAACGGATTCTCTCTGAAAGCGGCACCCCCAGCTTTTTGTCAAATAATGTCTTTACGCCAATATAATGCTGTTGAACTTTTTCAGGCTGACCTATTTTCAGCAAACAGATCAGTAACTCATAATGTAGTTCTTCGTCAAACCCATCAATTTCAAGAGCCGTTCGTAATAATTGAAGTGCTTTCTCATCTGCACTGACAATATTTTCATGCCTGATAAGGCTCTTCAGAACAGAAATATAACCTTGCTCTAAATT
This sequence comes from Anaerolineae bacterium, assembly GCA_018645405.1. GTDB lineage: Bacteria > Chloroflexota > Anaerolineae > Anaerolineales > Villigracilaceae > Desulfolinea. Next base: position 41,909 of record JABGOQ010000085.1, on the reverse strand, counting down.
TTGGGTTGTTTGTGTCCACCATTCTTCCAGCCTATACGAAACTGACATATCTGCATTATGAAATACAGACCCGTGCCAAAGTTCAACAGCTTTGGTAAGTTGTTGATAAATATGAACAGGTAAAGGGCGGTCTTCTTGCCAAATTCTGGGCAAATTACCAGCCTTCAAGATCAAATCTTCATATTCTCGTAGATCAACAGATACTTGCTCAAAATCTAATGAAATCGTATCTTGGTGAGTTTGTACAAATTCACTATCAGGCAGAATTCGACGTAATTTATTTAACAGATCTCGTAATTGACGACGCTGTTTTTCATCAGTTTTTTCTGGCCAGAAAAGTTCTGCTAATTGCTCTCGTCCAATCGGTTTACCGTGTGCTGCCAGATAAAAAAGCAAAGCCCGCGTTGCACGTCTCCGAACGGTAATTAGTTCACCGTTCAGATATACAAGGGGCGGGCCAAGTAAACGAATATCTAGCATCTTTTTCTCACTCTAGGGTAATAAAGAGGGGCGTAAATCCCTTAGATCATTATATCTCTCCACATAAAATTGAAATCCTATCTATGTTGCCGTAATCTCCTGTGCAGCCTGTAAAATCTCGTGGGCAGAACGCAAGGTCCCTTCGCCCACATCGCCGAGCATTTGCGCCAGTTCAAGCAAACGAGCGTCTTTTTCCAGAGTCTCAACACGAGTCAGTGTGCGCCCGTCATGAAGCAATTTCTCTACTTTCAAATGTTGATCGCCAAAAGCTGCCAATTGAGGTAAATGAGTTACACAAAAGACTTGATGCTGTCGTCCTAATTGCCAAAGTTTTTCACCAACGACCATTCCGATTCGGCCGCCGATGCCTTGATCAATTTCATCAAAAATTAACGTGGGGACTTCATCAGCGCGGGCAAGAATATTTTTAAGAGCAAGCATCATTCGCGAGGTTTCACCACCAGAGGCAACTTTGACAAGCGGTTTCAACCCTTCGCCTATATTTGGTGCGAGCAAAAACTCCACTTGGTCAAAGCCATTTTCGCTGAAGGCAATCCGTTCTCCATTGAGCGGCAAGCCCTCTTCATCAGGCAGGGTTGTGAAATCAACGGCAAATTTCGCTTTTTCCATACGTAGATCTGCCAATTCGGCAACGATACCCTTGCTCATTTTTTGCGAGGCAGCTTTTCGCAAATCGGAGAGTTTTTTCCCTTGCTTTGCTAACTCTTTGAGCAAAATCTTTTCCGCTTTCTCAAGCTCATCTTTTCGTTCAGAAGCTGTGCTGATATTCTCCAACTCACGGCTGGCGTCTGCGCCAAAGGCGATCACAGCTTCAATGGAGCCACCGTATTTTCGTTTTAAACTTTGCAATAGATCAAGACGCTCTTCAACCTCTTCAAGTCGGGAGGGATTAAATTCGACTTTTTCAAGATAGGTGCGCAAATCACGTGAGAGATCGCCGAGATTTTCAAGGATGAGTGCGGCACGCTCGTGGATTTCAGCTTGCGCGGCGTCTATTTTCGTGAGAGCAGAGAGGTGCGTTATCGCCTCCCCAAAAGCATCTGTCACTGGGGGGGCTTCAGGATTCCCCTCGTCAAGGATAGCAAGAGACTCTTGAGCATGAAGGGCGAGAGCCTCAGCATTGGCGAGTCTGTCGCGCTCTTCTTTGAGAGTCTCATCTTCGTTGGGGAGGGGATTGACCGCTTCAATTTCTTCTGCCTGATAGGTGAGCAGTTCTATGCGGCTTTTGGCATCTTCTTGCAGACGACGTAATTTATTCAGTTCAGTGCGGAGGGTGGTGAGTTTTTTATATGTCGTGCGGTAGGTGCTTAGGGCCGAATCTGCATTTGAATAGCGGTCGAGCAAGCCCAAATGCGCGTGCGTATCGAGCAGAGATAGATGCCCGGATTGCCCGTGAATATCTATCAAATAGGCACCAAGCGATTTGAGAATCCCAACATTCACCGTCCGCCCGTTAACGCGGGCAACGCTGCGTCCCTCTGGTTTAATTTCGCGGCTGAGGGTGAGATAATCTTCATCATCAAGCAAGTCTTCAGATTTAAGTATCTCGAGGATTGCAGTACGTTCATCTCCTGCGAGGTGAAAAGTGCCTTCAACGAGGGCCTGATGCGATTCGGCACGTACCATGCTGGTATCGGCACGCCCGCCAATGAGAATTTCGACAGCGTCAAGGATGATGGATTTTCCTGCGCCAGTTTCGCCTGTGAGAATGACGAGACCTTTGCCAAAATTTAATTCGAGCTGGTTAATAATTGCGAAGTTTTGAATACGAAGTTCTTTAAGCATAATTATTTAATCGTAAATCCTGAAAGACCGGCATAGACGGCAGGTGTGGCGATGAAAAGATAAACGCCTTGCCAAATAACTGGTAAAAGCCAGAAGATGGAAAAGTTTCCCATATATTCAGGGTTGGAAAATATGAATAGAAGCGTGGATATTCCGCCGAGCATAGATGGAAGCCCACCTAAAACAACGCCAACTGTAATGACAATAAAGAGCGTGCGTGAACGACGGCGGTTTGTAGCGGCTTGTGCGCCGCGTACAATGAGTGTTGCGGCAAAGGGGGCAAAAAAGAGTACCCCAAAGCCATAAAACCAATTTGAAATAAATCCAACGATGGCAGAAGCGATGCCGGAAAGAATCGCAGCTGTGAAGAAGCCCAAGAGATAATCTGCCCAAAGCGCATTTTCAAAAGTCTTTTTCTGCGCGTTGACGCATTCTTTGCACCTATAGCCCGTTGACATGTGAACGGCGCATTTTGGGCAAATCGGTTTTTCACATCGATTGCAACGGAGGGTAGTTTCTGTTGTAGGGTGGTTAGCGCAGTAGAGTTGAGTCATAAAATTGTTTATCCACAGATTTAGCAGATTTTTAAAGAAAAGGTGTTGGTTGAGTAGTCTCGAATGCTTTTAGAGGGGCGTACACCTGCACTTGCGGCGCAGGTACAAGTGTCGAAACCAGTATTACCTAAATGTGGTTTCGATACGCCGAAAAGCATCGGCTACTCAACCACCGTATAAATTTCTACTTCTCTATTAGAAGGGTTTTGATCCATATGTGCTGTCAAGTTGCGATAGAAGTAATCCAAATCACCAAAGCGAATGAATTTTGCAGAGTAATCTGCCGAGCGGACGTCTACGCGATCTCCTGCATCCAGCCCGATAGGTGTTTGCCCATCCACGCTGAGAACGGCATTTTCACTGTGTACGGTGATACTGACAGAGGATCTCTCTGCCAAAACAACAGCCCGATCAATGGAGAGATGCGGAGCAATTGGCACGATCAGAATATTGCGTAACTCTGGTGGCAAAATGGGACCGCCCGCTGCGAGCGCATAGGCTGTAGAGCCAGTCGCTGTTGAGGCGATCAAACCATCTGCAACATAGGTTGTTAGTTGTAAGCCATCCACGCTGGCAGAAATATGTACGGGGTTAAGATACTGCCCACGACTGACAACGGCCTCGTTCAACGCGTGCCAAGTACCTTGTTTCTCTCCAGCACGGAATAATTCTACGCGGAGCATTAAACGTTTTTCGATCCAGAAATCGCCGAGCAACATTTTATCAATCATCTCGTGCCAGGAATCACGTTGTACCTGGATCAGAAATCCCAGCTTGCCCATATTGATTCCCAAAATAGGTACATCGCAGGGAGCACAGAGATGCCCGGCACGTAAAACTGTTCCGTCACCGCCAACTGAGATCAAAAGGTCAAACTCGCCTGCTTTAACACGTTTACGCAAATCTTCGTTATTAAGCGAGCCGATCGCGGCGTCCAACCCTTTCTCATTGAGATAATCTACAATCGCCTGAGCCTCATATAAGGCTTCAGGAAATCTCGGATGAACAGCAACGACAACTTGTTTAGGTATAAATGAAGAAGACATAACGCCCCTATTATACAGGACTCATGCAAGTCTTTGGTCACAGATTTTTCTATAACCACAGCCTCTGCAACGTGAGGCAGAACTATGCGAACAAGCGACTTCCTTGCGCCTATCATCTCGTCGCATTTCGGCAAGAATATCAAGAAGAGCGGCTTCCAACGCCGGCGTATAATCAACTGCAAAATCCCGATTGCTATAGTGGATAATTCCATAAGGAGGACGTTTCCCCATCGTTTTGTGGACAAGCAAACAGTAGGACGCCAATTGATAGATATGGGAATCATAAGGCGCATCAGGTGCTTTTCCCGACTTCACTTCAATGGGGATAATTTTCCCGTTTCGCTCCACAAGATAATCTGGCCTGCCGGTTAAACGCATTGAGGCATCGTAAAGAGGCTTCTCCACCCGCCCCCATTGACCGGTGTCCGTATAGATCACGCGTCCACCTGGTAAACCAGTTCGCCTCCGCTGACGATTTGATTGCCAGAAGAGAAAGATTGCAATGAGAAGGAGAATAAGGAAAATATAAATAGTCATTTCTTATCAAAAGTGTTAGTGAGGCGTATGATGATTATTTCTTTCACCATCAGCAAAGAATTATACCGTGTTTGGTATTTCAATCTTCTACAAAAACCATATCCGAAAGTGCTTTTATCTGGTATCTTTCTCTCATCAAAAACCATTTTAGAGATTTTCACTTCCCCTTGAATAAAACCCTCCTTTCCCTCCTCACGATCCTTCTCCTAACAGGATGCGCTCCACAAACGGATGCCCCCCTCCCAACGCTTCCAGCGGCTGAGATAGCTTCGCCCGTCCCGCCCGCCGACGTGAGCTTGCCTCCGCTTCGATACGCGATTCTCGCTCCCACGACTTCCGTTAACCTTTGGTCTCTCTTTGACGAAGAAGGTGCCTCCTACGAAAACTACGCCGTGCAAGGGGAATATTATCCGCGTCTTTATCATCTTGCCCCACCCAACAACGAACTCACCCCTCTCCTTGTCGATGGATTTCCATCTCCTATAGTAGAAGAGGGTGAATATTTCACCGCCACAGTTACCCTGCTCCCGAATCTGGTTTGGTCAGATGATACACCCCTTACCACTGAAGACGTCGCTTTCACGATCAATACCGCGCTGGAATTTGAACTCGGCTTAAATTGGGCAGAATTCTATAATAAAGAAAAATTGGATCATGTTGAAGTCGTAGACACTCAAACGATCAAATACTTCTTCTTGCAGCCACCCAGTGCGGGAGATTGGCAACACGGTGCCTTAATTGGTGTCTTTGCTAACCAAGCTTACTGGCAAGAAAAAATTATTGAAGCCAAAAATCTCCTGCCTCTTGCCGAAGATGATCTCCTCATGGCTGAATATCAAACCCAAATTGATGCCCTCGATACTGAAGCAACGATTATTTTTGAATATATGCAAACACTAAAAGAGAAAACCAGCGAATATCGTGGGCAAAACCAACTTCTAATAGATCGTAAATTTCGACGAGATTCTTTCAAAAAGAAACTCGAACTTGCCCAAAGAAAAAAACGCGAAAAGCTTGCCATTGCTCGCGCTGCTCTTTACGCACTCGACGATGCCAATGAACCTCGCGCAGGGTTCTGGCAACTTTCAAAAGAAAATCCTTTTGTTGAAAACACCGCTCTCACTACATCCCATTTTGAAAATGCTCGTTATACGCTCCATTCTCGTGATACTGCGCTGCAAGCCCTCCTAGCCAACGGAGTAGATTTTATGCTCAGTCGGCAGGGGCTCACCGCCACTGAAATCGAAGAGCTTTCTACCGACCCCGCGATCGATTTTATTGAAAATCGCCGCAACGACATTCGATTTCTACTTTTCAACACGAAGAACTCTTATTTGGATGATATTGCACTGCGCCGCGCTCTATTCTGTTTGATTGACCCTGAATTTCTTGCTAACACAAAACTCGACGGGGCAGTCGCGCCTGCATTCGGCTGGATACACCCCGAGAACATCGGTTGGTATCCCGGCAAGATCGAGCCACCCTGCGCCGATATGGACGCGGATGCTCGTCTTGCTGCGGGGATGCGCACCCTCAAAATGGCAGGCTATGTCTGGGAGCAGGAACCAAGCCCAAATCACGTCGGGAGCGGGTTGAAGCTTCCGTCGGGAGAAAACTTCCCATCTATCACGCTCCTCGCTCCACGTGAAGACCCATCCAGAATAGCTGCGGCATCCTATATTGAAGAGCTGGCAGGTCAGCTTGGCGTCCCGCTAAAAACAGAAATTATCCCCGCTGACGATCTTTTCTTCACTGTATATGGTGTTGCCGACTACGATCTAGCGATTGTCGGCTGGAGTCTTTCTTTATATCCTGATTATCTCTGTGATTTTTTCGCGGAAGAGAATCCTTATAATTATAGCAACGTAGCGGTGCAATCAAAATGTGCGCAATTTTTAGAGACTAGCAACCTTGAGCAAGCACGTGAACAGCTTTTTGAAATTGAAGTGTTGCTCTGGGATAACTTACCCGCCCTACCCCTTTTCTCAAGCAAAATAACCGAAGCCTATCGAAATATCACCCTTCCCTTTGAAAGTTATCTTGGTGGTATTGCCCACGCGCTATACGGTGCACCGACTTTACTTGCACCAGAAGATAAATAAGGCTGTGCCATTACTCAAATATAAAAAAACTGCAAGCTCTTTTTCTCTCAGATTTTCAAAATCTTTGCTATAATCTTCTATTATTCTGAAACAGGGAATTTTCTTATGACCCATCGTATTTTAATTGTTGATGACCATCGTGATGTAATCCGTTTACTTCACTCGGCTTTGGATTCTCTCGAACATGAATTTGAGATTATAGAGACTCCTTCTGGGGAGGAAGCGTTTTTAGAAGTCTCACGGAACAATATTGACCTTGCCGTCATTGATTACCTCTTACCTGGCATGTCTGGTTTGGAGTTGATGGCTAAAATCAAAGCCCGCAATCCAGATGCACAGATCATTCTGATTTCTGGGTCTAAAGAAAGAAAAATCCGTAATGAGTTGCGAGATGCGGGCGCATTTGCTTTTTTCGAGAAACCAATCTCGTTGACCGATTTTCTTGATGCTGTTGAACGATGTCTGGAAATAGAAAGAACCGTTCTTCCTACAGAAGAGGATAATGGTGAGGTTTCTGACGCGCATAAGAATATGTCTGGCTTGCTTGCTAAATTTCGCCAGAATATGAAAGCACAAGTTATTTTCTTGCTTTCTGATCAGGGGCATGTTCTAGCGAGAGCGGGTGTGCTCGAGGATAGCAGCCTCGAGGCTTCGCTTCTTTCGGCGCTGATGGGTATTTTTCGTGCCGGACAAAAAGTATCTGGCTATATTCATCAGGAAACACCCTTGAGCTATCATATCTTTCCAGGAGGCGATCAAGATGTATTATTGGTGCCTGTTAATCATGCTCATGCGCTGGTTGTCGCAGGGGAAAAAATTGCCGAACGGAAAAAGGTGCTTGATCTGACCGATGCCTTGATGATGCTGAAAAGCGAAGTAGAGCATGTTCTCGATGCGATTGGTATTACTCGTCCCTCCGCAGAGGAGATGGATGAGTACCTTGAATCAGAAGATATTCCAGAAGAGCAAGTTGAAGATGAAATCACATCAAATGAGCTGGACGCACTCTTCAAACAGAAAACAAAAATTCAAACAGATGAAATTACCTCTTTTTGGGATGATGCCGTAGAAACACAAAAAGTACAAGAAGTAGATGCCGACAAGCTCTCTTATGAACAAGCACAACAACTTGGGCTAACGCCGCAAGACGATGCTTAAAACTTTGCGTTATCCCCTCCCCTATGTTAGAATACCGTCCGCCTAAATCGGCAAACTTTTTACAAAGGGGTATGGTGCAATGGCAGCACACCGGCCTTTGAAGCCGTTGATCTTGGTTCGAATCCAGGTACCCCTGCTAATTTTATGCAAGAAAAAACAAGCCTTTCTCCGTTGCCTTTGGGAACAGATGAAGGCTTGTTTTTTTGTCTATAAAGACCCGAAAGGTTTTATTATTTTCTTTCTATTGATAAGATGATTTTTAAGAACTAAATTCTAAACTAGCTATTCTTCGATTGAAACCTTTCGGGTTTTCAATTACTTAAGGAATCTCTATGAAAATAACCTCCATCATCCTTGCCGCAGGGCAGGGAACGCGTATGAAATCTGAATTGCCGAAAGTGCTTCACCCTGTTTGTGGGAAGCCGATGGTCTGGCACGCTCTCCAAGCCGCGCAATCTGCGACGAGCGAGAAGCCCGTTATGGTAATTGGACATGGTGCTGAGCAAGTCCGTGATTCGGTCGGGGATTCGGCGAGATTCGTTGTCCAAGAAGAAAGATTGGGAACCGGACATGCCGTGCAAGAAGCAGAATCTACATTGAAAGGTGAGGCTGCTTTTGTGCTTGTGAGCAGTGCCGATATGCCCCTCCTGACAGAGGATACCCTCTCCAAACTTGTTAGCACGCAAAAAGCGAATACTGGTCCCATGACCATGCTCACCATCATCGCAGACGACCAGCGCGGATTTGGTCGCATCATGCGCGGAGAAGATGGTGGTGTACGCGCCATTCTCGAAGAAGCAGATTGCACAGAAGAGCAAAAAGCGATCAAAGAAGTTAATGTTGGCGCATATTGTTTTAGCGCAGACTGGCTCTGGGATGCGCTCTCACGGATCCCGCTTTCGGCGAAGGGAGAGTATTATCTCACTGATACTGTTGCTTTAGCGGTAGATGCCGGGATGCGCGTAGAAGCGATCACGCTCGATGATGCAGTTGAAGCCATCGGCGTTAATAGCCGAATCCATCTTTCTGAAGCGGAAGCAGGCATGAGGTCACGTGTGAATCGGGCGCATATGTTGAAAGGCATCACGATGATTGACCCCGCATCCACTTATATTGGCATGGATGTAGAAATTGGGCAAGATAGCGTCATCCATCCCAACACATTTTTGCGTGGAGAAACAAAAATTGGCGCAGGCTGTGAGATTGGTCCCAACAGCATTATTACTGATTGCACAATTGGCGACCGCTGTGAAATTTTATCTTCAGTGCTAGAAAAAGCGATATTGGAAGATGACGTAGATATGGGCCCCTTTGCCCGCCTGCGAAAAGGCGCGTATTTATCGAAAGGTGTTCACATGGGCAATTTCGGCGAGGTGAAAGATTCGCGGCTTGGTGAGGGCGTGAAGATGGGGCATTTCTCTTATGTGGGCAATGCTACCATCGGCGCGGAAACAAATATTGGCGCAGGGACGATTACCTGCAATTATGATGGCAAAAATAAATATCATACCGAAATTGGCGAAAAAGTGTTTATAGGTAGTGATACTATGCTCGTTGCCCCGCTTAATATTGGCGACCGTGCGAGCACTGGTGCGGGCGCAGTGGTAACGAAAGATGTGAAAGAAGATACGCTTGCGGTGGGGATGCCCGCGCGGTCTATACGGAAATTGAACCAGAGGTAAACGGAGATGAACGAAGATAAAAATATTTTTGCTTATCTTCGTTCACGTTGATTAAAAAAGGACAAAAAATTGATAAAAACAGAATGGGGTATTCTCATAATTGCCCTCCTGCTCATTTTAGATTTACTCATCGCCGCCACACGCGTTAGCTTATCTAATGTGCGCCTAGCTAAATTAGTAGATAAAAACGATAGTAGAACAAAAAGTGTTATCCAACTCATTGAAAGCTCTCGTTTGGGTGCAGTCTTGCGCCTAAGTCAAACCTTTATGCGTTTTGGCATTGCAATCTTGAGCTTCTCTCTTCTCCAAAAATGGATCGGTGATGCGCAACCTGTTTGGCTTTTTCAATTATTTGGGCTAATTTTAATGACGCTCATCATGCTCCTTATTGAATTTACTGTTGAAACAACAGCCTTAGAAAACGCAGAAAAATGGGCGCAGCAACTTGCATTCTTCGGGCAATTTTTGCTTTTTCTCTTTACGCCCTTTGTCATATTGCCTCTTCTTTTGCTTAGTCCACGCCGCACATCACATAATTCTCTTGACCAAATGACAGAAAACGAGCTCAAAATTTGGGTAGAATCAGAAGAAAATAAAGAGTTGGAACCAGAAGAAAAACGTATGATTTCCGAAATTATGGAATTCGGAGAAACAATGGCGCGCGAAATTATGGTGCCACGCATTGATGTCATCGCGCTCGACGAAGCCGAGACCACGCTCACATCTGCTGTGCAAGCCTTTCTCGATTCTGGCTATTCCCGCCTACCCTTCTTCGCCGAAAGCATTGACAATATCCTCGGTTTTCTCTATGCCAAAGACCTTCTTCCCACTCTTCAATCGGATAAAAAAGATGTCAATCTTCGCACCCTTTTGCGCGAGGCGTATTTCATCCCTGAAACTAAAAAAGCTGATGCCCTCCTTTCCGAAATGCAAAAAGACCGCCGTCATATGGCAATCGTCGTAGACGAATACGGCGGTGTTTCTGGCGTGGTAACCCTCGAAGATATCATTGAGGAAATCATCGGCGAAATTCAAGACGAATATGATGGACTAGAAGAAGAAAATTACGAAGAAATTAGCAAAAGAGAATATCTCTTTCGTGGACGTATAGATTTGGACGATTTTGCTGATATTACAGGGAGGGATTTGCCCGAGGGCGATGCTGATACCCTGGCCGGATTTCTCTACGAAAAATTGGGACGTGTGCCAAAAGGCGGAGAAAGCGTTCGTGAGAACGGCTTGCTACTGACCATCGAGCAGGTTTCTGCCAGACGCATCCGTCGCGTCCGCGTTGTGGATGAATCAATCCTTGTAAAGGAAGAAAAAGAAGATGAGCAAAATAAAAAATAATTCTTCTCAAGAACTAATTACGCTCGCCAATGAGATTCGAAAAAATGCCTACGCAAAATACTCCAATTATGCGGTTGGCGCGGCACTTCTTGGCAAAAGCGGAAAAATATACACCGGTGTAAATGTAGAGAATGCCGTTTATCCACTTACCCTTTGTGCCGAGCGTGTAGCCATCTTTAAGGCTGTCTCTGAAGGTGAACGTGAATTTGACGCGATCGCTGTCGTGACCGACAACGGCGGTTCTCCTTGTGGCTCATGCAGGCAAGTCCTCGCTGAGTTTGGACTCGATATGACCGTCTACATCGCTGATGGTGAAGAAAACCTGCTTGAAGAAACGACTGCTGAAAAATTATTACCCCGCGCTTTTGGTGCAGGAGATTTACCTTAACGTATTGTGTAAAACGTATTCCGTAATTATCTTACGCAATACGTAATACGCAATACGCACTTTACGCCATGAATTCCCCTCGCTCATTTAATGTAGAAGCCATCGTCCTCCGTCATCGTAACTGGCGTGAGGCAGATCGCTTAATCACTTTATATACCCGCCAGCGGGGGAAAATCCGCGCGGTTGCAAAAGGAGCGCGTAAAATACGTTCGCGCAAGGCTGGGCATGTTCAGCCTTTTACACGAATCTCTATCCAGGTTGCACGAACACGGGGACCTTATATCATCACTCAAGTTGAAACTTTAGACGCCTACCCTCCCTTGCGGGAAGATTTAAAATTGACGGGGAATGCCTCTTATCTTGTTGAGTTATTAGATCGATTCACTTACGATGAAGAAGAGAGAAATACCGCCCTTTTTAATCTTCTGGAAAATAGCCTGAGTCGCCTATCTCACGGAGATGATGTCTGGACAGTCATCCGCTATTATGAGATGCGCCTGCTTGATTATGTCGGATTTCGCCCTCAACTTTTTCACTGTGCTAATTGCGAATCTGAGATCAAGGCTGAGAACCAATTCTTCTCCGCTGCTCAGGGTGGGGTTTTATGCCCACAATGTGGCGTTGGGCAAAACTCTGCCCGCCCCGTTGATGTAGAGATGTTGAAATACCTCCGTCATTTTCAACGCAGTTCATATGATGATGCACGACAAGCGAATCCGAAACCCAAAACCAGGGCAAATATTGAGAGCTTAATGCAGTTTTATCTAACTTGTGTCTTGGAGCGCGGATTGAATTCACCGCAGTTTTTGAAAGAAGTGGGGATGAAGTGAAGCTCCTCTCTATCTTGTCGGGCATCTTCCCTGAATTTAGCTTTTAGGATTTATAAAAAGCCGCAACGCAGAGCATTGCAATTAGAAAAAAACGTTTTGCATAAACCCTAATATTATTTCTTCTTCTCCCAACCGACTACAAAAACCGCTCCTAAAATCCCCGCTAGCCAACCAAAATAATGCCAGAGAATACGCTGTTTGCGCGGACTTTTAATACGATAAAAAAGTTTCGCCATAAAAGTGCGCCGCCAAAGTGCACCGCCTAAACGACTGCCTAATACCCTCCCCTTATACCCTTGAAAGCTGAAATCATTTTTCTCGAAGGCATGCAAAATCTCTTTTGTCGCTATAGGTCCATAGCCTAATGCAGGGCTAATACCTTCGCCGAGAAGTGCATCCACACCTAGTGCATCTCCAGCAAGAAGCACGCGCGGAATAGCTGGCGTTGTGGTTGGCTCATACCAACGGATGGGATGCCCCTCTAATTTATAGTCCTTTAAGTTATAGCCATGCTTTTTCATTTCATCGGCTAAAAGAGTCCGCAAGGGCGCACGCCCTTCTCGTTTGACGATATTGCTATCGTATATCCCCCAACAGCGCATTGGCTCTCCATTGACGAGGGCGGGGAAATCCCAAATATAGCCGGATATACCCTGCGGGACAACGTTAAAATCAAAAGAAGCTATTTCTTGCGGAAGCCCCTTTTCTTTTCTGGGTGTAATTACTTCCAATGCCCGTGCCACATGTGGATGTGAATCTTTCTCTACCGCACGGCGCACAATGCTATTTGAGCCATCTGCACCAACGACAACTTTGGCTCGAAAATCACCCTGATCTGTTTTTATGAGGACGTAGTCTTTGAAGCTCTCCACTTTTTTAACGGTAATTTCTTCTTTGATTTCTACACCCCTTTCTTTGGCTTTATTTGCTAGCCACGCATCAAACTCGTTACGGCGCACTGTGCGAAAGATAGATTTTCTGTTGAAAAAGCGAGCGACCAAACCTCGCCCTTTGTAGTTGAATAAGGCGCTATCTACATTTACATGCTTGACTTCATCCAGATCTAGGCCAAGTTTGGCGAGAATCCTTTCCCCTTCGGCGAGTATCCCGCCAGCGCAGAGTTTTGGTCTTGGGTGACGGGATTTTTCTAATATAAGGGTATCAAGCCCAAATTCAGGTGCGAAGCGGTTAAGATGCAAGGCGGTAGAAAGCCCCGCGGGACCTGATCCCACAATGATGATGTCGTAGATTTTATCCATCCTGAAATTGTACTGTATAAGCCTTTTTTCTCTAAGGTATAATTTTCTCTTTTGAGAATATCTTGAAGAAAAGGTAAGCAGGATGGTAAAAAAGCCGAAGATGAAGAGGAATAGACGAAATGACGGAAAATAAAAGAAAGGAAATGATACGTCAGATTCTCGGCGGTACGTTGATTGCGCTCAGTGCAATTTTATTGATTTTGAGTCTTATTGGGATTGGGGCGGCATGGTATTACAACGAACCCCTGACAAAGGAAACAGCCAGCAGATACTCGATGATTGATGATGAACTAGCTCAAGCAGAAAGCGCATTAAAGAATGCTCAAGAAGAATTGAAACGAGCTTTGCGAATTGTTGAATCTGCTGAGGCATCATTGGAATCTCTCAGCGAGCAAACTACGATGGCAAAAGAGCTTCTTGATAAGGTAACAGATATTCTGGATAAAACGATTACGCCTGGCTTGGAAGCATCCAAAGAAAAGGTTAATGAAGCGCAGAAAACGCTGGACGATTTGCGTTCATCAATTGAGACTTTGAATAAAATCCCCTTTGTGAATCTGGAATTACCTGATGATGAAATCCTAAACTTTTTTGTCGAAATCACCGATTCGCTTGAAGCTGAGATTACTCAGGTAGAGGATGTTGCCGATCAGGCTTCTGTTTTTTTGAGTGACACATCTTATCTTTTGGGTGGTGATTTACTTGAAACCAAGGAAAATATAAAAGAATTGCAAAAAGTAATTACTGAATACGAAGAGAAGATCGGCATTTGGCGTGAAGAGCTAGCGATGCTGAAAGCGGAAACCCCAGACTGGATAGACCGTGCTTCGATCATCCTGACCATTTTCTTGCTTTGGTTTGGGTTTTCACAGTTTGGCTTGCTCTTGCACGGGCTGACACTCTGGCAGGGTGAAGACCCTGTAGAAGTATTGCGCTCAAAGGGGTAAAGAGTAGGGTTGCCCTATCTGGTATTATTTTCACTCTTATTTGAAGACATACCCTCAAGGAATAATAGTTAATGAAGGGATTAATTGCTTTAGTCGGTGCAGGTGAATATTTGCCTGTTATGAACGAGATTGACCGTCATCTCCTGACTTCGGTTAATCTCAATGGGCAAACTCCTCGCGTGGTTTGTATGCCAACTGCAGCCGGGCAGGAATCCGATGCCAGTGTAGAACGCTGGCTTAATATGGGGGTGAAACACTTCGAGGCTTTGGGCGCAGAGGTGACTCCCGCTCGGATTGTTGATCGTGATTCAGCCAATGATCTTCAGTGGGTATCTGTATTGGAGAATGCTGATCTAATTTACTTCTCTGGTGGCAATCCGATGTATCTCTATGAAACGATGCAAGGTAGCCGCGCCTGGGATGCAGCCATCAAAGCTTGGACACGTGGTGCTGTTTATGCTGGATGTTCTGCAGGGGCGATGATCTTGGCAGATAGGGTGCCGAACATTCGCTCGGCGGGATTAAAGTCAATAGACGCATTTCAGATTTTCCCCGCAACTTTTATCATCCCGCACTTTGACCGTATGCGTGGATGGGCATCCGCTTATCTATTTGCTGTCCGCCGTCAACTGAAAGAAGATCAGTTCATCCTGGGTGTGGACGAAAATACGGCACTGGTCGGTAAGATTGATGGAAAATGGCAAGTTATGGGAGAGGGTAAAGCGCATTTGATTACTCGTGCTGACGAGCAAGCGTTTGATTCTGGACAAGAAGTATTGTTTTCGATATAAAATTAAGAATGGGGGAATAGGTAATAAAACGAAAGTATATGGACAATTTGGGTAATTATTAGTAGAATGGCTCCAATGCCCTAATTAAAGCCTTGGAGTCTAAAATGAATTCTGACAGTAAAAACCCTTCAATTACCCCTTTCTTGCGATCCTTTACCTTGATTGAAACTTTGGTACTGATTGGCGCGGGCTTTGGCTTGTTCTTTTTCCCAAATCTTATCCGCCCACTATGGCCCTGGGAGATCGCTCCATTTAATACGCGTTTTTTAGGTGCAATTTATCTAGGAGCAATGGTATCGGTTGGCTATATGTTACTTTCAGGCCGCTGGTCACCAACTCGTCCGGTGTTGAGAGCCATCTTTACCTTCACATTCATTGTTCTTGTTGTTTCGCTGTTTACCAGCAGTCAGTTTGATTTCAAGTATTGGCCAGTCTGGGGCTGGTTTGCAATATATATTTCTCTTCCTATTAGTGCAGGCTACCATTTGTGGTTGTACAGATCTATGCCTACAAGCCATCTGAATCCAGTACCAGCTAAATGGGGCACCATATTGCGCAGCACGAGCATCCTGATTAGTCTGTATGGACTCGGTTTGTTAATTCTACCGAATACTTTCGGTGATACGTTTCCCTGGACATTGGATGTCTTTCACAGCCAACTATACAGTGCAATGTTTTTTACTGGCAGCGTAATGATGTTTACCATAGCTAAATCATCAACCTCTGCCGAGTTTCTTGCCACCGGATTGACTGTAGCGACTTTTAGCATTTTTTCAATAATGGGATTATTTATTGTAGATTCTCAAGTGCAGCTAATTGACTGGGATGCGCCAAACACACTGACTTGGTTAGCTTCGTTGACTACTCTGGCATTGCTGGGGATAGCTATGATCGTGGCTGGAGCCCGTCAGGTTCCTCATAAAATAGATGGCTGAGGCTTCTATAACGCGAAAAATATCAGGCACTTTTTTGCTTTCTTACTATATGTAAATTTCCCTATTTCATCTTATTGGAGGACGTTAATGAATCGTACAGAAGTTAAAAGCACAATTACTACCGACATGGAAGGACGTATCGAAACGTATAACAAGGGAGCTGAGCAGATTTTTGGCTACAGCGCAGAAGAAGTTATTGGTAATAAACGCGTCTCACTTTTCTCTCCTGGGCTGGTGGTTTTGGAGCATGTACCAGCGTGGTTAAAAACTGCTAGCGAGGAAGGAGAATATAAGGGTCAGACGGTATTCTTACGAAAAGATGGTACATCCTTTAGTGCTGAAATTCGAATCACGCCCACTTTTAGTGATGGTGAACAGATTGGATACTGTGGTGTCACCACACCAATGAATCCATCCAAAGAAGTGGATGCGATGCCTGCCATCAGCCCGATGACCAAAGTTTTCGCCGGCATGGTGATCACGCGCTTGCCATTCCTGACAGCCAGCCTCATCCCTGTTTTGATTGGTGCTGCCTGGGCAGTGGTCACACACTCGGTGTCGCCCTTCCCTTGGCTTTTATTCTTTTTAACTCTCTTTGGCGCTGGTGCTTTGCATGTTTCTGCGAACACCTTCAACGATTATTTTGATTGGACAAGTGGCACAGACAAAGTGAATAACGACTACTTTTTACCCTTCTCCGGAGGAAGTCGTTCCATGGAGCTAGGCCTGATATCTGAAAATGGCATGTTAAAAGTTGGCCTGATTTCACTAGTGGTAGCTTTTACGCTTGGTCTGGTCGTAATGTTATTGAGCGGCCAAACTTTGTTGATCCTCTTTGGCTTGGCAGGTGCTTTCTCAGCATACTTTTATACCGCACCGCCTTTGCGTCTAGTTGCCCGCAAGGGATTGGGAGAATTACTAATCGGATTGAATTTTGGCCCACTTGTAACGGCTGGTACTGTGCTTGCGCTGACAGGTCGCGTAACCTGGGAAGATTTTGCGATCGGTTTGCCGGTAGGGTTGCTAACCACTGCTGTTTTGTGGATTAATCAATTTCCGGATGAAGATGCTGATCGTATTAGCGGCAAACATAATCTGGTAGTTGTGCTGGGTAAAGAACGCGCCCGCTGGGGTTATATCATTCTAATGGTTGCAGCTTTTGGTCTTGGGATAATCGGCGTGATGACCGGGCTATTCCCACTCGGCACATTGGCAATGCTTGGGGCTTTGCCGCTTGTTTTCTCCGCCAGCCAAATCCTCTTTAAACATTATGAAGACAGAGAGCTGGTAGCCGCCAATTCTAAAACGATCAACCTGCAAATGGTAGCGGGGCTGCTGACTGTTGCAGGTATCTTATTGATCCGCTGATTTGGTACCAAACTTGAGTTCTGGTTGCTTGAATCGGCACAAATATTTTATTATTGGTAAATAAAAAAAGGAGTGTAACTACTCAGCACTTTCAGAGATGTCTCTGCGAGGAGCATGCTTTTGCGACGTGGCAGTCTCCTATGCTGAAAACGAGATTGCTTCGGGAATAAAACTGCCTAGCAAAGACATGCCTGAGTAATTACAAAAGAGTTTTGAAATGAATATTTTATTATAAGTTCTACAAATTCTGAGACTGGCTTAGGGCTTGTTTTAACAATGCTGGGAGCGATTGTTTGGTATCTTCAAAGTGGTGAGGCACAAGAATATCATGTTTAATCTTGTGCTGGCACTTATTGTCGGATTCATCGCTTATGGGCGCTGGAAGCTCAGCCCACTAACTGATCGAAGCAAGTAGACATCAGCTCAGCAAAAAAAACTTAGTATAAAAAAGCGGGACTTCTCAAGAAGTCCCGTTTTTTTATACCCTAGAGAAACTATTAATCCGCCAGCGTACTCGTATCGCCGACATCTTCACCCATTGCTTGTGCCTTCAACAAACGACGCATAATTTTGCCACTGCGTGTTTTGGGGAGGCTATCAACAAAGGTGATCGATTCTGGTTTGGCGATGGGACCCAACTCTTTGCCAACGTGGTCGCGCAAGGTTGCGGCCAATTCATCACTGCCCGTTTGACCTGCGCTCAAAATGACATAAGCGTGGATGGCGTTGCCCTTAATATCATGCGGGAGCCCGACAACTGCCGATTCTGTTGCGCTGGGGTGCGAGGTAATGGCGCTCTCAACTTCGGCGGTGCCTAGGCGATAACCGCTGACTTTGAGCACGTCATCCATCCGCCCGATAATCCAGATATAACCGTCTTTATCTTTACGGGCAGAATCTCCGGTTTGGTACATATTGCCAAATTTTCCCCAATATTGTTCTTTATAGCGTTCATCATCACCGTAAATGGTGCGCAACATGCTCGGCCACGGGCGTTTCAAAACGAGATAGCCCTCTTCGCCAGCTGCAACGGGATTGCCGTCGTCATCGACAACATCCGCTTCGTGCCCAAAGAAGGGCTTTGTACCAGAGCCGGGTTTAAGCGGTGTGATGGGGAGGGGCGTAATCACAAATCCACCTGTTTCGGTTTGCCACCAGGTGTCCATGATCGGGCATTTGCTATTTCCGATAACTTCGTAATACCACTTCCATGCTTCGGGGTTGATGGGCTCGCCAACGCTGCCCAATAAGCGCAGGGAGGAGAGATCGTATTTCTGCGCCCACGCGTCTCCAAAGCGCATCAAGCCACGGATCGCGGTCGGCGCGGTATACAAAATCGTAATTCCGTATCTTTCGACCATCTTCCACCATCGATCGGGATAGGGGTGAGTCGGCGCACCTTCGTACATAAAGGATGTCACGCCGGCAATCAGCGGTGAGTAGACGATATAACTGTGTCCCGTAATCCAACCCGGGTCAGCGGCACACCACCAGCGGTCATCATCTTTGACATCAAAAACAGATTTGAGCGTGGTATTGGTATAAACCTGATAACCACCATGCGTGTGGACAATCCCCTTCGGCTGCCCAGTTGTGCCAGATGTATAAAGAATAAAGAGCAAGTCTTCTGCATCCATTTGCTCTGTTTCACATTTCGGGCTGGCAATCGGTAATTCCAAGAGATCGTGATACCAATAATCGCGCCCCTGTTCCATATATATATCATTTTCCGTACGCTTCACAACGATACAATGCTCAATTGTTGCTTGCCGTGCCATTGCTTCATCAGAAATATCTTTCAGCTTGATGATATTTCCGCGCAACCAAGCCCCATCAGCCGTAATCAGCACACGGCTTTTTGCGGCTTCGATGCGTGAAGCGAGTGCCTCCACACTGAAACCACCATAAACTACAGAATGTGCCGCACCGATCTTGGCACAAGCCAGCATCGCAAAAACCTGCTCGGGGATGCGGGGCATATAAATTGTGACAATATCGCCCTTCTCCACGCCCATGCTCTTCAAGATATTTGACATTTTGCTCACTTCGCGGTCTAGCGCATGGTATGAGAAAGTGCGTTTATCGCCCGGCTCACCCTCCCAAATCAACGCCAATTTATTGCGATGCGAATTTGTCAGATGGCGGTCAATCGCATTATGCACGATATTTGTCTTGCCGCCTACAAACCATTTGAAAAAAGGCGCGTTGCTATCGTCTAGCACCTTATCCCATTTTTTATACCACTCCAATTCATTCGCTCGATCTGCCCAAAAACCTTCGGGGTCATCAATAGATTGCTTATACCACGTATCATAATCAGGCACGTTGGCATTCTTAAGAACTTCTTCTGAAGGGTAATAAACTTCACCTTCAAGTTTTTCTTTATCAGACATACAAACCTCCTCAGGCGTGAGTTGAAAAAATATTCTTTTGTAGAAAAATTACAGGGGACGCAGAGTGCATCGCACTTCATACGTTGCTCTATTATACAGGAGAAAACCCGATAAAGAAGAGAAAGTTTTGGGAGATTGGGAGAGTGTGAGGTCTTTTACGCGATACCGTTTTTTCAACATCTTCTGTGCTTGAATATCCCCTCTTCGCTTCGCTCTTGATTTAGACTTGCTTCCGTTAAACGAATATCTATATACCCGAGCGTTTTTCTTGTTTTGACCCTCAGGTATTTATCATCCCCTTTTTTTAACGTCAGCTTCAGATAAGCCAGAACTCTAAAATTTGCCTAGCTACATAATACTTTCGTTTTTGACGGTGGTTGAGTAACTCCGAATGCTTTTTCGGGGTGTATCGAAACCACAAAACAGGCACTTTCCAGGTAAATATTGGTTTCGATACGGTGAAAAGCACCGCCTACTCAACCAACGGATGCTCTTTTTAACAAACTGTCATGTAGCTAGATTTTTGCTACAGATGCCGCTACGCTGAAGACAGGTTTCACAGAAAAAGAACAAAAAAATCCGTGTGCATCTGTGTAATCTGTGGTTATTTTTTAGCTCTTAGCATCCAAGTTTTTTATCCATAACTCAGGCTCTACGGCTTGTAAAAATCCGATTCTGGATAAAAATCCTTCCATGCCCAATCATAGGAACTTAAGCTGGGGACAGGCTTGAGCGATTTCCCCTCCAATGGCCCGCTAAGTGCCAGCCCCAGAGCTGGGTCCCAACGAGAACCAGTTTCCTTGTCAATAAGCTCTTCTCCGTTAAAGCTGAAGGTGAGCGTCTGCCCATCAATCTGACGGAGATAAGCCTGATAAATCTCATCCGCAGCCCAGACCATGATCGGGGTATTTGCCAGCGTATCATTGACCACACCCAATTTCTCAACATCAGTGTAATAATAAGCCTTCGATTCCTCCACCAAGACCAATCCGATCACAAAATCTGCCTGAAACCCCTGCCGACGGGATTCTGACATTCGATCGAGATCGTTGATCATCACGAGTGTATGTGGGTAGGCTTCTTTCCAACGTTCCCAAGTCGTCAGTTGAAAGGGAAGCAAATTCAATTGCACGCCTTTATATTCGCCCTCGATCGCTCGTCCCCAAGGCTGTGACCAGATTGATTCCGTTTCATGGTCATACCAGGTCATAGCATTCATCACCAGTGACCCAGCGTTCCCAAAGGTGTGGATCACGCCATCAATTCTCCGGTCGTGCACGAGACCGGTGTAGCAAATCGGTCACCACGAGACCAAAACAGGCCACCCCGCAATTTCATCGTTAACCATCTCTCGAAAACGCAAGACAGTAACGGGATAGGCTTTCGCTTCCCCATCAATGACAAGACCCATCACCAATTCATCATCCAATAGGGGGGCGACATTTGCAGGTGCAAAGATTGGGGCGTAGACAGGGCGAATGGCATCGAATCCCAGCATAAAGGGAATTTGATATTCGATATTATCTTCAATACGTATATTTGTCGGGAAGGGGATGGGAGCGTCGTTGCCCGGTGCAGGTGTTTCTGTGACTATAGGATCAAGAGCAAGTGAAGGCGTTGATTCAAACACAGGTGCGTGAGTGGCATTTGAAGGTATTTCTACTCTCGCTGTGCAGGCAGCCAAAACGAGAGAGAGAAAGAAGATAAAAGTGGAGATTTGCAGCGTTTTCTTCTTCATCTGAACCTAATTCAAAACCGAAAAGACATCCGGCTCGCGCCCTTCATTGAGAGCGGCAATCACTTCCTCCAGCATCGGGGCAGTCAGCGGCCCGGAATGTACATATCGCACGACACCTTCGGGATCAATGAACCAACTGGTTGGCAAGCCGATTGGTCTATAGATGCCTTCGGTCAATTCTCCATTTGGGTCCATCACGAGCGAATAAGTGATGTTGAATTCATCCTGATACCCCGCCACATCCGATTCCTTTTCTTGCATATTCAAGGCAATGATTTCAACCTCGTCTTTTTTTGCATTATAGAGTTCTACAAGATGGGGCGTTTCCAACAGACAGGGTCCACACCAGGTAGCAAAATCATTGATCATCACGATCTTGCCGCGATAATCGCTCAGACTGATGGTTTCCCCTTCAAGCGTAGTGCCTCTAAAATCGGTTGCGATTTCACCGATAGACGTTCCTGTTACGAGCCCATCTGTGGAATTCACCTGATTGGCCGTAGATGATTGGGTCTGGAAATAGAAAATTCCAGCCAATACACCAACAACAAGAATTAGGATGAGGGGTTTCCATATCTTTTTCATAATTTATAGATATGGCGATATTCTAATTTCTTACAGGAGTTTCTATTATTGATCTCATTAGAAGATAGAAAAGAGAAAGATGATGAATACGATTCCCACGTAGATTTGAGCCTGCTTCCGTTTAATCAACATCTATCTGATCCCTTATCATATGGACGGGAAAGCCTTTGAAGATGATAATAGGGTCAAAGAATAAGCTAAATGGTTTCTTAGGCTAATGAGAAAATAAGATGAATATTACCTTCACAGAACTACTTCCCCCAACATCAGAGATTGCAGCGACCATGAATAGATGGGGAAATGACCCTGAGTTGATTCCTTTTATTCGCCCTAACTTTACAAAGGAAGCACTTGAAGCCAGGGAAGCAATCACCGTTGTATCTTTGCTGAAACGACTTAAATACAATCAAATTTACCTGATCTATATAAATGGAGAATTGGTCGGTGAAATAAGTTATCAGATCGACCCGGAGCAACTGTATCTGAAGGAATTAAGCAGTGCATGGATCGGGATCAATATCGGCGAAGCCTCCGCGCGTGGAAAAGGCATCGGCACGCAAGCAATGGAGTATCTTGAAGATCAGATCAAAGCGCGGGGATTAAGTCGGATTGAATTAGGCGTTTTTGAATTCAATACCAACGCCATAAAATTGTATAAAAAGATGGGGTATCAAGAGATTGGTCGTATTGAAAAATTCACCTATTGGCAAGGTAAAATGTGGACAGATATTCGCATGGAGAAACGACTTAAATAAAAAAATGCGCTCGGAAGAGCGCATTTTTATGGGGCATTTTTTTTGAAACAAGTATGATTTGTTATAAATTTCCTTTTTCAGCCCTAGCTTTTAACGCCTGATTCATTAGCTCAAAACCGGCCCGCGTGTCTTGGTCTAGACTTTTCCACAGGAATGGGACAAGCAAACCAGAGAATTTTTCCTTTTGTACGAGAAGACAGCCATTTTCGTTTTTGGATAAAGTAAAAATATGCTCGCCATCGAATATGCCTGGGAATAAAAATCTACCTAGCCAACTGAATTCGGAGTTTTCAACAACGCTTCTTATAATGGGCTTGAAGGTCATTTCTTTTCCATTTGGTGGTGACATGAGCGTTTCGAGCATTTTTCCTTCTTGAAGATTTCCTTTAATTGATATTATAAAGGGATTCCATTCAGGGTATTTTTCAAAATCAATGAGAATAGACCACACTGTCTCAGGGCTGGCTTCAATTTGTATCTCAGTATGCAGTAATTTCATATTTGTCTCCGTTTACGAATAAACAAAATTATGTTTTGATGTTATAGAAAATCAGTCCGGAAAAATCTTTTCCATGGCCTCTGGGCAATATTCCTTCACCATCTCTGAAGAAAGGCTATTTGTCTTGCAAATCTCTTCATAGAAATCTGCTGATTTGCGTTTGCGGCGTTTCTGCGTTTCGATATCCAATTCCCAGAGACCGAAGCGTTGTGTCCAGCCACGCTCCCATTCGAAGTTATCCACCAGCGACCAATGGAAATAGGCTTTCACACGCCAGCCAAAATTGACCGCTCGCCATAAATGCTCAATATGTTGCGCCAAATAACGCGGGCGGAACTCATCAGACGCATCTTCTACGCCATTTTCAGTGACGATAATGTCTTTGCCAAAGCGATTTGCCCAGCGTATCGCTTCATGGAAACCTTCTGGCTCATTGGCGATAAATCCGGTTTCGCTCAGGTCGGCATCCTGACGGAAGGAACGTCTTCCAAATAACTCGCCAGCCATCCGCAAATCAAAAGAGACATAATCACGGGTGTAATAATTTACGCCCAGAAAATCCTGCGTTCCCACAGCTTCGGGGACTTTGATACTCTTCCATAGAAATTTGACCTTGCCTTCTGTGGCTGCTCGCGGAAAAAGATCGTTAAAGATGCTTGATTGCACCTTCGCAACCCATCTGTCTAAGGGGGAATATGTTTTTTGGGGATATATTGAACGATATTGATGTGCCATCCCCACTCGTGCTTCACGCTGTACTTCATGAATTGCCTTATACGCCAGCGCATGCCCACGTACTAAATTAACCATCACCTTTAAAGCGATATTCAAATCCTGTTTGCCCGGTGGGAAGGCCCCCTCTACATAGCCAGAATAAGCATAAACATTTGGCTCGTTAATCGTCACCCATAAATTCGTATATTCCTTCAAAGCCGAAACAGTTTTGCGTACATAATCGGCAAAAAGCTGTGGGGTTTCATCATTTTCCCAGCCGCTCCTTGAGTCTGTCGAAGGGTCATCTACCCAAAGCGGATTCGTGAAATGGTGCAAGGTGACCATCGCGGTCATATTTCTGTCACGTAAGCCGCGCAGCATTTCGCGATAACGATCTAACGCGCTCTCATCCCAGCGATCACGCTCAGGCTGAATGCGGCTCCATTCCACTGAAAGGCGATGCGCGTTTTGCCCCGTTTCAGCAGCGCGGTCAAAATCTTCGCGCCAGCGTCCGCCCCACCAATCGCAAGCCAAACCAGATTTATCGACGGTCTTCCCCGCTTCTTCCCAAGCGTGCCAATTATTATTTGTATTTTGCCCTTCAACCTGATGCGCAGCGGTCGCCGTCCCCCATAAAAAGCCGCGCGGAAACTGTATTTTTGCTTTTGCCATTTTCCTATCCTTTTTGCAACGCTCTGCGTTGGGATTTTCAAAAAATCCCAACGCAGAGCGTTGGGATAAGGATTAATTTTATTTTTTCTTTTCTCTTTCCAAATAAGCCAAATACAACGCGACAGACCCCGCTACCGCTGCGTTAAGTGACTCGATTTCGCCTTGCATTGGGAGCTTCATTAATAGATCACAGGATTCGCGGGTCAGGCGACGCATGCCATGTCCCTCTGAGCCGACGACGATTCCAATCCCACCATCCAGGCGGATCGCTCCTGGACTTTGGGCTTGCTCGCTGCCCTCCAGACCGATGATCCACGCCCCGGCATCTTTCAGCTCCCGAATCGCCTGTGCGAGATTCGCTTGTGCGATCAATAAATGTTCACTCGCCCCAGATGAAGCGTTCACCACCGCAGCACTGACTTGCGCCGTCCGCGCTAATGGGATGATAACCCCATGTACACCAACGGATTCAGCTGTCCGCAAGAGCGTACCGAAATTTTGGGGGTCTTGCAAAGTGTCGAGGATGAGTACAAAGAGCGGTTCTTCACGAGATTCCGCTTTGTCCACAATATCCAAAACATTATGGTAAGGATAGTCGCTGACTTCCAAGGCAATCCCCTGATTATTGTGGGCGATTTTATCCATACGATTGCGTGGCGCACGAAGCACTTTGACTTTTTGTGCTCGTGCCATTTGGATAATTTCAGCCAAACGACCTTGTTCTTTTGCGTTCTCGCTGACTAATAATTGAAAAAACTGCCGCCGTTTGGCGCGCAGCGTTTCGTAAACCGGGTTACGTCCGTAAATAAATTCTTTCATGCGGGTATTGTAAACTAAATTACCCTATCTATGTGATGCTGTGCAAAATTCGAGCCCGAAAGGTTTTATCAAGACACGTTTTTGACAAGAGACTTTTGGATGCATAAATTCTGGTTTAATTATCGAGTGATTGAAACCTTTCGGGTCTTTGTTTAGTTTTTTTTTTAGAGTTATGTATACTCGTGCTTCTAAACTTCTCACAAAGGGGAGGTGGAGAGTGAGATAAATTCTAAGGTTTCTAAAAAACATTAAAAGACAAGAGAGAGCCAATTGGCTCTCTCTTGAATGGTGAAAATAAAGTGAATTGAATTTCTACTGCATCTTTCGCCATTTGAAGAATTGTAGGCCAGCAAAGATATCCACGATGATGGCTTTGATGCCCACTACCCATTTTCCTTCAAGTGTGAAGGGGACCCAACTGGTGAGGAGAAACAAGATGCTACTCAAAACCCAGAGAGAATCTGCAATGATAATAAAAAGCACGAATTCGCGGGTAATAACAGGGCGTGAGGCTTTATAAAAGAGGAAAAGACCGAAGCCAATTAAGGCAAGTCCGAGATCGAAGATAACCGGAGAATTATCAACGCCAATGAGGTTTGTGATGAATTTGGATGCCAATGCGAATTCGAGTCCGCTGAGAGTGGAAAAGATGGCATTAGCGTAAAGAATGGGGCGAATAGAGGTGTTGTTGGCTTGGGTTTGAACAGTCATGATATAGCTCCTATATTTGTTGGATAAGACGCCCCCAGTTTATGCTATACCGAACTGCCAAATCTACGAAAAATACTGCCATCTACTGCCAGTTTGCATGAGTTATCTTTTACTTCTTAAATCTTCTGCAATCAAGTGCGCAGCAATATTTTGCCAATTATATAAAGTCCGCTCTGGGACGGAGACTTGGAACCACTCTAAGGCTTGAAGGGATATTTCATCAAGGAACTCTTTGTTGGTGCGACGTGTATGAGGTTTAAGCCCGACAACGTAGGGGAAATAGAGAGCGTTGTAATAACGCCATTCGTCTGTTGCGCCAAAATTAGCATCGCCTTGTGGTTTGAGACGTTGAATACTTTCTGTGAGTAATGCTTTCAGCGCGTGGGCGCGGTCGAGCGGATTTTCTCCGCTTTGGGCGATGACTGCTGGCAGCTTGGTGAGCGGACTGGTTGCCAGTTTTGGCAAATTGCCCAAATTGCTAATGGCACGGCGTGTCAGACGGGCAAATTCTTTTTCGTCCACCTCAGCAAGTTTGAATGGAGAGAGGCGCGGCAAGTCATCTGCCATAGTGCGGAGAATTTCTCTTTCGCTGCTCAATGTTGAGGTGCGGGAGAATGTCAATCTATCCAAAAGAGATTGGATTTGTGATGAGAAAGTTTGCGTGAGAATCCCAAATGTGATGACGCTCGTGAGCAAAAGTAATTTGGTGAACCCTAGCTCTCCGTCGAGGGCGATGAAGATGATGACCAGCGCAGCGAGTGCGCCAGCGTAGTAAAAAGCCGCGACGAGGGAGCGTAGAAGATGAGCGCGCATGGATTCGCCTTCGTCAAAAGCATCCCAGATTGTGATGAGGATACCAAGAGTGAGCAGGTCGACGCCGAGAACTGAAATTCCCCAAATGCGTGGAAGGAAATCAAACGGTAGCACCATCAGCCCCGTGCTGAGAGTGAAAAATAATGCGACCAAAGCTAGAACTGCAAAAGTGTTTTTGAAACGGGAGCGTAGGGCAAGCCGACCGACCATCCTCGTGCTGAGCAGATTCGCAGCCACTGCAATGATGCCAAACCATGGGTTGAGCAAGGTGAGAATGAGAACGGGAATTGCAGTGAGTGCCCAAATGCGAATGAAACGCTCACGCCAGATGGTTTCTTCTGGCAAAAGGTGAAGTGCTGCGCCGATCCATAAAATGGCTGGCAGAAGAAGGATAACGGAGAAAAGCTGGTTGGTCAGTAATTCTATGGCGAGGGCAAGGGCATAAGCAAGTAGCCCAAAGCCTGTCAGTTGGAGCGTCGTTTTCTTGAAGTTGCGCGCCAGCAGGTAGGCTCCTAGCCATAAGGTAAAGCTGAAAAAGAAGAGTTTGATAATAAGTTCTGGCGTGATAGGCATGGTGTTGGTATTGTACCCGACCAGTAAATCAGTTAATTAATACTTTCTTTTCTTAGTATGCCTTTAAGGACTGCATCGTTTTTAGCATCAATTCTTGAAGTTGTGTTTTGTTTTCAAGATTGTCTTCTCTGGTTATCTGTAAATATAAACTGCGCAAGAAATTGCGAAGATTGAAGAAGGCACGCGTAGCATCTTCTTTTGTCCAGGCACCCTTCCAAAAACCGTTTACGGGAGTAGCTAAAGAAGAAAGCCATTCTTCGATATGGGGTAACTCAATTAGATTTCGTTGAAGAATAGCAATTACGACGGCAGATAAGCGATCATCTTCGCCATGCAGATAAACCCAATCTGTTGAATTGATCAGTTTTTTAGCTATGCCGTCGAGTATTTTAATATGCTGATCTATATTGGTATGTCTATTTTCGGCTAATACGAGCATTAAATCAGCTGTGTGAGCAAGGGCATGTGCCCAGCCTTTAATTTGAATATATCCACGTGGGTCTTTTTCTGCATGAAGATATTCCAATCCTTTTTCAAGCAGTGTTTCAACCTCATCTGCTTTTAGAAATGATTTGTTATTATCGTGATAGATCATCAAAGCCAGTGCTAATATCGAAAAAGTACGTAGAAAAACAGAATCTGTATCTTTTTCTCCAATCCCGATTTCTAAATTCGAACTCAAAACAATCATCATTTCCCTAATTTGCTTGTAGGTATAGAAATCATGGTCTACCCACTCCGTTAGGATTGAATATGCCAGATCATCGCGCAATTCAGGATCAGGGCTAGCAAAACAACTGAGCAATTTGGGGGCTAAATTTTCGGCGGTATACCCTTCAGGGATAGCGTACTCGTTTTTTCTTATAGTTTTCCAAAATGTTTTGTTCATAAATTTCCTCTTGTTTTACCCTCGCCGATATCGGCGAATAACTCAACAAGTTCTTGTAGGAGATTGAGAGATACTCTTTCCTCTTTCATAAAAATCAAGTCCATTTCCTTAAAGAATAGACGAAAAGAAGTGTAGCATATCTCGTTATAAACAAAGAATTCCGAAGTTCTTAAGACTTCAGAATTCTGCTGTATATATCTCTCCCCTAAATTCCGTACTTAGAATTTGGGGGATGCGAAGCAGTTTCTCTTCCAGATGCCCTTTAGGGCAGAGGGGGTGAGGCAAAGCTTACTCAGCCAAAACCGCATCAATCGCTTCAGCCAAAACTTCAAACGATGGTGGTCCAATTAGCCTCGTCCCGTTCACTAAAAAGGCGGGAGTTCCTGGCAAAGCGAGCTGCCGTGCTTCCCTTTCGCTTAGTTCAGCCTTGGCGCGATTCTGACCAGAGTCGAGACAAGCATCAAAGCGTGCGGTGTCTAAGCCAACTTGCGCAGCATATTCCTTTAAATTACTTACCCCAATCGCGGGGGCTTTTGCGTAGAGCAGATCGTGATACGCCCAGAATTCACCCTGATCGAAGGCGCACTGTCCCGCCTCCGCCGCTTTGGGCGACTGTGCCGTGATGACGGGGAAATCCTTCCAGACGAATTGAACGTCATCGCCATAGGTGGCGATAATTTGTTCCTTGATGCCAGATTCATGCCAAGATTGGCAGGCGTGGCAGCCAAAATCGCCAAATTCGGTCACGGTCACTTTAGCGGAAGCAAGCCCAATGCTCGGGTTTGATGCGAGGCGCGCTTCGTCCAATGGCGGGGCTTTTGGCGGACGGGTGACAATAAAGGCAACTATGGCAACCAAGACCAATCCTATTGCGCCATATCTCATCCACTTTTTGCGCTCTTTTTCTGCGCGCACTTTTTCACGACGAAGCTGTTTCTTGCTTTTTGGTTTTGACATAATTACTCCTCTACAACGAATAAATATTTCTTCGGTAAAACAATTTCAATCGGCGTTCCCGACGAAAAAGTCCCCTTCTCAGCAGGCAGATGTGCCCGAATGGTTTTCTCTTCCAGCGCAACCTGCACTTCCACATGCTCGCCGCGATAAACTGAATTTTGCACCATGCCAGCAAAAGAATTTTCGCATTTTTCTTTGATGATGCGGATATGTTCCGGGCGAATAGCGTATACGCTTCGACCCGTTTTTTTCTCATCTTCGATTTTTAGCTTGCCCCATTCCGCCGAGACGAGCGTACCCGAACTTGCTACGCCTTCGATAAACAATTTCACCCCGACAAACTTTGCCGTCTCCACACTGGGTGGTTTCTGGAATAAAATTCTTGGCTCATCCACTGCCGCGACTTTGCCCCGCATCATCAACGCCATCCTGTCCGACATCGACATCGCTTCTCCGAGATCGTGCGTGACGAGAATAGTCGTGATGCCAAGTTCGTGCTGGATATTCCGCACCGCCTCCTGCAAATTCAAGCGGACGGGGCGGTCGAGGCTGTTGAAGGGTTCATCAAGCAACAAAACCTTCGGACGGATGACGAGCGAACGAGCCAACGCCACGCGCTGCTGCTCCCCGCCAGAGAGTTCGTTGGGGTGGCGATTCTCGATGCCGGGCAAGCCGATTAGGTCAAGCATTTCTGCAACTTTGATATGACGTTTTTGCGTAGAAAAACCTTTCACTTTTAGACCAAATTCGATATTCTCACCCACACTCAAAAAGGGGAAAAGATATGCCTTCTGAAACATAAAAACTGCTTCCCGCTCATTTGGCGCAATCGGCAGGATGCTCTCTCCGTTGAAGAGAATATCGCCCGCGTCGGGGCGTTCGATACCAGCGATGAGTTTAAGCAGGGTTGATTTCCCAATCCCAGAGGGACCGAGCAGAGAAACGAGTTCGCCGCTTTTGACTTCGAGTGAAAAGTTGTTAAGGACGGGGGCATCCGCTTTGGGGTAAGTTTTAGAGATATTCGTGAAGGTTACTGTTGTCATAAATTTATATTTTCTAGAACTGCATTGCACCTAGCAGGTACGCTGCAGTTCGGGTTAGTTTGCAAGACTCGCTGTGCAACGCACTCTATCGAGTGCAATGCACAGCTATGTTTAGATTCGTTCATGGATTTCATTTGGGTTTTCGCCCAAAAAGCGGGCGGTAGCGGCAATCACGAGAACGGGCGGGGCTAGAAATAAAAGGGACAATGCCGAGATGGTGGTCGGGTTGCCGCCAGAGACAGCGGAGAAGAGGAGTACTGGGAGCGTTAGCACTCTCCCGCCGCCGACGAGGAGGGTGAGGAGGTATTGGCTCCATGAGATAAGGAAGGCGAAGAGGCCTGCCACGGCGAGACCGGGGGCGAGGAGGCGCAGGGTGACGGTGAAAAATATCCGTGCGGGGCTGGCACCGAGGGCGAGGGCTTGATATTCGTAGTTTTCATCGTAGCGAGCGAAAACGCCAGCTAATGTGAAAACGGTATAAGGCAAAGTGGGGACGATATGTGCCAAGACGATGCCGAAGCGGGTTCCGGCTAATCCCGTTTGGAGAGCGAGGATGCTCAAGCCCATCCCGATGGCAAGAGGGGGGATGACGGTGGGGAGGAAAATTGCCAGCCAAACCCAGCGTTTACCAGGAAATTCTTGGGTGCCGATGACGCGCGCGGCGGGGTATCCGATGATGAGGGAGAGTAGGCTGACGATGAAAGCGAGGAGGAGACTGTCGAGAATCGCTTTGAGAGTACGCACATCTCTGAGGAGACGGGAGAATGTTTCGGTCGTCCAGTTAACAGGAAAAGGCTGGGGGTAGAACCAACGCTCAGAGAAGGCAAACAAGCCCAAGACCAAGAGCGGAGCGAGGAGAATTATCCCGATAAGAATTTTTCTTTTCATTCCGAAGTCCTCTCTTTTGCGCGAGCGAATCCCGCAATCAGCAAAACGATTAAGGCGATGATAAGACTGATTGCCATTCCTTCGGCGCGGGCGTGTAGATCGGGATTGGTGAAAGATTCGAGGGCGAGAACGGGTAATGTTCTGGGATAACGTACGCCGAGGAGGGCGGGGACTTCGTACGCGCCGAAGATGTAGGCGAAAACGAGGAGCGAGCCGGAGATGAGCGCGGGGCGGACGAGGGGCAGGGTGACGAGGCGGAAGCGTTGCCAGCGGGTTGCGCCGAGGTTTTCTGCGATGCGGAGATAGCCATCGGATTGGGTGCGGAGGAGGGCGAGGATGAGGAGGGTGAGAAAGGGAAATTCTTTGCCGATATAGGTGAAAATGATGCCGATTCCGAAACGGTCGCGGACAAGGACAGGGAATTGGGCGGGTGTTTCAATGATGCCAAGTACGCCTGCCCAACGTGCGAGGAGTCCGCTTTGGGCGAAAACGAGAAGTACACCCACGCCCCAAACGAGATGGGGGAAGACAAGATTCCAGTTGAGAGCAAAGGTGTCGAGGCGGGAGGGACGGTGATTGAGCAGGGTGGCGAGGAATAGCGCACCAATGGCTGAGAGAAGGGTGGATGTGAGGCTAATCCAGAGGGAAAATGCGAGTGAAACCCAGAACTCTCTGCCTGCTGTGCCTTCACCGCTGACGAGATTTTGATAAGCGGTCAGGTTGAGTTCGCTCTCTCCAATGATGGTGAGATAGCCAAAGCTTTGCGCTAAACCATAGAGGAGGCTCGCGCCGAGGAGAATCGTCAAAACCCCCAGAGTGGGGGCGAGGCGGAGGTAGGTGGAGCGGGTAGAAGGGTTCAAGTTGAAGGTTTAAGGTTAGCGCAGATTTGCCCCCACCCAGCCTCCCCCAAATTCCAAGTGCATGGAATTTAGGGGAGGAGTTTGGTTCCTTCCCTAAATTTCCGATTTTGAAAATGGGAGAAAGCAGGGGATGGGGGCGTTTCTACTTTCCAATCAACACATTCTCACGCCAGCCATCTTCGACGAGGGCTTGATAAGGTGATGCGGCATCACCAACGAGAGATTTTGCCATATCGTCGGCGGGGGTGGCGGCTTCTCCGAGATTTTCTAGCGCGTCTTCAAGCATTGCGACTTGCGCGGGATCGATGACACGGGTCACGTCGATGCCGAAGCCGAGACCGAATCCGTTTTCGGGGAGGACTTGTGCAGCTTGGAATTCGGGATCAAGAATTAGGTTTGCCAAAACCAGCGCAGCGGCTTTGTTGCTGGCGTTGGAAGGGATGGCGACATAATTGAAGTCGCCGATCATATAATTGTCAAAGACGAAGGCGCGGGATGTTTCGGGAACGAGACCTTCGTCAATCAGCGCACCTGCACCGACAATGGCTTGGGTGATGGAGAAATCAACTTCATTATTCGCGAAGAGACCGTGCAATTCATATTCATCTTTGGGATAGGTTTCGCCTTCACGCCACAAGCAAGTTTTGAATTCGTTGAAATAACTCCAAACTTCAGGAGACCATTTCTCCCAGAGAGCTTCATCGAGCGTGCCCCATTGAGCGGCATCCCTGCTGAGTTCAAAGAGTGCGCCTTTGACGAAACGCGTCCCCTGAAATGCACCAGGGCCGGGAGCGATATAAGTGAAACGACCGGGATGTTCACACGCCCAAGTTGCCAGATCAGCGTAAGAGCGGGGGAGAGAATCTACATCCACGCGAGCGGAATCATAGATGAACTGAAACTGCGCCGAAGACCAGGGGCTTTCCAAATCTTCGACAGGTTCGCCAAAATCGCGGTTGATGGCAGGATTACCCCAATCGACCAATGCACTGTTAGGGATGGCTTGTGCCCAATCCGCATAGAGCATTTCGGCTTGCTTGAGGGTGAAGAAGTTTTCGCCGTTAATCCACATCAGGTCAACGGCACCATTTTCATTGCCGGCTTCTTTCTCGCTCAAAATCTGATTGACATAATCTGTCGAGTCGGCAACGGGGACGCGATTGAGAGAAATGTTATAGCGTTCTTTAAGGGCTGTACCGTAGAAATTATCCACATAGGCATTGATGCTATCCGAGCCGCCCCACATATACCAATTTACGGTCTGACCTTCTGCGGCAGCGAGGATACTGTCCCAGTCAGTGAGGTCAAATTCGTTTGTTGGGGCTTCGCTGCTTGGTGAGCAAGCTGCGAGTAGTATTGAAAAGATGAGTAAGATAAAGATTGCTGTTTGTTTCATTTTTTCTCCTGATTTGGTTGAGTTTGTAAAAAAGTTGTTTGAGTAGTCCGCCCCCATCCTAGCCTTCCCCCTCAGGGGGAAGGGACAGGTTCTCCCTGAGGGAGGAGCTAGAGGGGGGCTTAATCAACCCTCTGCTTCTTCCTAAAAATCGGTTTCATCAGCTTATAGTAGGCAATCGCGCCGACTTGCCGAACGAGCGATTTGCCACGTGTATTCGCGCCTAAGCATTGCTGGCAAAGCGGATCATCCACACGCATCCGATCAAAGCATTCTCGCAAGGTGCGGGTGGCATCATTTTCTAGAATTTCTACCAGTGAATTTTCGTTGACATTGCCCAAAGGGATTAATCCCTCATAGTCGGTACAGCAAGGGGTAACTTTGCCATCTTGCAAAATGCCCATCTGCCCGACTGCCCCATCACAATAGCCGATTTTTGCTGGGTAAAACTCGTCTTCGTCCAAGTTTCCCCAATTCTCCAAAGGAAAACTATACAGGACGATTTTTGGATGGATCTTAAAAAATTGTGGAACGCCAAGCAGGAGTTTGCCAAACTTTTTCTTCAGCAATTCTTCTAAATCTGAATCAGGGATTGTTCCTTGAAGAAATTTTTTCTTCCAATCTGAAAGATGATGGCGTAGTTCATCGCGCCCCTTAATCACGCGCAAGGTTTTGTAGGGCACGGAGAAGAAGGTGGGGGTGCTGTCCATAAATTTGACTTGGACAATCGTCTTCGAATCTGAGCGCATATTTTCACGCGTGAAGTTGATGATGCCCTGAAAGTAATCGTCCGCACTCAGGTTTTTCATTTCTCCGCGTATGGTAAAAGTTTCTTCATCGGGCGTTTGCAGAGAAATCGTCACTTTTGGCACATTTGCCGCAATCAGCTTTTGAATATGCTTGGGGATTAAATGAAAAGTGCTCCCGTTCGTAATCAATTCCAAATTCAAATCACACTCTACAGCCATCTCAAGCGCATCAAAAATATGGGGATAGAGCAAAGGCTCTCCCATCACATGAAAAAGGACTGTCGGACGACCTTCAAATGTCGCCACTTCGTCTAATATCTTGCGTAAGAGTTCAAGATCAATATGCCCGCGCGGACGCTTCAAGATCATGTCGGGGCAAAATTCGCACGCAAAATTACAGACGTTGGTTACTTCAATATGGATATGTTCAAAGGAAGATGTTGGCATACTTTTTTTACCACAAAGAACACAAAGGAAAGCTTTAAGTTTTTAACTTTGTGTTCCTTCGTGCCCTTCGTGGTTAATTATTTTTTGGTTTTACAAATCTATAGCGCAGATACGCACCAATTTCTTTTGATAAATTCGTCAGCGTTTCGCTCATGAAAAAGTCCGCCACTTTCAAAATCCCGCTTGAAAAAGTTGGGTAGGGATATACCAAGCGATAGATTTTATACAACGAAATCTTCTGACTTATCGCCAGCGTAAAGAACGAAATCATCTCAGAAGCGTGCGGCGCAACGATCGTGGCATGCAAAATCCGCCCCGTCAGGCGTACCGCGTCCACAATGATGAAGCCCTCCTCGATGCCGTCTGTATAAGCTCGGTCGGTGTTCCCTTTTAGGTCTACGCGGATGCGTTTTATCGCGTTTTGGTGGCACGATGCCGCGAGTTCGGCAGCCGTCAGACCAACGGTAGCAACTTCTGGGTCAGAGAATGTCGCGCTCGGAAAAATTGGCTCTTTTTTCGACATCGGCAAAAGCGGGAACGCAATCCGCTGCACAACCCGTCGCCCCTGCGCATTGGCAGAATGAGTAAAAGCGGATGTGGGAGTGACATCCCCGATAGCGTACACACCTTTGACGTTTGTCTCGCAAAAAGCGTTGATCGTGATCCCCATCCGCGAATCAGACTTGACCCCAGCTTGCTCCAGACCAAGCGCATTGATGTTGCGGATACGTCCGATTGCCACCAAAACCTTATCTACATCATTTACCGCTATTTCGGCATCACCCTGCGTGAGCGTCAGTGTTTGCGTGGCTTCATCGTAAGATTTGGCGGTAGCACCATAATATGTGGCGATACCCTTGTGGTCGAGACTCGCCTGAATTGCCTCTGCCGCCTCGGAGATGGATGTTATCAGCGCACGCTTATCAAGGGCAAGCATAGTCACTTTTGTGCCGATTTTCTGGAGCGCAAAGGCCATCTCGAGCGCAATCACACCAGCGCCAATAATGGCAATATGTTTGGGTGCATTTTCGAGATCAAAAAGCTCGATATTGGTCATCGAGCGTTCTGCAGGCAGCCCGGGAATATCCAGCCTGCGCGGGCGTGCGCCTGTCGAGATGACGATATTTTCAGCAGTAATTTGCTGGGTTTCGCCTGCGCTATTCGTTATTTCAAGTGTCTTTGGCGCGGTAAATTGAGCCATTCCTTCGATGAAGGTTAGATTTTCAATTTCCTGCACTTCTTCAGTTTCTAGATTTCGGAGCGCATCGCGTTTGCGGATAGTTTCTCTCAAAACTTCATCAGGGTTTGTGCCTTCCTTGAAATTCTTCGCAAGATGAATGAGTGTCTTCGAGGGCACACAACCCACATTGGTGCAATCGCCCCCAACATGGAGTCCTTCAATCAACGCAACTTCCTTGCCAAGTGCGGACAAGCCGATTGCGGCGGTCATCCCACCCGAGCCTGCGCCGATGACGATATTTTGATAGTGTTTTTTCATGGTGATGTCCTTTTGTTGTCGTACTAGACCCGAAAGGTTTTATTATGGTCTGAATTACAAAAAAATCTGAAAATGTTCAAGATGCTGGTTAGAAAGGATTTTTTTGGAAACCTTTCGGGTCTTCAATGGGCAATGCACATCTACGCCTCTGAAATCTCTTCCTTCTTCTTAAATAAACGTGAAAGCCCGATACTAAGAATCAGCAGACCAACTGAAACAGCCAGAGTGACGGGGTTGAGCGTTCGCAGCCCGCCATCAAAATGCTCAATAGATGCCCCAAAACTAACAACAGCTATGGTTCCGGGGATCGAGCCAAGTGCAGTCGCTAAAATGAAGGGTAAGTATTTAATTTTTAAAAACCCTGCCAAATAACTGACCATATCATAAGGCAAAAAGATGAAACGCATAATCATTACTGTTTCAAAACTATTCTCACGCATTCGGCGGGCGTAATTTTGAAGCAATCCACCTGAGCCATTATCTTGTAGCAATCCTTCGCCAAAGTATTGGCCAACGTAGAAGGCAATTGTAGAAGAGATATTGCTGGCAATAATCGTATAAAGCACGCCAAGGAAGGGACCAAAAACGAATCCGCCTGCGAGCGTTAATATAGTAGAAGGGAATAAAATCAAAGGGCGAGCTGAGTAAAGGCTGATATATATCAGCGGTCCCCAAAGACTATCGGTCATAAAATCTAGCGCACTCTGAACAACTTCTATCGGTGAAAGATTGTTGGTCGTCGCATACCAGTTATAGGCTACGATTAAACCAATCCAAAAGAGCAAGGCAGGGAATTTGTTTCCGTGTTTTTGCAAAAAAGTTTTTTCTAAGGGTTGTGCTATTTCCGTCATAAGTTCTCCATTTATTTCCATCCCGATATAGACGGAGACAAACTAAAGTTTCTTACTAAAACGCTCTTATGATACTATTGAGACATTAAATGTCGCAAATCTTAGGAGTATATATGAATAACGATGAATTATTAGCTCTGTACAATTACGATGAATTTATTCCTGAGAAATTTGAACGCTGGATGAAATTTGATTCCAGCCCTTCACTCGGAAAAACTTCGCCCGATTTCCCGCTCTGGCAGTTGGATGGAAGCGAAACGTCCTTGAGTGAAATTTGGTCGGCGAATCAACTAACAGTTGTGGAGTTTGGCAGTTTTACCTGACCTTACTGCGGGATGGCGTCGCCGTCCATGAATGCCATAGCCGACCAGTACGCGGATCAAGGCGTTGGCTCGATCTTTCTCTATACCCACGAAGCGCATCCGGGGGAAAATTATCCGCATCTGACTTCAATGGAGCAGAAGACGCGAAACGCGCATGATTTACGCGATGTTTTGGGCGTGACCCGTCCGATTCTGATTGATGCGTTGGATGGAGCCTGTCACCGCACCTATGGCTCTATGCCCAATATGACGTGGATATTTAACCGAGCAGGAATCCCCATCTATAAATCCGATTGGTCTGACGCTGCGAGCGTTGAAAACGCCCTGATCTATTTTCTAAACGTTGGTGAGCGTCGAAAATCAAGAGAACGCTTAGCTCCCTTCCACGTAGAGCGTTTGGATTATCGCAGCCAAGATCGGGAGGCTTTTTATAATGGATTAGAACGAAGTGGTCAGAAAGCGGTCGATGAATTCCGAAAGGCATTTGGATAAAGATGAATAGAGAAGTGTTAATTAGCGAAAATAGCGAAGCTCTTGCGAAAACCTTTGCTGAGCATTTTGCCAAGCAAGCTCTACAGGCAGTGGAAGAGCGCGGTCGCTTTTTGGCTGTGTTGAGTGGAGGCGGGACTCCCTTGAAAGCCTATCGTCTGCTGGCAGAATCTCCGTTAAGAGAATCTGTGCCGTGGCAAGATGTGCATCTCTTTTGGGGAGATGAGCGGCATATCTCGCACGATGATCTGCAGAGCAATTTTTATCAGGCACGCGAGGCTTTGCTGAAACATGTGAATATCCCAGAAGAGAATTTGCATCCGGTGCAGACTCACCTCCAGCCAGATAAGGCGGCAGAAGCTTACGAAGAGACTCTGCTTTCTTATGCGGAAGCAAGCCAAAATTGCGTGCGATTCGATCTCGTCCTATTAGGTTTGGGCAACGATGGACATACAGCGTCGCTTTTTCCAAGTCAATCCGCTTTGTGGAAAAATCCAGTTATTGTGACTGAGGGAAGTTATCAGGGGCGACCCGCAACCCGCATCACGATGACGCCGCTGGCTTTTAATCAGGCTCGGGAAATCGTTTTTTTGGTAAGCGGGGCAGGGAAAGCAGAGGCTTTGACGGCAGCGTTGGGCGAAATAAGAGATGTGGATCGTTTTCCTTCTCAGTCAATTGAGCCGACTGATGGAAGTGTGCTTTGGATGGTAGATAAAGATGCTCGCGAAGGGGAGCAATAGATAAGATGCGTTTGGAAAGAGTATCAAGCGATTCCCCAGATGAGCTTGCCGAATTGTTCGCCGATCTGGGTGATGGTGAAAATGGTTTTGGCGGCACTGCAATCCCCAGAGGGGAATTATCTTTGGATGAGTATATTCAATATTGTGTTGAAAGTAACGATTACAGGAAGTTGAAATCGGGATATATCCCACAAAGTTTTTTCTGGTTTGTGGACGAGGCGGGCGTGGCAATTGGGATTGTGCGGATGTGGCATTATCTCAATAAAAGCCTGAAAGAGCGTACGGGGCATATTAGCTACTATATCCGTCGAGATAAACGCGGCAAAGGCTATGGGCGGGAAGCACTTCGGCAGGCATTAATAGCTTTAGGGGAAGTTGGTGAAAGAAAAGCCTTGCTTATTGCTGATCTTGAATATATTGCTTCGGTAAAGGTGATTCAGGCAAATGGTGGTCAACTTGAGGGCGTGGGTAGAGGTGCAGACGGGAAGGAATTTGGACGATATTGGATTGAGTTGGATTTTTAAGATGAGTGTTGCCCTATTCTTTTACTTTCTATTTCACTCATTCCTGATTCCCTGATTTACTAATCCTTATTACCCAAGAAGTTCCAACTTTGCCAAGCTTGCTGCTAAGCGCTTAATCCCCACGCTTTCGAATACGATTGTCACGATTTCGTCATCGCCATCATTTTTGGTGTTCAGGATAATTCCCTCGGCGAATTCGGGGTGGCGGACTTTTGTTCCCATTCGGTATTTTGATTCTTTGGCGGGAGCAACTTTGGGTCGCGTGCGTTTCGGAAATGTTGGGGAGGATTGAGATGATGAAGATGTCCAGCGTGTTGTTGAGCGGGAAAGCGTTCGAGATGTGCGTCTCCCAGAGCGAGATTTGCCGAGCATTAGCTCTGCTGGAATATCATCGAGAAAACGAGATGGGTAGGTGGCTTCGCTGTATCCGCGCCCGCCGCGCATGGTTGAGCGGACGAGATAAAGCTGGTTTTTAGAGCGCGTGATGCCCACATAAAAAAGCCTGCGTTCTTCTGCCATTTCTTCAGGTTCGTCAAAAGAGCGGCTGTGGGGCAGGATGCCATCGTCCATGCCGACGATGAAAACCACGCCATATTCAAGCCCTTTTGCGGCGTGTAGGGTCAGTAGGGTGGCGGCGTTTTGCCCTTCTTTGAGCGTGTCTTGGTCGGAGATTAGCGCAACATGTTCAAGAAATTCGGTCATTGTGCGCTCGTCATATTCTTCGGCGAGACGGCGCAGCTCAAGCACGTTATCTTGGCGGTCGGTGCCTTCTTCGGTGCCGTCGTCGAGATAATCCTGATAGCGAATATCGGCGGTGACTTTGTCGAAAAGTTCGCTGATGGTTAATATCTCAGATGAAGCGCGCCAGTCGGCAAAAAGGTTTCCAAAATTGGATAGGGATGTGGCTGCGCGCGCGGAGAAGGATTCCCGGTATGGGGATTTGGTTCCGCGCGATAAATCGAGTAACACAGCGCCGGGAGAGTTGCCAGCAGCCCGAGCGACTTGGTGCAGCGTATCAAGCGTTTTCTTGCCAATCCCGCGTGGAGGCGTACTGATTATACGTCCCAGAGAAACTTGGTCGCTGGGGTTATGGATGAGCCGTAAATAGGCAATAATATCTTTTACTTCTTTGCGCCCATAAAATCGTTGTGCTCCTACAAGCTTGTAGGGCATATTCGCGCGGATGAAAGATTCTTCAAGAAGGCGAGATTGCGCGTTTGTGCGATACATGATCGCGCAGTCGCTGGGCTGGACTGCGCCGCTGTTCGTGATCTGGAGAATGGTATCAACGATGTAATTTGCTTCAGCGTAATCGTCTGCTGCTTCAAAATAAGAGAGCTTATTCCCTGCGCCGCGATCGCTGAAAAGTTCTTTGCGCTTGCGCCGATCGTTTTTGTCAATCACTGCCATCGCCGCATCGAGAATATTCTGTTTGGAGCGATAATTTTGTTCAAGAAGAATGGTGACTGTATCAGGGTTATCCTGCTCGAAGCGGTTGACGTTGCGATAATCTGCACCGCGCCAGCGGTAAATTGATTGATCTGGATCGCCAACAACAAAAATATTATGATGCACAGATGCTAAATGCTTGATGAGCGTATACTGCGCCATATTCGTATCTTGGAATTCATCCACAAGGACATGCTTAAAACGCTCGGCATATTTCTGGCGGATGGCTGGTTCATTTTCTAAAAGGCGTGCAGTGACAACGAGTAGGTCATCAAAATCAAGAGCGTTATTTTCGATCAGGAGTTCCTGATAACGGGCATAAACGCGTTTAACGACTTCATCTCTATAGGTCGTTGTCGGGTATTGATCGGGAGTAATTAATTCGTTCTTGGCATTCGAGATTGATCCATGCACAGAG
Source organism: Anaerolineae bacterium (assembly GCA_018645405.1). Lineage (GTDB taxonomy): Bacteria > Chloroflexota > Anaerolineae > Anaerolineales > Villigracilaceae > Desulfolinea. The sequence goes on along the minus strand of JABGOQ010000085.1, from coordinate 886 downwards.
CGGGGTCTAAAGCGTTTTTCGTCGATATTTAACTCACGTAGGGCAGATTTAACCACGTTCTGTTGGTCAGAAGAATCGAAAATGACGAAGTTGCTATCATAGGGAAGATGATCTACTTCTCGGCGCAGGATACGGGCGCAAGCTGAGTGGAATGTGCCCAATAATAATCCTTGCGAGAATTGTGCTCCGATCAGGTTTTCGACACGTTCTTTCATTTCACGCGCGGCTTTGTTGGTAAAGGTCACGGCAAGGATTTGATAGGCGCGCACGCCCCGTTTTTCTATTAGATAGGCGATGCGCTGTGTCAGGACACGTGTTTTTCCAGAGCCGGGGCCTGCAAGAACGAGAACGGGCCCATTGCCGGCGGTGACAGCTTCTTTTTGTTGGGGGTTGAGGGAATCGAGGAGAGTCATATTTAAACAATGTAGGGCGTAGCATGCTGCGCCCTACGAGAAGGTGGGTTATTTCAATTCAGAAGTACAGTTCGGGCAACGAGTTGCTTTAATAGAAATTTCTGTGAAACAGAAGCCACATTCTTTTGTGGTCGGTTCGGCAGGGGTGGGAGCGGGCTCTTCCTTTTCTGCTTTTTTCGCACTCTTGATGATGAGGAAGATGACAAAGGCAATAATAAGAAAATCAACAATGGCTTGGATGAATACGCCATAAGTAACGACAGCATCGCCGACTGCGAAGCTTAACGAGGCAAAGTCAATGCCGCCCATCACAAGTCCAATTAACGGCATCAAAATATCTTTCACGAGCGATCCGATAATTCCTTTAAACGCACCACCGATGATGACGGCAACAGCCAAATCGAGCACGTTTCCGCGTATTACAAATTCTTTAAATTCCTTTAACATTTTCGCCTCCAAAAAAAATTTTTATA
>JABGOQ010000176.1 GCA_018645405.1 Anaerolineae bacterium | reverse complement strand
AGACGTTTGCTCTCACGTGCTACTACTTTTAAAATACGACGTGGCTCAGATGGTAGTTGATCTTCTGTTTGGAGAGCAACTTCCAAGCCTCCATTCAGGGTGGTTAAAGGCCCCCGTAGTTCGTGGCTGACTAACGAAACAAAATCAGATTTAAGACGATCTAGCTGCTTTAGTTCTTCATTTGCTCGAGCCAATTCGGAGTTGCGTAGTTTTAGCGCTTCTGTGCGTTCAGTGACAAGTTTTTCAAGATTACGGTTTAAACTTTCTAATTCCGTTGAAATCGCAATCTCTTTTTTTAATAGTCTGATAATGAAGGAAAGTGCAAAGAAAACAGCTATTGGCCCGAAAACACCAAAAAAAAGCACCTCGTAGGTTAGGTGAAAATCGAATTCGATTTTGCCTTCCAGTGCCCAGTGTTCCCAAATCTCATAAGATGCAACGATAAAGAAAAGGATAAAGGGTAGCACAAAGCGAATGCTACTAACTTGTTTGAGTTGTTGTTTTTTCCTGAGATCCATTTGAGTCGTAATCCTCCAAGTTGCTGCATCCTGAGAATGGGAAGCATACTCAGCACTTATTATACATGAGCATTGCTGTATAACGTCTATGAGGACATATTTGCGACATTCCTGTACATAGCTACGACTATTCGGAACATCGCTGGTACACATCCCTTTGATAAGATGAATGCAAGATTAAAATTTCATGTAATGTGAAATTACCCTACTCTAGTCTTCTTATTGGAGGAGAAAATGCTTAAACGAGTTTTACCTTTTGTTTTATGTGTCGTTCTGGTTTTGACGCTGGCTGCTTGCTCGCCTGCTGAAGAACCTGTCGCTCCCGAGGCCCCTGCAGCCGCTCCCGAAGAGCCTGCTCCCGCCCCTGAAGAACCTGCTGCTGTTGAAGAACCAGCAGCTCCTGCTTTAAGTGGAGATTCGCTACGTGGCGGTTTACTCTATGATAAGTGGTGGACTCCCTTAGGTCTTGATGCTCCTGAAGAAGATCAAGCTCTTTGGGCTACTCAGGATACCAACACCCGTTCCGGTGCTGACACTTGGCGCTGTAAAGAATGCCACGGTTGGGATTATAAAGGTGTTGATGGTGCTTATGGTGATAGCTCCCACACAACCGGATTTGTTGGTGTAATCCAGATGGCTGGTGGCGACGCGAATGATGTTCTTGCAGCTATGCAAGGCGCGACCAATGCTGACCACGATTTCTCCACAGTTATGGATGAGCAGGCCCTGATCGATATCTCGCTCTTCATTAGTGAAGAAATTATGGATTATGCTGAAGTTATTGATGCAGAAAAAGCAGCTATCGGTGGTGATCTTGGCGTAGGCGAAGATCTTTATCAAGAAAGCTGCGCTGATTGCCACGGCCCCGAAGGCACAGCAATTGACTTCAAAGCCAATGTCACCAAGACCGAGACCATTTCCGCTATTGCCAATGGCAACCCTTGGGAGTATTACCATAAAATGCGCTTTGGACAACCCACTGAAGCAGATATGCCCCCTGCTATAGATGCTGGTTGGAGCGTGGAAGAACAAACTTCAGTACTTGCTTATGGACAAACACTGCCAAATACAAACCCCGCTACTCAAGGTGGTTTGCTTTATGACAAATGGTGGAAAGCTATGGGCGCAGATGAACCGACCGGCGATCAGCCCCTTTGGGCTACGCAGAGCACAAATGAACGCTCTGGCACTGACACCTGGCGCTGCAAAGAATGCCATGGTTGGGATTACCGCGGTATAGAAGGTGCTTATAGTGATAGCTCTCACACAACTGGCTTCATTGGCTCAATCGGCGCTGCTGATATGTCTGCTGAAGAGATCGTCGGCTGGCTCGATGGTACAAGCAATGCCGACCACGACTTCTCCGCTTATATGGATGAAGCTGCCATGGATATGTTCGTAGCCTTCTTCCAGACCAATGCCATTGATCAGACCCTTTACGTCAATGATGACAAAACCGTCAACGGCGATGTTGCTACCGGCCAGGAATTCTATCAGGCTGGCTGCGCCCGCTGTCATGGTGATGATGGCCAAGAGATTAACTTTGGTGATGATGATAACCCCAAATACTTGGGTGATGTCGCCCGCGATAACCCATGGGAAACTCTCCACAAAGCTGCCAACGGCCAACCTGCTGAAGGTATGCCCGGTGGCCTGAACCTGGGTTGGAGCTGGCAAGATTTGGCTGACACTTTAGCCTACACACTAACCTTAGGAGAGTAATTTCTTTTAGAAGTTATTCCCTACAAATAAAGGAAGAGACCAGCCACTCTGTGACTGGTCTCTTCCAGCATAAAAAGCGATTTGATTTAATCCCCAAAGAAGGACTAAATTATGAAATCACGTCTAGCTAATTTTCTTAAAATATTTATCATACTTCTTATTGGATTTGGTGTTTTCCTTTGGGCAGGCTTATTTTTGGACACACAACCCGTCCACGCACTCCCAGAGTACGCAGTACGTACTGACGAATCTTGTGCCGCTTGCCACGTCAACCCCGGTGGCGGCGGACCACGCACATTACGCGGATTGCTCTGGGCTGCTCAGGGGCAACCTGATCAGATGCCAGAATTAGCAAATATCCTGATTGCTCCGGGTGTTAGCGATGGTGCAGAACTATACGATATTGCCTGCTCATCTTGTCATGGTCAGCAAGGTGAGGGTATCTTTGGCCTAAAGCTTACGGGAACATCTGTAAAAGAAAGCAAAATACGCTCGAATATCTTGCGTGGTAGATTGCGCAGCGGCATGCCCTCCTACGAAGGACAGTTTACAAATAAGCAGCTTGATGCGTTGGTACTCTTTGTTACTGAACTTTCCGCAGGGAAGGCTGAAACTTTGCCTGATTTCTACGAACTCCCTCCGGCGGCATTATCGAACGGAGTGCATGAAGCCAATCCCAACAGTGGAGGTAATTAGATGAGTGCATCTTTTTCTCGTCGTGATTTTCTGAAAACAACTGCTGCGGTAGCAGGAAGTGTCGCCGCTGTTGGCGGGCTTAAAAGCCTTCTAAATCCGAAAACGGCTTTGGCATCCTCCTTTAGTGGGGATTTTACGACGGCTGCCGAAGAAAAAATCGTCCCTGGCGTTTGTTCACTTTGCCCTAGCGGATGCGGTGTTTTGGCTCGTGTGGCTGATGGCAATGTCGTCAAGCTCGAAGGCAACCCCATGCACCCAATAAATTTGGGTGCATTATGCCCAAAAGGGCAGGCGGCGCCAGAGTTGCTTTACAATCCAGACCGGCTGACTGGGCCGATGAAACGCAAAGGAGAACGTGGCTCAGGAGAATGGGAACCCATCACTTGGGATGAAGCCATCCAGACTGTAGCTACTAAACTTAACGATCTGCGTGATGCTGGCCATCCAGAACAAGCCGCTTTGATGTATGGTCAAACACGCGGGCAGATGCGTTCAT
>JABGOQ010000197.1 GCA_018645405.1 Anaerolineae bacterium | reverse complement strand
AACATTTTCACGCAACACCATTCAACTTTAAACAATAAACTTAAAAAAACGGAGAATTATGACAACAAAGAATCAAACACCGGTCCGAGTTCGCTTTGCCCCATCCCCAACGGGACGAACGCATTTGGGCAGTGGACGCACCGCTTTATACAACTATCTTCTCGCTCGTCAAACGGGCGGACAGTTCATCTTACGCATTGAAGATACCGACCAGAAACGCTATGTAGAGGGCGCAGAAGAAGAATTGATGCAAGGTCTGCGTTGGCTAGGCATGGATTGGGATGAAGGTCCCGATGTGGGCGGGGATTATGGCCCCTACCGCCAAACGGAGAGACGCGAACTTTACGCGAAATACGCCCGAGAACTCATCGAGAATAGGCACGCGTATTATTGTTTCTGCACCGCAAAAGATGAGGGGCAGGAAGATGTAAAAAAACGTCAACAGCACAGAGATATTTGCCCCAGCAGAGATGCTGATATAGCAGAAGCAAGCCAAAAGGTCGCGGGCGGCGCGGCGCACGTCATCCGCTATAAAATGCCAAAAGAAGGGTCGATCACCGTAGAAGACGCGCTGCGTGGTGAAATCACTGTTGAAAACGCCACATTGGATGATTATATTTTGGTCAAGAGCGATGGTTTGCCCGTTTATCATCTGGCAGTTGTGGTTGATGATCATCTGATGGGGATAACGCACGCCATCCGCACATCGGAATGGTTGCCCACTTTCCCGCTTCATGGGCATATTTACGCTGCCTTAGGCTGGGAGCAACCGACCTGGATTCACCCCTCCATTTTCTTGAAACCAGATGGAAAAGGGAAGATGAGCAAGCGAGATAGCGAAGCCTTGATGGAAGCGGGGAAGCCGATTTTCTTGAGCGATTTTGGGAAGATGGGTTATTTGCCCGAAGCGGTCGTGAACTGGGCGGCGCTGATTGGCTGGAGCTATGACGATAAAACCGAAGAGTTTACGCTGGATGAGCTGATTGAGAAATTTAGTGTGGAGAAACTCAGTCCCTCGCCCGCCGCATTGAATTTCACAAAACTAGATCACTTCAATGGCGTTTATATTCGTGCAATTTCCTCAGACGATTTAGCAGAACGAATCAAGCCTTTCTTTGAAGAAGCTGGTTGCGCTGTGAGTGATAGTGAAAAGCTTTTGCGCGTAGCCACTTTGCTGCAAGTGCGCCTAAAGAATTTAACAGAAGCCCCCGCAATGGGCGGGTTTTTCTTCAAAGAAGATGTTTTCCCCGAAGCTGAATCGTTAATCGGCAAGAAAATGGACGCAGAATCGGCTTTAGTATTAGCACGCGAGATTGAGAAACTGGTTGCTGATTTACCCGATTTCAGCATGGATTCTGCTAATCAGCCTTTTAGAGTTTTGGCTGCGAAGATGGATACAAAAGTTGGAAATGTTTTCGGCTTTTTACGCGATTCTCTGACCGCCCAAAAAGTTAGCCCGCCGATTTTTGATACGATGGAAATTATCGGGCGCGAGAAGGTGTTGGAGCGGATTCGGAAAGGTATAGAACTGTTGGAAGCAGTGTAGATAAATACAGCGCAAGCTTGTTATCAAAAGAACAAGGTGCTATGCAACTATGGTGCCTTGTTTTTGTTAGTACAGGTAGAATAAGGGATATGGTTTTGTTAGGCATCAATCGTATTATTATTTATGAGAACAAGAAATGGCTGATACAGATAAGACCAAGATACAACTTTTGGATGATCTGGCAGACGCGCGCCAGCGAATTTTTGAATTAGAAGAGGATGAGAGCAAGCGAGTTCAAATGAAGAATGCAATCCAAAAACAAATGCAAGCGCAAGTTGCGCTCCGCAACGCAGGTGCAGCAATCTCGTCTTCTTTGAGCATGGAAACAGTTATGAATCAAATTGTCGAGGAACTGGGTAAAGCTGTAGATGCTACCAGCGCCGATATCAATCATTTTGATCTAACAAGTGGGGTTACTACAGTGATTGCCGAATATATTGGCTCTGAGGCAAACGCTGCAGAAAAGGCGTCTGATCTGCATACAGTGTATCCAGATCCGGGAGCTGACGATATTGTATTCTGGCAAAGAGAGAAAAGAATGAAGGCCGGTCAACATGATGTTGCTCATGCGGATGATGCAAATTTGACTTCGTTTGAGCGGGTAGATGTGCAAGAATATGGAGTCAAATCAAAACTATATATCCCCTTGTTGGTCAGGGATGAGTTTTACGGCTATGCTTAGATTTGGGAAACGCGGAGGCGCCGGGAATTCACATCTGCTGAGATCGATTTGTGTAAGGATCTGGGTCAACAGGCTGCTATTGCCTTGGAAAATGCACGCTTATACGAGCAAGCCCGAGAGGAGATCACCGAGCGCAAGCAGGCGGAGATAGAATTGCAAAAATTGAACAACCAATTGCAAACTCAGTTGGCTGAAATTAAACAACTGGAAACTAAATTGCGCGAGCAAGCCATCCGTGATCCGCTCACAGGGGTGTTCAACCGCCGTTATATGGATGAGATGCTCAAAAAGGAAGTTTCCAGGGCTGCACGAAAGGGAAACTTGCTTAGTGTTGTCATCCTTGATCTGGACAATTTGAAAAAAATTAATGACACTTATGGTCATGTGGAGGGAGGTGATAAAGCCTTGCAGGTCTTGGCAGGCACTATCAAGCAGATATCCCGCACTGAAGACATACTATGTCGATATGCAGGCGACGAATTCATGGCTATCCTTTACGACGCATCTGCACAGGCGGCATACGAGTGTGCGCTGAAGTGGAAAGAGGCTGTTTCCAAAATAAAAATCGATACGAACAAGGGGGAGTTCTCGATTACTTTTTCAGCAGGAGTAGCAGAATACCATTTTCGGGGATTGACGGGAGATGAGCTCCTTATTCAGGCAGACCTGGCGCTCTATCGCGCCAAGGAGTTGGGGCGTGATAGCGTCGTGATTTATCAGTAGCCAGGGATTAAGCTACTGGAGAGTATGATTTAAAAGAATAAACCTAAACAAAACTGTATAGTGGGATGCTCTCAATGAGTATTCCACTTTTCTTTGGGAGGGTATAATATTTTCTAAAAGAGAAGGTTTTTCGGTGCGCTGGTTATGGGTGATGCCGTTTAGGGAGCGGAGTTCTTTATGAAGGATAAGAAGAAAACTAAAAGACAACTTATTACCGAATTGGAGGAAATGCGCCAACGTATCGCTGAATTGAAAGATGCGGGGTTGCAGGAGCCTTTAGAAGTATCTGAGGATAAATATCGGGCGTTATTAGAGGGTTTGAACGATGCTGTTTTTGTGCATCCGCTAAAGAAAGATGGCTATAATAATTTTATTGATGTGAATGAAAGAGCTTGTGAGAGACTTAGGTATTCACGTGATGAGTTGCTTGCGCTATCACCCAAAGATATTAGTGCTCCCGAAGATGCTCGGTTGAGAAGGAGTCGTGATGGACGCAAAAAACTACTTGAAAATAAATGGGA
>JABGOQ010000198.1 GCA_018645405.1 Anaerolineae bacterium | reverse complement strand
GGGTTCCAAAATCTCAAATACCGTGGATCGTTGGTGCTGTTATTGGTGTAGCTATCATCCTCGCCGCTATCTTTTGGCCCAAGAAGCCAGCAGAACTAATAGAAGAGCCCACCTTGGCTGCGACGATGATTCCGCCCACAGAAACACCCATCCCAGCCGAAACTGAAACCTCGCCTACGTTCACAGCTACAGAAACTTCTACCTTACCAACACAAACATCTACTCCATTACCAACTGAGATCATCTCTACGAGAGACGCAGTTATGGTCTTAGTTCCCTCTGATGTTTTTTGGATGGGAAGTGATAAAGGTGAGGACGACGAAAAACCATCACACACGGTTGATTTAAAGGATTTCTATATTGACAAATATGAGGTTACGAATGCCCAATATCTAGAATGTGTAAACGCATCTAAATGTCTTAAACCCGAAAACACCACATATTTTTTTGATCAGAATAAGCGATTTGTTGATCACCCAGTTGTCTATGTGGGATGGCAAGATGCTGCTGATTTCTGTGCGTGGCGTGATGCACGCCTGCCGACAGAAGCGGAGTGGGAGAAAGCCGCCCGTGGAATTGATCGTTTTTATTATCCATGGGGGAGCGAATGGCATAATAAAAAAGCTAATGCAACAGGGGCTGATGATGGGTATTCGAATACATCACCTGTTATGTCCCTAGAAGAGGGAAAAAGCCCGTATGGTGTTTTTAATATGGCCGGTAATGTCTGGGAATGGGTGGGGGGTTGGTATGATGTTTATCCAAAAGGTGATCTTGCGGCCTCATCATATTTTGGCGAAGTTCGCCGAATAGCGCGTGGCGGGTCGTGGAATGATAATAAGGGTAATATTCTTACATATAAGCGCTATGATTTGCATCCTGAAACGTATAATAATCAAATTGGCTTCCGTTGTGCTTCGGATGTGACTGAATAAATTACGCCCTCCACAGCCGCCTCGTAGCGGACGGGGTAGCCTCATGCCCCGACAAAGAAAAGCTCATCAACATTGCGGCAAGTGAGCGGGACTAAAGTCACCTGCTCAAACCATGGAAGCCCTTCGGGCTAAAACAGAGTCCGCTTGAGCGGACTTCCATGACCTGAGGCAGGGATTTATCCCGCACTGCTGAAGATTGGTATAATCACAAAGTCGGGAAATTCCCACCATTTCGCATTCAAAATTCAGCATTATGTCTTCTCGCCCCCTAAAAGTCTTCCTCTCTCATGCCCACGCCGATGCGACTCGCGTCCGCACCCTCCACAACCGCCTCGTAGCAGATGGGGTAGCCTCTTGGTTCGACAAAGAAAAACTCATTCTCTGCCAGTCTTTTGCTGTATAATCTTTAGGTCGGGAAAATCAGCATCTTTCTAAACACGAAGGACACCAAGCCCCACAAAGTTAAAAAACAAAAACCAAAGCTTTTCCTTCGTGATTCTTTGTGCTCTTTGTGGTAAGAAATCTCTAATGTCCTCTGAAAACCGCCTCCTAAAAGTCTTCCTCAGCCACGCCCACGCCGATGCGACTCGTGTCCGCACCCTCCACGACCGCCTCTTCGCAGATCGGGTGATTTATGTCTGATTTATCAAGCATTGAACAACTAAAATTTGAAACCTTATTCGGTATGGGAACAGGCTATGTTCTTGATTTTTCTGATAGAACATTTGACAATTTCTTCCTAGAACAAGTGGGAATAAATATTCGAACAAGCCAATATGAGTGCGCGGGCACTTTCAAAGCAAATCGCCTGCGCACATTTTGGCTGGATGAATCTAATCAGATTGTTGGAAACTTATTGTTTGCTTTATTAGAGTATTGGTTAGCGAAAAAACAGATAAACGGAGAAGAAATATCATCAAAGGAGCAAACTCTTTATGATGAGTGTCTAAAGATTGCAAATAGGCTAAAACAAAATTCTTCTCAACAGAAAGATTTATCACAAAACAATATAAATGGGAAAAATTTCAAAATGGCTAGTGAAACCCAAACTCCTTCTAAAGTCTTCATCTCCGACTCCCGCAAAGACCTCAACTTCGTTGAGCAACTCGCATCTGATCTAAAAGATGCTGGCCTCGATGTTTGGTACGATCTTTCAGGCTTAGAAGGCGGCTCGCGTTGGAGCCAAGAAATTGAAAAAGCAATCCGATCCAGCGACCACGTTCTTATGGTCATCTCGCCAGATTCCATTAAATCTAAATGGGTGGAAGAAGAATTTTTACTTGCAGGTGAACTTAAGAAAAATATCATTCCGTTGCACTATAAAACATCTAGCATTCCTTTTGGCTATCGCACGCTTCATTTTATTAGCATTCAAGGGAAACAATACAAACAAAATTTTCATCAAATCACACGAGCGCTAGGGGTGCGATCTTTACCTAAACCTAAATCTCCCCCCCCAAGAAAAACGATCTGCTCTGTCTAGCACAGTAGAAAAACTAAAAGCAATAATAAAGGACGATTTTAAAAAGATAATAGCTTGGGCTGCTATATTCGGATTTGCGCTTCTAGTATTGTATGGCTTGGCTTCATTATCTTCTCAAACAAAACCACCTTCTGAAACAAATTTTACTCAGACGAAAGAAGTGATTCAAAACCCAATAGAGACAATAGAAAATGAACCTTCTGGAACCCTTACCTCCCCCGCGCCTTCTAAAACCAGCGTTCCAACGCTTACGCCTACAAAAAACAATACGCCAACATCTATACCAACAAAAGCAACAAGTACGCCAAAAATAAATTATCCACTTTTAGAAGGAACTCCACTACCCTCAACAGTTTCTGTCATTTCTGCAGATAATGCTAGAGATATTATTGAACTTGTTCGCTGGAAAGAAGATAGTACAATTGGTCACTTTGTGTTCTCTCCTGATAGTTCCATACTTGCTTATGCAACAGAGAAAAATCTCATCAAAATTTGGGATATAAAGAACAAAAAATTACTACACACACTTAATCAAGGGGCAGAATTTTCTATATGTGAATTGATTTTTTCTCCTTCTGGAACAATTCTTGCATCTGGCGATTGCAATGGAGATGGCGTATCTGATGAATCTGTTCGCCTATGGGAAACGAGTAGCGGAGAACTTCTTCATAGAATAAAAGGTATTTATGGTTATGCAGGCTATATAGCATTTTCTCCAAATGGGGACCTACTTGCGATAAGCGTAAGTAATGCTAAAATTCATATACGACGTGTTAGTGATGGTAAACTTATCCAAATTTTAGAAGCAGAAGAAATGTCGTCAATAAATGTGGCTTTTTCCCCAGATGGAAAGTTACTCGCATCAGTGGGATTTTATTGTTGTCCGCATTACACGGTGCATTTATGGGACATGGATAATAACGGTAGGTTGCTTGAAACATTCAAAGTCAATTCTATAAAAAAGATAGCATTTTCTTTAGACAGCAAATTCCTTGTAGCTAATCATTACGTGTCGTACATCAAGACATCGTTTCGTTTTTATAAACTAAACCATCAATAGA
>JABGOQ010000015.1 GCA_018645405.1 Anaerolineae bacterium | reverse complement strand
AATATATCTACGAAAAACACTGTGGCGTATGCCTATCTTCTCGAAAGGCTAAAACTCCACGCCCGGTTGGGCTTGAACGCCATCGTTGTGAGGGTGTTTGATTTCCTTCATTTCAGTGACCAGATCAGCATAATCAATCAATTCTTGTGGTGCCTTGCACCCGGTGATGACCAAATGCAACATAGGCGGTTTGTTCTCCTTCAGCCAGGTAATGACTTCACCCACATCCAGCCATTCAAAATGCAAAGGGTAGGTAAACTCATCAAGGATCACAATCTCATAATCGCCGCTGCTGATGCGCTCTTTGGCAATTTCCCAGCCGTGCAGTGCGCGGGCAACGGTTTTATCCATATCTTTGCTCATCCAGGTAAAGCCATCGCCAGTGGCGATGATTTCCAGGCCCAGTTTAAGAGCCGCTTTGGTCTCACCATAACGAGCTTTTTCATTCTTGATAAATTGCAACATACAGACCCGCATCCCACGCCCCCAGGCGCGCAGCATCAGACCTAGTGCTGCGGTTGTCTTTCCTTTGCCATCGCCAGTGTTGACGATGACCAATCCTTTTTTTGTTTTTGCCATTTTGCCTCGCTATTCAGTATGGTTCAATACACCCTGCGGAAAAATGATCGGCACGCCCGTGACAGGATGAGAAACAATTTCCACCGGTGTTTGGTACGCCTCACTGATATGCTCTGCCTGGATGACTTCTTGCGGCGTACCAAAATGCTTCAACTCCCCGTTGACCAGCAAAGCCACTTTATCTGCAAAGAACGAGACCAGATTAAGATCGTGCATCGCCATCATTACAGCCAATTCTTTCTCTTTAGTCAGTTTTTTGACAAGGGATAACAAATTTGTCTGGTGCTGCAAATCAAGATGATTGGTCGGTTCGTCCAGCAATAAAACAGGTGTGGACTGTGCCAATGCTCGAGCTAATAAGACGCGTTGTTGTTCGCCCCCGGATAATTGAGCGATTTGCCTGTGAGCAAAGTCTTCCAATCGGGCTTGCTGCAAGGCTAATTGAACAGCAACTCGATCTGTTTTATTTTCGCGTCCCAGCCAACTCATATAGGCGGTACGTCCCATCATCACGGCTTGTTCAACAGAATAAGCCCCACCCAACTGTCGTGCCTGTGGGACAACAGCCAAAACCTTAGCTCGCTGCGCGGTTGACAGCTCGGATAACTCTCGACCATCAACGTGAATCTGCCCAGACAGAATCGGCGTGGTACCGCTCACAGCACGGATAAGGGTGGTTTTCCCAGCACCATTGGGACCGATCAAAGCCAGGATTTCTCCGGGTGAAACTTTTAGAGAAATATCTTTTAGCACCACCTTGGGGTCATACGCAACCTGAAGAGAAGTTATGGTCAACATGCTACCAGAACACCTCCTTCTTGGCACGACGCAGGATCCACAAGAAGAAGGGTGCTCCAGCTAGAGCTGTAACAATCCCGACCGGAAGCGTGGAAGGTGCCAACAGGATGCGTGCCAACATGTCCGCCAGAAGGAGCATACTGCTCCCGCCAAGAATGGATAGAGGGATGATGCGCCGATAATCAGCTCCCCATAGGAGGCGGATAATGTGCGGGACGATCAAACCGACAAACCCGATCACACCGGAAAATGCAACTGCTACCGCTGTGGTCAACGATGCGGTGACGACGACAAAAATCTTGGCTCGGTCTACAGCCAATCCCATTTGCTTGGCTTCTTCCTCGCCAAACTGCAGCACATTCAACATATGCCCGGAGAGAGACAATAAGCCCATGCCAATCACCATATAAGGTAATGCTGCGGTCACCGGATCCCAACCTGCTATAGGAGAACCTCCCAGCAAGAAAGTAATAGCACGATGGATTTGTAAGTCAGTGCGCAACATCAGCGATGAAGTCAGTGCTGAGGCAAAAGCCCCGATAGCCACCCCTGCAAGAATGAGGGTTGTTAACGGAACCATGCCATTGACACGCGCCATATTGTAGACCAGCAGTACGGTAGTGATTGCTCCTATAAATGCCCCGACAGGGATTAGGTAAAACCCAAATAAATCTGTCGGCCAATTGAATGTCATCGCAATCACAGCACCTAAACCTGCTCCGGATGCGACACCAATCAGGTAGGGGTCAGCTAAGGGATTGCGAAACAAGCCCTGATAAGCGGCCCCACTGCTTGCTAGGGCTGCGCCTGTCAGGGCAACCAAAACCGTATGGGGTAGGCGCACAGCCAGGATAATCGCAGCAAATGAATTGGGCCAGTCGGGAACGATATTGATCCCCGGGAGTTGATCTGCCAATATGCGCAAGATCGTCTCTGGAGGGATGAATACTGCACCCAAAGCTATGCTGAACACAAAAGCAATCAGCAGTAATAATATATTTAGCAAATACGGTCGTTGACGAAGCATAATGATAAGGTAAAGCTCAATGTGCAAGATAAAGCACATTGAGCCTTAGACTATAAATCTATTCGAATACGCCGGGATGCAGTATTTTTGCTGTTTCTTCAAGCGCATCCACAAGGCGTGGGCCAGGCACACTCATCATATTGGGGTCAATGGGATAAATCGTATTGTTGACCACTGCAGTGATAACATCCCAACCGGGGCGTTCAGCAATGCTCTCAGGCGTGACACCGTAGAGGGCATCTGCCAGCAAGATGACATCTGGGTTGACGGCGATCAGTTCCTCAGCACTGATCTGGATGTAGTCACCTTCTAATGCGGAGGCTGCATTGCTTCCACCTGCGGAGGCGATAATATAATCAATGAAGGTTCCAGTCCCAGTCGTCCAAGGGGCAGATGGGTCGGTTGCATCCAACTCGTAGAAAACGGAAGGGCGGTAAGACAAGGGCGCAATTTTTTCCTGTACGGCTTTGACGCGCACATCCAAGTCCGCGATCAAAGCTTCCGTTTCATCCTCATGCCCGGTCAACTTGGCAAAGTCACGCAGATTTTCCCACAATTCATCATAAGTCGTGGGGTTTGCCTGCCAATAAACGTTTAAGCCTAGATCACGCAGAGCCAGCACCTGATCTTCTGAGATGATCTCAGCCGCAACCACCAGGTCCGGTTCCAATGCCAGGATGGCCTCGGTGGGCAACTCACCCCACAACGCACCCACACTGGTGACTTCAAGAGCTTCTTCAGGATACAGAGAGAAATCATCGCGGCCGACAATCTGATTCCCAGCGCCAATAGCGAAAAGAATCTCTGTTGTAGAAGCCGAAAGAGAGACGATGGCCTGCGGGTAGTCCGTAAACTCGATCATATTCCCTAGATCATCGGTGAAGACCATTATTTCTGGTTCAGGTTCTACAGTAGGTTCGGGAGCAGGTGGCTCAGTAGAAGCTACTTCGGGCACAGACGGTTCTTCTGCTGGAGGAGTTGCAGGCGTGCAAGCGCCGAGCATTAAACCAGCTATAAGAAGTACTGCAAAAAATAATTGAAATCTTTTATTGTTCATATTGAATATCTCCGATAATTAGA
>JABGOQ010000166.1 GCA_018645405.1 Anaerolineae bacterium | reverse complement strand
CTAATTAGTGGTAAATAAACTATCAAAATGGAAGAAAAAAAGTTAAAACAACTATATTCTAGGAAAAAATATTCAATAAAAAAACATCCCCCTAAAAAAGGAAGCTATTGGACTTTTGATGATTTTAAAAAATGGTATTCAGACCAATATTCAAAAGAACCGGTTTGTTATTATTGTGGTATTCCTGAAAAATTTATAAAAAGAGTATATTGGGATATAAGAGGTACAAAAAGACCCGCAACAAGAATTAGGCTTGAATTAGAACGATTAGACCCTTGTGGTAATTACAATAGTGAAAATGTAGTATTAGCATGTTTTAATTGTAATAATTGCAAAAGTGATATTTTTACGCACAATGAATTCAAAGTTATTGGAAAAACAATAGAAAAATTTTGGAAAGAAATTGTTGAAGAAAATAATATAAAATAAAAGCAACCACTAAGAAACCATTTACTCCCTTCGAAACACAATCTCCCCATCAAACACAGTCATCTTCACCTGCGCCTTCCCAATCTCTAGCGGGGGAATCTCAAAAATATCATCTTCCAAGACAACTAAATCTGCCAGCTTGCCGGAGGTGAGGCTGCCTTGCATATTCTCTGTTCCGGCTGCGATGGCTGCGCCCATAGTGTAGCCATAAACAGCTTCTGCTACCGTTAGACGCTGCGCAGGATACCACCCTTCTGCGGGCGTACCATCATTTTTTTGACGAGTAACAGCAGCCTGAATTCCCAAATAGGGATTGGGGGAAGCAACGGGGCAATCGGAGCCAAGTGCGAGGGTTGTCCCCGCATTCAAAAGATCCCGAAAAGCATATGCCCAGCGGCCACGTTTCCCAAGGGTGGCGTCAACCATATCCATATCTTCAACCAGATGCAAAGGCTGAACAGAGGCAACCAAGCCCAAATCTGCGAGGCGTCCCAAATCATCGGGGTGGCTATGCTGCACATGCTCGATCCGATGTTTGGGATGTGTATCCCGCTGATCGAGATTTCCATCCAAAACTTCTGTATATACATCGAGCAATTCTCGAATGGCTCGATCGCCAATTGCGTGGATTGCGGTGCCGATGCCTGCTTTTTCTGCAATGGCAATTTTCTCTGCCATCTCACTCATTGGGGTCAGGGGCATGCCGGTTTCATTGGTATTTTCAAAACTCTCCAGCATCCACGCCGTGCGCGGACCGAGTGCACCATCTGCAAAAAGTTTGATGCCGCCTATGCGCAGAAAATCATCGCCAAAACCACTCTGCAAACCTGTTTTTGCCGTCTCTTCAACAAACTCACCAGGCAGCATAACCAAAGCGCGTAACTTAAGCAGGTTTTGATCCCGCAAACGCTGAAAAGTGCGCAAAGCCGGTGCCCCCCCATCGCCACCCATAATCCGAAAATCATGAACGCTGGTAATGCCAAGTTCGTGAAGCTGCTTCATGGCAATTTGCATGGCAACATCAGCTTCTATATCGGTGGATATTGGCATGACATCACGCACCAAATTAATCGCAAACTCAAAAAGCAAACCATTCGCTTCACCATTTTCGTCGCGCTGAATTACACCCATCTCAGGGTCGGGGGTATTTTCATCAATTCCTGCCTGTGCCAACGCCACTGAGTTTGCCAATGCCAAGTGCATATCTTTTCGCCATAAAACAACAGGGTTTTGGGGAGAAATTTTATCTAGATCGGCTTTTGTGGGCGCAATTGGTTTATCCCAATTATCCTGATTCCAGCCTCCGCCTATAATCCACTTACCCTCGCCTGCCTTTTTTGTTGCCTCGCTCACTTCTGCCTGCATTTCTGCCAATGAGCGCGTATTTCCGAGCATAATCCCCCGCAAAAGCAAGGACCACTCATAAAAATGGATATGCGAATCTGCCAGCCCCGGCAAAACACGCCGTCCCTGTAAATCAATTTCTTTCGTATTTTTATGCCCAAAAGCACGAATTTCTTCATCATTCCCCACAGCTAAAATTCGCCCATCTCGTAGGGCAATTGCGCTGGCATCGGGGTAGCTTTCATCCTGAGTATGTAATTTTCCGTTGAATAAAATTAGGTTTGGCATTTTAAGACCTCAGACTTCAGACATCAGATTGCTGAAGTCTCTTCGCAATTTCACGGTCAATTTTTCCCATTGGGTAATCTTCTAACTCTTTCAAATCTACCCAACGCCAATTTTCTTTCTGGGATGATTTAAGCATTGTGCAGACGTAAGCATGTTCCGTTATTTTGAAATGGGTATAAGCATGATCAATTATGCAGAGCGGATTCCCTACGTGGATTTGAACTTGGTAGCCCTCTCGAATCACACCTGCCAGTCCCTCAGCTGGGTTTCCCTCAACCCGACCGTTAAGAAATTCCCACATCCCACCGAGTAATCCCTTTTTCGGACGTTGAGCCAATAAAACTTTCCCCCGCTCTGCGTCAACAATCACTGCTGCTGCGTGGATATGGTGCGACACCTGCTTCTTTTTCTTTCGCACCGGTCGCATTTCTTGATTACCAAGTGTATAAGATTTGCAAAATTCGTTAATAGGGCAATCTTCACAACAGGGATTACGCGGCGTACAAATCGTCGCACCTAAATCCATTAGAGCTTGGTTGTAATCGCACGCTTCGCCTTTTGGTAAATGCTTTTCTGCTAAATCCCAAAAAATTTTTTCGGCTTCTTTTGTGCCCAAAATAATGTCTATATCAAAAATCCGCGCATAAACTCGGCGAATATTCCCATCCACTGCAGCAGCATCGTGCCCAAATGCCATCGAGGAGATTGCCGCAGCGGTATAAGGTCCAATTCCTGGCAATTTGATTAGGTCTTTCACATCTTCAGGAATCTGAGCATCGTACTCATCAACTAATATCTTTGCGGCATGATGCAAATTACGCGCACGGCTATAATAGCCGAGGCCTTCCCAAAGGTTAAGTACATCTTGCTCGCCCGCATCCGCGAGACTCTCAATGGTGGGGAATTTATCCATCCAGCGTTCAAAGTAGGCAATAACAGTATCTACACGGGTTTGCTGGAGCATGATCTCCGAAACCCAAACAGCATAGGGATTCCCCAAATCTCGCCAAGGGAGGATCCTTTTATTTTGATGATACCAAGTTAAAAGATAGGATGCAATAGAATCACTCATTACAAGAGATCATATTTTTTTCACTGAGAAGAATTTTCTCATTATCCATCAAGTAGATCAGCCTCGCTTCAAGATAACGCTCGTTTTGGCACCCTAAAAGAATTGCATCCACTCCAGTAGGAAATTCGGCAGGCATATGTTTAACTGGAAAAATAACCTGTGTACTTTTTTCATTAATGAGAGTAAAACCCATGCGTGAAAAATCTTGAACACCGTAAGCGGGCCAAGGATGTGCTGAGGCTAATCCATTGCCTTTGGCATAAAAACGTGGATAAATCAAACGTCCCATCAAAACACGAGCATTTTCTTGCATAGCAAAAGACTCAATTTCGGAAGAGGCTGGTGCAATCTTTGCGATAAGTTCTTGCTCAGAGAGAGAATCAAAATGTGGTGAGATGTTTTCTTCAAGAATGATCGGAGAAAAACCAATGCTGAGAAAAAGAAAAGAAGGAAGGAGAATAGAACGCAGATTAAGAATATTGACTATTTTTTCTTTTTTCTTTTCGGTTTGCGCTGTAATAATCTTTTCTTCAGCTACACCAAAAAGGGATACTAGAAGAATTAAGAATTCAGCGAAACCGATTCCGAAGTAGAAGTAGGCAATCCAATCAGCGGGAAGATCATAACGCCAGCCGGAGAAGCGGGCAACTCCATTGGAGAGGGCGTATCCAAGATTAAAGGCAAGCGGCATTAGTCCAACCCAGCCAAGCCGACGCCATGACGCACCGATGCCTAAGGCAATAATAGCGAGATAAAAAACAAGTAAGAATTGGTTAGCAAGGCTGAGACTTCCATTCCAGCTTGTCCAATAGATATTGATAGGTTCCTGAAAACCATGAAATGGTTCGATAAGAGGTAGAGCAAGTAAGCCATTAAGTTCAGTTGCAATGAAATGAGTGCTAATGAAATTGGCTACATAGACTGGATTTTCAAGAGCAAAGTCGATAACAGAATTAGAGACACTTTCATTTTCAAAATCAAAATCCAAGTTTAAATTATCTGTTTTTTTATATTGACTGGCTAAAACGGAGAGTTGTTTTGGATCATCAAAGGTAAATTTCCCTGTAAGTTGGGCATTGCGCGTCAGCCACGGAGAAATACTGAGCAATACGCCCAGCATAAAAATTACAATCGTCATCCCCCAATTTTTCCAGCGTGGAAAAAAAATCAGCAAAGCTAAAAGGATGATGATGGGCAAGATAAGCATGGATTGCGTGCGCAAAAGGAGCAACATCCCGAAGGTTCCACCAGCAATAAGAGGTGGGAGGGGTTGACGGTCACGTTTTTGGAACCAGTAGATGACGACCAACGCGACCAAGCTAAGAACAAGAGCGGTCGGAAGATCTGTCAGCATCATCCTACTATTGGAAACGCGTGTCTGTGAGGAGACGAGAAGATTTGTCCACTCACGGAATATCCCCAAAAAAGCAATTGTTATGCCTGCCGTACGGCTATGGAGAGTCTTCCCAAGAAAATAAAGGACAACGGGAAAAAGAGAGAGAACAAGAGTTTGCCCGAGCATGATTTGATCGTAATCGTTGATGCCAACGATGGCGCGCAAGCCTGCTAAAAAGACAAGGTAGAGCGGGCGGGGTGGAATTTGAGAGAGAAAGCCGTTACCAAGTAGAAGCCCTTGCGAGAGATAATCATAAAAACCCGCATCTGAATAAGGGAGTGATTTGCCAAGTGGATAGGCGAAAGGCGCGTAAAAGCTGTTTTTGAGAACATCCATCGGGACACTCCACCAGATTGCAGCGGCAATGCCCCAAATCAGGATAGCGATAAAAAGGTCTTTTTTCTTGAAAGAAAATTTTAGATTAAAAAGTAGGGCAAATAAACCGATAATTAACGCCAATGCAAATTGCCACCCCTGAATGGCAACCCCTGGCTCTGCCCAATATGCTGAATCAGGGATCAAACCAATGCCAGAAATGGACACAAAAGCAAAAAGAGCCAGAAATATGGCAAAGATAATTCCAGCTGTCTGAAAGTTTTTTTTATTTCGAAATTCTTTTGTATCAAAACCTTTGCGAAGAAAAAGAAGCCATAAAGAAAACTGAAATCCCAAAATAATAATAAAGAGCGCAAGCGGTTTTGCGCGCTCAAAAAGGGGCAGAAGCTTTTCAGGATCATAGTAACGCAGAAAAAAGAGTGCGATAGCTATCAGGAACACAGTGAGCGCAGATAGCCAGGTAAGTGCAGCGAAGGATTTGGGGAAATTCTCTGTAGCAAGATATTTTTCCATCCAAATTGATTTGCGCCAAGAGAGAATTCCTAGCCACGCAGAAAGGAGGCTTATGCTCAAAAGAACCACAACCATAAGAAGACGAGAAGCAGAAAGTCCAAAAATAAGATTATTTGTGGGGTCTGTGGGAAGGCTTAGTAGCGTAAATAAAGCAAAGCCTCCCTCAAGGGAGGCTAGCAAGAAAAAGAAAGACCAATATTTGAGCGTTTTTTTAGACATAGCGTTTTTGAAACGCGAATATCGCGAATGCTTTTTATTTTTCCTTTCTGTTAAAAAGTACGCTTAAAACTGAAATCCACTCCGTGCAGGGACGATCTTATAAGAAAAATTATCAATATACTCAAAAAGTTTTTCTCTTAAAGTCTCCCATCCATCAGAATCTAGTGCATTTTGAGCACTCTCAGCATCTGGAGCCATCATCCCAACCTGAATTTGTGGATAATCTCCATAAAGTGTTGCCCACGCATCAAGAGGGTGGAATCCAAGACGCTGCACACCAGGAATAAGCTCACTGATAACAAACTCGAAATATTGTTGTTCGTTCTCTTGCGAAATATCCCAAGTCATTAAAATTTTGACAGCCACAAAATTGCTCCTACTTTATCTGATATTCAAGAACAACGACACGTGTATCGTCAGGCAAGCTGCTTTTGGTGATTTTGAGCGAGTCTTCGGCTTCTAATGCGCCTAATCCCATCTCTTTGATAAATTTCTCCAAGGGATCAAGGGATAATTTCCCATCGGGGGTTGCGTAGTGCATCGGAACAACAAGCTTAGGCTCTAAAACGCCAACCACTTCTGCTGCCCTTGCCGCGCTCAATCCACCTCCACCGCCAACAGGAACCAAGGCAATATTAACTTCGCCGAGTGCATCCACCTGTGAGCGGCTGGGTACTTCACGCAAATCGCCAAGATGGGCAATTGTAATCCCATCGTAATCAAAAACATAAAGCGTGTTACGAAGTTGGCCAGTTTGGTTTTTACCATTTGTTCGCACGCCAGTAATGAAAACTCCACCAACTTCATATTCGCCGGGTCCATCCAGTAAATGTTTATAGCCTTTGACACCATTAACAAAATTATGCCCGGGCGCATTGTGGCTAATCGTCACAATATCAGATTTAAGTTTTAGTGCACCATACCCAGCAACCTTATGGTCAAAAGGGTCTGTCACGACAGAGGCAGATCCGCGCTCTGTCAGTCGAAAACAAGATTGTCCGTACCAAGTAATTTCCATTGTAGATCCTCCGCATCTATTATACCCGCAAGAAAGGATTACGAGAGTATAATTTTTCAAATTTTCAAGGAGCATTATGAGCAAATCAAAAATCTTCCCCTATCTCGAAGTTCTTTTCGCCGTCATCGTTTGGGGCGCATCTTTCATCGCGACAAAAATTGGCGTCAAAGAGGTTTCACCCATTACTGTTGTTTGGCTCCGCTTTGGGATGGGCGTGATTATTCTCGGCATCGCTGTTGCAGTCAGAAAAGAATTTGCCTTACCCTCTAAAACCGAATGGGGATATTTCGCCTTACTCGGTTTTCTGGGAATCACCTGGCATCAGTGGCTCCAATCAACGGGGTTAGTGACTGCCCAAGCATCTACCACCGCATGGATCGTGGCAACGACTCCAATTTTTATGGCATTGCTCGGATGGCTGATCCTGAAAGAAAATTTGACGTGGGGACAAGGAGCGGGAATAATGCTCGCGACATTAGGCGTGATACTGGTCGTGAGCAATGGAGCGGTGAGAAGCATCTTCTCTTCTAACTTCGGCACCCCCGGCGATTACCTGATCATGATCAGCGCATTAAATTGGGCAGTTTTCTCCGCCTTATCACGCCGCGGACTAAAAAAACACCCAGCCGCACGGATGATGTTCTACGTCATGGCTTTCGGCTGGATATTCTCATCCATCGCATTTTTTGCGGGAGATAATTTGAGTGAAGTCCCCAAGTTGAGTTTTAACGGCTGGGTGAGCATTGCCTTCTTGGGCATCTTCTGCTCTGGGCTGGCATATATCGCTTGGTACGATGGTTTGCAAGTCATCCCCACATCGCAAATTGGCGCATTTCTCTACCTTGAACCGCTGGTGGCAGTCATCGTCGCAGGGGTGATTTTAGCGGAACCGATTACCTGGGTCTCGTTGGTGGGCGGGATAACGATTCTGCTCGGGGTGTATTTGGTCAACCGTCCAAGCAGAAAATGATGAAGTAGACTCCAGCGTTAATTGACAAGGGCGACTTGCGAGTCGCCCTTTTTAACTATATCCAAAAAGTGGGAAAAATCAATCGTAAGGCAACGTCAACTAATAATCCAAACATGAACCACAAGCCAAATTTACGATTATTTGCAAATCCCAGCGGGGCAAAATAGAGAGGCCAACCTCCCTGCCCATCAGGGAAATCAGCGGGGCGTTCATCCGGTTTTGGTTTTAAAAGAGCCGGGTAGATTTCACGGAAGGTCGGGATGGCAAATAAAACCAATCCCATAACCGGGGTAAAAAATTTAATCACAATCAAATAAGCTGTGAAGATATAGGGCAAAATCATCATCGCGAGAACGGTATAACGAGCAATTTTTTCACCGATCACAACGGGCAGTGTGTAGATTTTTTTCTCTTTGTCGATTGAAATTTTGTCTATATGTTTGCCAAAAATAACGGTGGTGACACCCAGAACATAGGGAAGGCTGGCAATGGTCACGTTCCAATCCCAATTTCCAGCGATCATATAATAACCGCCGCCAATCATCAGCGGGCCCCAAACAATGAGTACAGCGATTTCACCCATGGCGATATATTTGAGGGGCCATGTGTAAAATAACACAAAAAATGCCCCTAGAGCAAGCAATATCCAAGAAAGGCTATCACTTCCGCTGGAGATAATTAGATATAGGCCAGCGGCTAGCGCTAGTAATCCTGTCACTGCCCCATAAAGTAAATGCTCGCGCTTGGTCATCAATCCGCGCTCAACGGGTTGTGGGCCATATAGATTGCGAAAATAATTATCTTGGTCTACGCCGCGTGCAAAATCTGTGTAATCGTTGAAAAAATTATTGGTCGCGTGCGCCATGATTACGCCAAAAACTAAAGCCAGCCAAGGAAGAAACTGAAAGGCACCATCACGCAGAGCAAAGAGTCCTGCCAGCGTGGCTGAGATAAAGGTCATTATCAATACAGCTGCACGACTTGCTATCAGCCATTTTGAGATCAGGTCTAGCTGATCCCATTCTTCTTTTGAAACTTCTGGGATTATATTTAGGGCTTTACGCCACATTGCAAAATTCATTTTTGATTACTCCTATAAAATTTGTCCTAATTATAACATTCTTAGAAAGAAAGTTGTAAAAGCATCTTTCGATTTGGTTATGGGGGATTATGAAAAAACCAGAGAAACTTTCAATAACGACCGCAAGCCCAATATAAGTTCGGATGCGGATCTTTATCCCCATTTATTTCTTAAACTTTATGCAAAAAGAAGCTAAATTTGGCAAACTTTCCTAAATACGACATCTATCGTAAACATGCACGTTTTACGGGGTATAATGAATGTCATACTTTAATGGTGGCTATTTATACTGGTATAAAAGTGCTTTTTTTCACATAATGTATGTGTTCTACCCCCTTTCATAAAAAGGGGTGGCTGTTCGGTTCTTTTATCTGGAGAAACCATTGTGATAGCCTTTTTTTACCCAAAAACACAGGATGCTCAGGGGGCATGTTCTACTATGCATATGTATCCTTTTTTTCATTCTACAACTTTTACTCAGCATAAAACCAATAATTCGGGAGGTTCGTAATGGCAGATACTGCTACAGTTGGATTCACCACAGAATTCTATAATAGCCTTTTTGATGTCGCCGACGGGGAAAAACTCAAAACCTGTTTACAATGTGCCGATTGCAGCGGAATTTGCCCCTTCGGCTATCTAATGGATTTCCCTCCCGGCAGGATGATCGCATGGATGCGCGCCGGTATCCTAGATGAAATGCTCGAAAGCGACTCAGTTTGGATGTGCGTATCCTGCTATGCTTGCACAGAGGTTTGCCCAAAGGGAATTCCCCTAACGCCTGGCTTGATGACGCGTGCGAAAGAAGAATTGCTGCTAGCTGGAAATATCCCTGCCGAGTTGCAGAGCGCGCTGGAATTCTCACAGAGATACGGAAATCCACTGGGAGAATCTCCCCGCAAACGTGCCGCATGGACAGAGGGACTTGATTTCGATATACCCATCATGCGAAAAGCTAAACGTCCTGTAGACGTGCTCTGGTTTGTCGGCGATTATGCTTCTTATCATCCTCGCGTGCAAGAAACCACTATAGCCTTTGCAAAATTGCTCAATAACCTAGGCATTGACTTTGGCATTCTCGGTCCCGAAGAAAATAGTGACGGAGACTCTCAGAGACTGGCTGGAGAGCGGGGACTATTCGAAATGCTTGCCGAAAAGAACGGCAAAGCTTTCGGCAAATACGAATTCGGCGAAATTATCACCACCGACCCTCATGCCTATAATGCCATCAAAAACGAATATCCCCAACTTGGGATTGAATATCCCGTCAGGCACTATACAGAATTTTTAGCGGAACGGATTGAGGATATTAAACCGCTACTTAAAGATAATGGGGAAAAGAAAGTCACTTATCACGACCCCTGCTACTTAGGACGCGCTAACGATATCTATGATGCACCACGTGCGCTATTGGAAGCAATTCCCGGCGTTGAAATTGTTGAAATGGCACATACTAAAAGCACCAGCCTATGCTGTGGTGGTGGGGGCGGTGGGATGTGGTTGGACGGCTTCCAATGGGAAAAAGGTGAAGTACGGCTCTCAGATTGGCGCGTAAAAGAAGCTGTCACAGCTGAAGCTGAGGTACTGGCAGTCGCCTGCCCTTACGAGCCGCCACGATTTGAAGATTCCACAAAAACTATAGAAGGAGCAGAAAAGATTACCGTTAGAGATATTCTAGAACTTCTTATCGAAGCAATAGAATAAAGGAGGAGAGGCTAATGAAAAATATCGTAGCAATCGTCAAAATGGTGCCTGATCTGGTTGAAGAACTTGAAATCAACGAGGATGGTACCGATTTGGATAGGGATTGGCTGCGCTTAATCATCAATGAATTCGACAATCACGCCATTGAGCAAGCCATCCTACTAAAAGAACGCGAGGGTGGTGAGGTCACAGTGATTGCCCCAGAAGCGGAGGGAGTTGAAGATATGCTCTTCACCACAGCCGCAAAAGGCGCAGACCGCATGATTAAACTTGAGGGTGATTTTGAAGATGGGGTCAATAATCACGCTTTGGCACGTGCCTTTGCTGAAAAAACAAAAAGCTATCAACCTGATTTAATCCTGACTGGTGTACAAGCAAATGATGATTTGGATGGCTCTATTGGTCCGCTGGTTGCCGAATATCTGGGGATGCCTTATGTTGGTTATATTTCTGGTGTGACCATCGAAGGAGAAAAAGCTCTCGTAAAAAAAGAATATCCGGGCGGATTGATTGGCGAAATGGAAGTGACCCTCCCCGCAGTTTTGGGCATTCAGGCAGGGGAAGAACCTCCCCGCTATGTGGCGATTTCCAAAGTGCGGCAGATGATGAAGACATCTGAAATTGATGAGCAGGAAGTCCCCGAACTTGATTCTAGTGGCGGGATAGCTGCCAATCGGATGTACTTACCAGAAGCCGCCGAACGAGCCGAAATGATCGAAGGGGACGAGGGTGAAATCGCCGCCAAACTTGTAGAAATTTTCAAAGAAGTAGGTGCGCTATGAATCAAGATGTATATGTAGTCATCGAACATCTACAAGGGACAGTCGCTGATATTTCCTATATTATGCTCACCGCCGCACGCGATTTGGCGCAGAAAACCAGTGGACAAGTTGTTGGCGTACTTCTTGGATATAACGCAGAAAATTTAGCTTCCACACTCGCCGCAGACTCTGTTCTTTACGCAGACCACGCGGCACTAAAGGAATTCTCCGCAGACGCGTATCAGAAAACAGTAGCAAGCCTAATTCAAGAAAAAGAACCGAGAGTTCTTCTTTTTGGCAACACCTCCATTGGTGCAGATGTCGCCAGTGTACTTTCCGCACGCTTGTCGCTTCCCCTTATCGGTTCCTGTGTCCAAATCAGTGATGGGAAACTCATATCCCAGATTTGCGGCGGGAAAATCATGGCAGAAAGCGAATTAGCAGAGACCACAACACTGATTACGATAATTCCCGGAGGCTATAAAGCAGAAGAGGGGCAGAGCGAAAATTCGCCCGAAGTGATATCTTTCGATGCGCCCGCACTGGACGATTTACGCATCATGCTTAAGAGTTATATTGAGCCAGAAGCCGGCGATGTAGACATCAGCAAAGAAGACTTTTTGATTTCTATCGGGCGTGGCATCCAGACCGAAGATAATATCGAATTAGCCGATGAGTTGGCTGAAATGCTGGGTGGCACAGTTTGCGCCTCACGCCCCATCGTGGATCAGGGGTGGTTGCCCACCTCGCGCATGGTTGGGAAATCTGGGCAGACGGTGAAGCCAAAACTCTATTTAGCACTCGGCATCAGCGGCGCGCCGGAGCATGTAGAAGGGATGGCTGGCAGCGAAATGATCGTCGCCATCAATATGGACCCCAATGCCCCCATCTTCGATATCGCCACCTACGGCGTTGAATTCGATTTTTTTGATTTGATAGATCCATTGCTCGAGCAAGTTGAAGAAGCGGCAGAAGGATAGGAAAACTAAACAGTCTCAAACTCCCTCGTAGCAAGGGCTTCAGCCCTTATTTGGTGCATAAATAACCGCTAAAGCGGTTACTACGAGGGGAAAGAAAAGGAAAAGTGATGCCTGAACGAACGAATTACTGGGGTATACCGCATACTTGGGGCGAGCCAGAAACACTGGTCTACATCGTCATGTTTCTGTCTGCCTCCATCATGCTCTTCCGATTCTACAAACGAGCCAGCCTTTGGTGGCAAATCGGGCGACCAGAAGCACGCTGGGACAAAATCCCCGAACGGCTGTGGCTGGTGATCAAATATGCCATCGCTCAAACGCGCGTTCTGCGCCAGCGTTATCCCGGTCTCATGCACGCGGCTCTCGCCTGGAGCTTTTTCGTCTTCTTCCTCGGCACCGCCCTAGCCACCGTCCACGACCATTTTTTTGAATTTCTCTACGGCAATACCCTCATCGTCTACAAATTCACCCTCGATATTTTCACCATCATTTTCTTCATCGGCGCGGGGATGGTGATTTACAGACGTTATAAAGAAAAACCCGAACGCTTAACCTATGATGAAGGTTTCACCCGGACTCTGGTGCTGATCACCATCATCGTGCTGACTGGATTATTCACCGAATCCCTGAGATTGGCGGCGGAACGCTCGGCTATTTCTGCTTGGTCCCCCGCTGGACACCTGCTTGCTCAAATTTGGCTTTCTACCGGCGCATCTGAAAGCACACTGACCAACTGGCATCTTGGCATCTGGATCATCCATCTGCTCACCATCGCGTTTACGCTCATCACCCTCCCGGTGGGGACATTGCTACACACATTGACAGCCCCTCTCAATATATTCTTCTCCAAACTAGATCGTCCGATGGGTGCATTAGCTTCTAACGCAGTCACAGAAGATGATGAGCCAATTTTTGCCAGCAAACTCAGAGATTTAACATGGAAACAACTCCTTGACGCAGATGCCTGCACCGAATGTGGACGCTGCCAAGATGTCTGCCCCGCCTATGGCGCGGGAATGCCGCTCTCGCCGAAAGCATTCATCCTTTCTCTCCGAGACTCACTCATCCACAACGGAAGCAAGTCAAAACTCACGGGCGACGCGGGTGCGATCTCAGAAGATGTGCTTTGGTCTTGCACCACCTGCGGAGCCTGCATCCAGGAATGTCCTGTTTTAGTGGAACATATAGATACCATCGTTGACCTGCGCCGCTACCTGGTCATCGAAGGGATGATTGATTCCGAACTTCAAAGTGCTTTGACCAATTTAGGACGCTATGGCAACTCCTTCGGCAAATCAGAACGGATGCGGGCGAGATGGTCAAAGGGCATGGATCCAAAGATTAAAGACGCCGGTAAAGAAGCGGTTGAGTATCTCTGGTTTGTTGGTGACTACGCCTCCTATAGCCCCACGCTGACTGAAATCACGCAGAAAACTGCCGAAGTTTTCCAAAAAATCGAGTTGAATTTTGGCATCATTTATAAAGGCGAGAATCACGCTGGAAATGATGTGCGGCGAGTTGGCGAAGAAGGTCTCTATGAGATGCTGGTCGAGAAAAATATCAAAGCGATGAAACGCTGTGATTATCAGACCATTGTCACGACCGACCCGCATAGCTATAACACACTTAAGAATGAATATCCCGAAAATGGCGGACAGCCCGTATTGCACTATAGCGAATTGCTCGACCAATTGATTTCTTCTGGGAAGCTCAAATTTAGCAAAAAATTGGACTATAAAGTCACCTATCACGACCCCTGTTATTTGGGACGCTACAACGGCGTCTTCGATGCCCCGCGTCGCGTCATCGAAGCGACCGGCTGTGAAATCATTGAAATGTCAAGAAATAAAGATTGCGCCCTCTGCTGTGGTGCAGGTGGTGGTCGGATTTGGATGGAAGAAGGCGAGGTTGAAGAACGCCCCAGCGAATCTCGCATCCGTGAGGCTGTTGAGCTAGACGGTGTGAAAGATTTCATTGTCGCTTGCCCCAAAGATGTGACCATGTACAGCGATGCAGTCAAGACCGTTGGTGCAGAAGAAAGTATTGTTGTCAAAGATTTGATTGAATTGGTTTATGAGGCTTTCTAAGCACCAGACATCTGACTAAAAAAATGGCCAATACAACGAACACAATTCCAGAGAGACGAGCTCCGGCAAGGTATTTTCCTTGGCTGGCAAATCTCAGGATCCCCATTGCAACAAAATTGATTCTGGGCTATTTACTTGTGATTGTATTTATCAGCGTTGTTTTCATGGTTGTTGGCGTCCGCCTGACCAGCAGCCTAATCCTTTTAGAAGCACAGGAAAAAGTACGAAACGATCTCAACTCGGCTCGAGAGATTTACCAGAACAAACTCAGCCATATTGACGATGTAATTAGACACACTGGTGAAAGATTTTTTCTCAAGGACGCTCTATTGAGCAATAATTGGAATACCGCATTTGATGAAGTGGACAGGATTAGGGAAGAAGAAAATCTTGATTGTCTGGCAATCACTGACAAATACGGTTATGTACTGATCCGCACTTGTAATCCTGGTTTCACTGGAGATAACCAAGGGCATGATGCGATCATCAACAGGGTTTTATATAGCAAAGAATCCGTTGCATCAACAATTATTGTAAGCGGAGAAGATCTCCAAAAAGACACTCCCGACTTGGCGGAGAGGGCAAATATCGAACTCATTGATACACCATTGGCTCGTTATCGAAAAGAAACAGAAGTAACCGATGGGATGATGCTAAAGGCTGCCGCGCCCATCTTTGATTACCAGAACAATCTCATCGGTGTCATTTATGGTGGTGTTTTGCTCAATCAAAACTATGAAATTGTTGATAAAGTCAAGCAAACCGTATATGAAAATGTGATTTACGAAGGGCAGGATATTGGCACAGCAACAATATTCATGGACGATATCAGAATTTCAACGAACGTCAAGGACAAGGATGGCTCGCGAGCCATTGGAACGCGTGTATCTGAAGAAGTATATAACCAGGTCATCATTCAGGGAGAACCTTGGATTGATAGAGCTTACGTTGTCAACAATTGGTATATCACTGCCTATGAGCCCATAACCGATTTATATGGGCGTATTATTGGCATCTTGTACGTAGGCATACTAGAACAAAAGTATCTTGATATTCAGAGACAGACAATCTTCACCTTTCTGGGAATCACTGTCGCTGGAGCTTTGCTATCAATGGCAGCAGCCTACTTTATTGCACGTAGAATCCATGTACCAATTCAAAAGCTGGTATCCGCTTCAAAAGAAGTCGCAGGAGGCAATCTGGACACCAAAGTAACTGTTCAGACAAACGACGAGTTGCAATATCTGGCAATATCATTCAATAAGATGAGCGAAGCCCTAAAAAAAAGGGACGAGCAACTAAAGGTGTATACAACGCAAAGGATTATCAAGTCTGAAAGGCTGGCTCTGGTTGGTCAACTAGCAGCCAATGTGGCTCATGAACTTAATAGCCCTCTTCAGGGCATTGTAACCTTTTCTCATTTGATGATTGAAGATCATCAGTGTGAAAACCCATCTCATATTCCTGCGCTTGAAAAAATTGTTGTACAAGCCAATCGTTGCAGAGACATCATTCGTGGTTTATTAGATTTTTCAAGACAACGGAAACCAGATAAAGCGCTAAATAATATCAACATGATTTTTGGTGACTGTATTTCTCTGGTAGAGCATCAAGCTCTTTTTCACAACATCAAAATTTTTAAAAAGTTTCAGGAAAGTTTACCACTGGCTGTTTTCGATGCTTCACAAGTTGAGCGTGTTTTTATTAACCTGATAATTAATGCGGCAGAAGCTATGGAAGGTAATGGGAAATTATCGCTGGAGACTCGCCTTGACGCTAAGAAAGAATTTGTTGAGTGCATTATTTCTGACACAGGTACAGGCATTAGTGAAGAGAATCTTAAAAAAATTTTTGATCCATTCTTTACAACAAAGGATGTCGGCCATGGCACAGGTTTAGGGCTTGCCATCAGTTATGGTGTTATTAAAAATCATAAGGGAAATATTTCTGTAGAGAGTGAGAGTGGAAAGGGAACAACCTTTATCGTTCGTTTACCCTTGAAAGCAAATGGAGATAATGGACAAAATGGCTGAAAAACCAAGAATACTCATCATTGACGATGAAGAAATCGTCCGAGATTCCTGCATCCAGATTTTGGCGAAAGGGAATTATGAAATCAAAACAGCTGAAAATGGAATGGATGGTTTGACATTGCTCAAAGAGTTTCAGCCTGATTTAGCGTTGGTGGATCTAAAAATGCCCGGCATTTCTGGATTTGAAGTTCTCGACCAAATTCACGCCTACGACCCAACCATCGTGGCGATCGTGATAACGGGGTTTGCTACCGTTGATTCGGCAGTGGAGGCGATGAAAAAGGGTACCTACGACTTCCTCCCGAAGCCTTTCACACCAGATGAATTGCGGATGCTTGTACGACGTGGCTTGGAACGTAGAGGACTTGTTCTTGAGACGATTAGATTGCGAAAAGAAAAAGAGTTGTTAAGAGACCATTTCGCCGCTATTGTTTCGCATGAGTTGAAATCTCCTTTGGGCGCAGTACAACAGAATCTTTTTGTGTTGGTTTCCGATTTGGAAGAGTTGTTATCGAAAGAGCAAAGCGCAAAATTAGCACGGCTTCAAACCCGAATTAAAGATATGGTGAAGATGATTAATACTTGGTTGCGTGTCATCTCTGTAGACATCAGCAAGATACGTGATGATTTTACAACTGTATCCATTGAAACGGTTGTTGAGAAAGCGGCAGAAAATGTTGAATCTCACGCAATCCGTAAAGATAACGAGATCAAGCTCACTTCACGTGCGTCCTGTCCACAGGTTTTTGGCGATGAGGGAACTTTGGTAGAGGCTCTTGTTAACATCCTGAACAACGCGGTCAAATACTCCCGCGTGGGAGGACTGATTGAGATAGAGACATCCGAAGATAGTGGCAATATCATCATCACTATAACAGATGAGGGTGTTGGGATTGCAGAGGAAGATTTGCCCCATATTTTTGATGATTTTTATTCTGGAAAAGTCCGTCCAGAAGGTGAAAGAAGTAGCGGCGTTGGATTGGCTATTACAAAAAGAATTGTTGAAGCACACGATGGAAAAGTTTCTCTAAAAAGCAAATTAGGCGAGGGGAGTTCTTTTAGTATCCACTTGCCTGCATTAAAAGACGAAGAAATATCCTAAACAATCGTTATCAATAAACAAGGAGGTTCCTATGGATCCACAGAAAAGAATATTGATGATTGACGACGACCCTGATTATGTTGATGGGATGAAGGCAATCTTGGAGAAAGCAAATTACAAGGTTGAGGTTGCCTATAATCCCAAAGATGGTTTCGAGGCTTTGGAGACTAAGTCTTATGACCTGCTCCTGCTCGATATTATGATGGGGCGCGGTGCCGAGGGGGTGATGGTAGCACGGAAGATCAATAAAGACCCGGAGCTACGAAAAATTCCGGTCTTGATTATTACCGGCATTCGCGAGCAGATGGCTTTTCTCTTCCCCGGTCAGCCGGTGCACCCACGTTTCTTGCCAACAGATGAGTTGCTTGAAAAGCCAGTAGAACCTAGTCTATTATTGGAAAAGGTGAGTGCCTTGTTGAAAATGGCGGAAGAAAAGGAAGCACAAGGATAAATCATGGCAGACAAACTTACTTTCAGTCAGGAGATTTCCAATCTCATGTACGAAGGACACGGGAGTCCGCTCAAGAATTGTATTCAATGCGGGACTTGTTCTGGTACCTGCCCTGCTGTTGAATTCATGGATCAGACTCCCCGTCGCCTAATCGGCATGATTAATGCCGACCTTAAAGATGATGTACTTAATGCCAATACTTCTTGGGTTTGTGCCTCTTGTTACCACTGCACCGTGAGATGCCCAGCCAAAATTGATATTGCCGGCGCGATGTACGCCACCAAGCGTTATTCGATGTGGAATAAAACCTACTCAGACGATCTAGTAGGTCCCGTTTTTTCAGAAACCTTTATGAAAACCATCGTGCGCAGTGGCAGATCTTATGAGCCGATTTTGGCACCAACGTATATCTTCGGATTTGGCGCAAAAGAGTTTTACCAAGAAGTACTGGGTGCAACCAAGATGATGCTCAAAGGGCGTATTCCTGTATTGCCTCCAAGAATCAAGCGCATTAAAAATTTCAGAAATATGATTAGACATATTATCCCGATGGGAGATGAGGAGTAATTATGAAAAAATATGCTTATTTCCCCGGCTGTTCCCTCGAGAAAATGGCGGTGAGCTATCACAAATCATCGCTGGAGACTACGCAAGCACTTGGCGTTGAACTCGAAGAGTTAGAAGATTGGAATTGCTGTGGAGCAACCACCTACTTCCATCTTGATGAGATTTTAGCCAATACGCTTGTAGCCCGCAATTTGGCGATGGCAGAAAAAGAGGGGCTAGATTTTGTAGCCCCCTGTAGTGCCTGCTATAAAAATGCCTATTTCACCAATTCTTATATGCAAGAAGATGAAGACCTAGCAGAGCATATCAATTTTGCCCTCGAAGCAGATGATCTTCAACTTTCTGGTGATATTAAGGTGCATCACCTGATTGATATCTTTGCAGACGATATTGGACCAGAAACGATTAAAGACAAAGTCACCACGCCATTAGAAGGGCTAAAAATTGCCCCCTATTATGGTTGCCAAATTGTACGACCAAGAAAAAATGGTGAAGAAGTTGAAAACCCACAGTTTTTTGAAGAAATTCTCGAAGCTATGGGCGCAGATGCGGTGGACTTTGCCTATAAAACCCGTTGTTGCGGAGGTTCCCTGCTCCTTACCAATCGCAAAGCCGCCCTCGATATGATTCACATCTTGCTACAAAATATTACAAATAGTGGCGCAGAGGTCGTTGCTACTGCTTGCCCACTTTGTCAGGTCAATCTTGAGGTTTACCAAACGCAGGTTAACGAAGAGTTTGGCACAGATTACGCGATTCCCGTTCTCTACTTTACGCAACTAATGGGATTGGCTTTAGGAATCGCTCCCAAGAAACTTGGAATCGGGTCAGAACTGGTCGAAACACTACCTCTTCTGTCACAATTTATTGAAAAGGAGGTAAGTTGAAGAAATTACCTCTAGCAAAAAATGCCCCCATCCTAACCTTCCCTGTAAGGAGGGAGTTAAAGGGAGCGAAGATGATATTTATTATATACGTTACAGATAGGAGAAAGACCTATGACTGAAAATAAAAAGCAAGAAAAAATTGGCGTTTACGTCTGTCACTGCGGCACAAATATCTCTAAAGTTGTAGATGTTGAAGATGTCGCAAAATGGGCTGGTGAACAGCCTAATGTTGAAGTCGCTCGCGACTATAAATTTATGTGCTCCAGTTTGGGGCAAGAATTGATTGAGCAGGACATCAAAGAAAAAGGGCTGACGCGCGTTGTCTGTGCCTCCTGCTCCCCACATATGCACGAAAAGACTTTTAGAACGGCTTGTGAGCGAGCTGGGCTAAACCCCTTCCTTTTCGAGATGACCAATATCCGTGAGCACGATTCGTGGATCACCGACGATAAGGTAGCTGCTACCGTTAAAGCAAAATCGCTTGTCAGAGGATCGATTGACCGCGTTGTTCATCATGAACCACTGGATGAAATTCCTGTGGAGATCAACCCCAACACTTTGGTGGTCGGTGGAGGCATCGCGGGGATCACCTCCGCGCTCGAACTTGCTGACGCTGGTTATCATGTTTATCTCGTCGAGCGGGAACCCTCCATCGGTGGGCATATGGCGCAACTGGACAAAACCTTCCCGACTTTGGATTGTTCAGCCTGTATCCTAACCCCAAAGATGGTTGATGTTGCCCAACACGACAATATCACCTTGCTCACTTGGAGCGAAGTTGAAAAGGTTGATGGTTTCCTGGGCAATTTCACCGTAACCGTACGCAAAAAGGCACGTTTTGTGAATGAAGAACACTGCACCGGCTGTGGCATTTGTATAGAAAAATGCCCTTTCAAAGAGGTGGATGATGTCTTCGAGGCTGGCATGGGCGAGCGAAAAGTAATTTACCGCCCCTTCCCGCAAGCTGTGCCAAAATACCCAGTGATAGATAAAGATAATTGTGTCTATTTCAAGACTGGTAAATGTAAAGCCTGTGAAAAATTCTGTCCCACAGAGCCAAACTCCATTGATTTTGAGCAAGAAGATGAAATGCTGCAACTTGATGTAGGCAATATCATTCTAGCCACCGGCTACGATCTCTTTGACTCCAAGAAAATCCCGCAATATGGCTATGGCAAATTGGATAATGTCTTCACCAGTCTCGAATTTGAGCGCATGGTCAACGCATCTGGACCTACAGACGGCAAAATTGTATTACGCGATAAAAAGAGTAAACCCAAGAGTGTTGCCATCGTTCACTGTGTAGGCTCACGAGACGAAAATTATAATAAATACTGCTCCAAAGTCTGCTGCATGTATTCACTGAAATTTGCTCATCTTGTGCATGAACGCATCCCCGATGCTGAAATTTATGATTGCTATATTGATATGCGCACCCCAGGCAAAGGCTATGAAGAGTTCTATAATCGCCTGCTAGAAGAGGGAACGCACTTCATTCGCGGTAAAGTAGCAGAAATTACGGATGCAGCACGCATCCCAGCAGAAGAAGGGAAGCTGATTGTCCAAGTCGAGGATACGCTGATTGGCAAACAACGGCGCGTCCCTGTTGATATGGTCATCCTGAGTCCGGCAATGGAAGCACGTGCAGGGTCCAAGGAAGTCTCGCAACTCTTCAAGATGGGCTGTGATTTTGACGGATTCTTCGTCGAGCGGCATCCCAAGCTAGATCCAGTCGCCACAATGACAGATGGTATTTTCGTCGCTGGTGCGTGTCAAGGACCGAAAGATGTACCTGAAAGCGTCGTGCAAGGCGCAGCAGCCGCTGCCCGCGTGGCTGGATTAATCAGTCGCGGCACAGTGATGATGGAACCAGTCCGAGCCAGTATTGAACAGGATGCCTGCTCCGGTTGCCGCATCTGCAATAATATGTGCCCCTATAACGCGATTATCTTCCACGAAGACCGTGAGGTCTCTGAGGTGATTACTGCCTTATGTCAGGGCTGTGGTACTTGTGTGGCGGCTTGTCCGAGTGGCATCATCACTGGTGCGCACTTCACCAATGACCAATTATTCTCACAGATCGAAGGTGTTTTGTGGGATATGAAAGAAACGGTATCAGCATAGAGGAATGGAGAAAATTATGAGTGAACAATTTGAACCTGTAATCGTTGGGTTTCTATGTAACTGGTGCTCCTACCGCGCAGCTGACCTTGCTGGTACAGCGCGCATAAAGTATGCGCCAAATATGCGTCCGATTCGCGTTATGTGTAGCGGACGGGTAGACCCCCAATTTGTCATGAAAGCATTGCGAGAAGGTGCCGATGGCGTAATGATCGCTGGATGCCATCCCGGCGAATGTCATTATGTAAATGGCAATATCAAAGCAATGCGCCGTTTTTATCTACTTAAAGCGATGCTCAAGCAACTAGGCGTTGAAGAAGATCGCATTCAACTTGTTTGGGCTTCGGCATCTGAGGGCATTTTGCTCGCAGAAAAAGTTGACCAGATGACAGAAGCTCTGCGCGCTTTAGGTCCGCTTAACTGGGATGAAAAAGTTATTCATCGCAATAACGGCTATAAAAGTGCTGAAGCTCTTCCAGTACTCGAGGAGGCATAAAATGAGTGATAAACCGAAACTAGCCATGTACTGGTCTGCATCCTGTGGAGGGTGTGAAATATCAGTACTCAATATTCACGAGCATATTCTTGCTGTAGATCAGGTTTTCGACATTGCCTTCTTCCCTTGCATTGCCGATTTCAAAACCAAAGACTTAGAATCGTACCCCGATGACCATATCACCCTCACCTTATGGAACGGAGCCATCCGCAATTCAGAAGGTGAAGAGATGGCTCATCTCTTGCGGAAGAAATCCCAGTTTATGGTCGCATTCGGCTCTTGTGCCTATGAGGGCTGTATCCCTGCGCTCTCAAATTTAACATCCAAAGAAGCAACCTTTGATACCGTCTACAAAAATAACCCTTCGCTGGACAATCCTGATGGAATCATTCCGCTGACATCGGTACAAGTCCCCGAAGGCGAATTGACCATCCCAGAGTTCTATCATACGGTCAAATCGCTGGATCAAGTCGTAGACGTAGATTATTACCTCCCGGGTTGCCCACCTGAACCTGAGCAAATTTGGGCTGTGTTACAGATTATTGTTAGCGCACTCACAGAAGGCACCCCCCTCCCGCCGAAAGGCTCAGTTGTTGGTGTGAGCAATGTTGCCGTTTGCGAAGAATGTGACCTGAAAAAGAGCGAGAAAGTCATCTCCCGCTTCTATAGACCTTACGAAATTATCCCAGAACCCGGTATCTGCTTGCTAGAACAAGGCATCGTCTGTATGGGACCCGCCACACGCGGCGGATGCGGCGCACTCTGCATGGATGTTGGAATGGGTTGCCGCGGTTGTTATGGGCCTATGCCCGGTGTAGAAGATCAGGGAGCAAAAATGCTCTCAGCCATCGCGTCTGTAATCGGCGCAGGGCATGAAAGCATGGAAGAAGCACAACTCGAAGAAGAAATTCAAGCTGTCGTAGATACCATCGCTGACCCAGCTGGCACATTCTATCGCTTTAGCATGGCAAACTCACTGCTGAAGAGAGCGAAAGTGAACGGCTCTAACGGGAAAGGAGAACCAGCATGAAACGAAAAATTATCATAGATCCCATCACCCGCCTGGAAGGACACGGCAAGATCGAGATATTTCTGGATGAAGAAGGTGACGTAGAAAACGCTTATTTCCAAGTCCCTGAATTGCGTGGCTTTGAACAATTTTGTGTAGATCGGCCTGCAGAAGAAATGCCGCGTATCACTAATCGCATTTGTGGCGTTTGCCCCGAAGCGCATCATATGGCGGCAACAAAAGCCCTCGATGAACTCTTTGATGTTGAGCCTTCCTCAGCCGTCAAGAAAGTTCGTGAACTCTTCTATGCCGCTTTCTACTGCACCGACCACACCGTCCACTTTTACGCACTTGGCGGTCCCGATTTTGTGCTTGGACCTGATTCAGACCCTGCCGAGCGCAATATATTGGGCGTGATTCATAAAGTCGGCGTAGATATTGGCATGGAAGTCATCAACTGCCGCAAACGCAACCACCACGTCATCAAGATGTTGGGCGGACGCGGTATCCATCCCGTTGCTGGAATGCCCGGCGGATGGAGTCAGGCGGTTACCGAAGAAATGCGCGTAGAAATTGAAGAAATCGCAAGGAAGAATATCGCCTTCGCTGAATTCAGTCTCAAACTCTTTGATGATGTTGTCCTCGCCAATCAAGCCTATGTAGATCTAATCGTCTCCGACACCTTCACTCACAAAACCTACTCAATGGGCACAGTGGACGAGAATAACCACGTCAACTTCTACGATGGCTTAATCCGCGTTGTAGACCCCGATGGCAAAGAATTGGTCAAATATCCGCCTAAAGACTACACCAAGCATATCGCCGAACGCGTTGAACCATGGTCATATCTGAAATTTCCCTATCTCAAAGCTGTCGGATGGAAAGGCTTTGTAGACGGCAAAGATAGCGGTGTTTATACCTGCACCCCCCTCTCTCGCCTCAACGCGGCAGATGGCATGGCAACGCCCAAAGCGCAAGAGCATTATGAACGTCTTTATGAAACGCTGGGTGCCAAAAAAGTGAATGGTCTCTATCAACCCGTTCACCATCGCCTCGCCACGCATTGGGCACGTCTGGTCGAGTTGCTCTATGCCGCCGAGCGGATGCTGGAGCTTGCCACCGACCCCGAAATTACCGAGCCAAATGTGCGCGTTGTCGTCAATTCCACCCCCAGCGAGGGCGTTGGCTCTGTTGAAGCCCCGCGCGGCACACTGACCCATCACTACAAAACCGATGAGAACGGCATCCTGACGATGGTCAATATGATTGTTGGCACGACCAATAATTATGCCCCCATGGCAATGTCCATCAAAAAAGCCGCCGAAGGGCTAATCACCAAAGGCACGGTTGTCACCGAAGGTTTGCTCAACACCATCGAAATGGCATTCCGCAACTACGACCCCTGCCTATCCTGCGCCACTCACTCCCTGCCCGGCCAAATGCCGCTCGAAGTAACGGTAAAGGATGCGAATGGCAAAGTGATTGAAAACCTTAGCCAATATGTGGACGAAGCAGAGAGTTGTAACTGCTAAATTTTCTAGGATATAAGACCGCGTCGCGCGTGACCTAAACTTGCGTGCCCCCGATCAATATTGTCTTGGCTTGAGCAGAAAAATGCCCACGCCAAGAATCAGCTTGGTCACGGCACCCAAGCCCAAACCACGCGCGACGCGGCTCTTCATCTTCCCAACTATCAAACTATCAGACTAATCCCATGAAAACACTCGTCGTAGGTCTCGGAAATCCAATTCTCAGCGATGACGGCGTAGGCGTAAAAGTTGCCTACGCTGTTGAAGAAGCACTCAGCCCCAACATCCCCGAAAACCTGACCATCACCGAAGCCAGCGTGGGCGGATTGCGCCTGATGGAGTTGCTGGTCGGCTACGACCGCGTTATCTTGATAGACGCGATCATGACCGAAGGGCACGACTACGGGCATATCCACGAACTCACGTTAGACGATTTGCGCGAAATCACACCCACCGAACACAGCACCTCCGCGCACGATACATCGCTGGTCACTGCGTTGGATTCGGGTATAGCACTCGGCTTGCACATGCCCACAGAATTTGAGATTATCGCTGTAGAAGTTGAAAATATAATGGATTTCAGCGATGAGCCAACACCAGCTGTTGCTGCGGCAATCCCGATCGTGACAGAGATGGTTTTGAATGCGCTCAGAAAAGAAGAAATAACAAATTAGAAGCTTTTTAATAATCCCCTAAAACGTCAGAAAGAAAGTTTTCTGGCGTTTTTTATTTTACGCAAGTGTTATAATCGCCGAACTCTATATATAGGAAAACTTTATGAATCGAAACACTGGCATCCTCTTCTTCACCCTCGTCGTCATGATGATTGGCTTCGGCATCATCATCCCCCTGCTCCCCTTCTACGTCACCGATATGGGCGGCAGTGGCATCTCGATGGGCATCCTGATGGCAGTCTTTTCGCTAATGCAATTTCTCTTTTCACCCTTCTGGGGCGATCTCTCTGACCGTTATGGGCGCAAAACCTTCCTGATGCTCGGCATCTTCGGCAACGGGATTTCGATGGTCTTGATGGGCTTCGCCACTGAACTCTGGATGCTCTTCGCCGCCCGCGCGTTGGCTGGGCTTTTATCATCCGCAACACTCCCAACCGCGATGGCATATATCAGCGACAGCACGGATGAAGAAAGTCGCGGCGGCGGGATGGGGATCATCGGCGCGGCAATGGGCATCGGGATGGTGCTGGGCCCCGGCATCGGTGGCGTTATGTCCGATATTTCACTGAGTGCTCCTTTCTTTTTGGCAGCGGGATTATCCGCCCTCTCTCTTGTTTTTATCTGGATTCTGCTTCCTGAATCATTACCTGAAGAAAAACGCCTTAAAAGCGAAAAGAAACTTCAGGGGCCACAAATCAAAGCGATGTGGGAATCTCTCTTCAGCCCAATCGGTTTTCTTTTTGGGCTGGCTTTCCTGCTCAGTTTCGGATTAACGAATTTCGAAGGCGTTTTTGGTCTCTACGCAGAGTATCGCTTCGACTACGATGCCAAAACCGTCGGCATGGTACTCACCGTTATCGGAATCTCCTCCGCTGTCGTACAAGGCGCACTAACGGGTCCCGCCATCCGCAAGTGGGGCGATTCGGCGGTCATCAAAACCTCGCTCATCGCCAGCTCAGTCGGATTCCTGCTCATGCTTACCGCTACCAATCTGACAACCGTCATGCTCACAACAGGATTCTTTGTCATCAGCAACGCGATGTTGCGTCCGGGCGTAGCGTCGCTTATTTCCAAACGTGCCACGCAAGGACAAGGCATTGCGATGGGATTAAACAACTCTTTCATGAGCTTGGGCAGAATCGTGGGGCCAATCTGGGCAGGGACTGTGCTTGATATTAACTTGAGTTACCCTTATATGACAGGCTCATTTATTATGGCACTGGGATTCGTCGCAGCACTGATTTTCTTGCAGAGAGAGACAATTCTGGCATAGAGGCAATCGTTGTGGTCAGCCCCCGAAGACTCTGGCGAGAGCAGTATGTCCGAGGAGACGACTGAGAGATAAAGGCTAAAAATTCGTCATCACGAAAAAAGGAGATTTGACGATGTCAAAAAAAAGCATTCCAAAAAAGCATAGATTTGTACGAAATGCTATAAAAGATGACATACTCCAATTTGCCATCCCCGGGATGACGGTCTTTATCATGGAGTTGATATTCTGTGCAAGAGAGGGTGCAGCAAACGATTTGTCAGGATTTTGGGGAACTGTTTGGGGCTTGATTCTGCAACCGCAAAGTTTGCTTATGCTCTCAGTGCAAAGCATTATTGGATTGGCTCTTATCATTATTGGGCTAGTCATTATGATTGTCGGTCAAGTTACACTCTGGCGAAATTACTCCGGGACTGTAGTCATAAGAGAAGATCACCAACTCATTACGCACGGCATCTATCGTTTCACTCGAAACCCAATGTATTTTGGAGCCATCATACTTTTCACCGGACTGCCGGTGTATACCGCAAGTTTTTATGGTTTTTTAACTTCATTGGTCCTGATCCCAATTATTCTTAACAGAATCAGGCTTGAGGAGAAATTACTGACCGAAGAATTTCAAGATCTGTATCAGAAGTATAAAGAGACTACCAAAAAATTAATTCCATTCATCTATTAAAATGCAGTTCTGCAAACACCTTGATAGTCGGGATGGTGAGTTTTGTTGTGGAAGACACCGAGATTCCAAATTTCTTCTTGCTTTGACAAAAGAAATTAGAAATAAGGTTTTGGGGTTTATCGAGAATATTGATGGTTTCTCGGCACAAGAAATAGTCTGAGCAAATATAGTTTGGGTATTCCCCTGTTAGAATTCATTCAGCGGATATTTACCCAAACAAGGAGAAAAGCATGGAAAACAACGAACACACAAATCCCAATAACGGGAATGAAAGCGGAATGATCGGCGGTCTGGTCATGATCGCTGTAGGTGTCATATTTCTTGTTATGCAATACAGTGATTTCCGCCTGCACAATTGGTGGGCACTATTTATCTTGATCCCCGTCGCTCTTACCTGGAATCGAGCGATTAGATTATCCATAGAAGCTGGAGAATTGAAAGAGGAGACGACAGAGGCTATTTCAGGGTCGCTATTTCTTTTATTTGTAGCTTTGATCTTTTTGTTCAATTGGGATTGGGGACAGGTTTGGCCCGGGTTCATTATTATTGCCGGGATCAATGCTTTGGTAAGAGGCTGGGGAAGGCGATCGGACTAAGTTCCAAGCCAATGAAATCTATCAATTTCATTGGCTTGGAGAGTGAAATCACAAACCATGTTTTGAAGTCTGGCCCACGTCAACAGAAAAACTGTTCAAAATCAGATAACTCTTTCATGAGCTTAGGCAGAATTCTGGGACCCATCTGGGGAGGAATAGTGTTAGATATTAATCTCTTTTACCTCTATATAACGGGCTCCTTCACCATGACATCAGGATTCATTGCCGCGTTGGTTTTCTTGCG
The DNA here is from genome assembly GCA_018645405.1 of Anaerolineae bacterium. GTDB lineage: Bacteria > Chloroflexota > Anaerolineae > Anaerolineales > Villigracilaceae > Desulfolinea. Next base: position 71,070 of record JABGOQ010000166.1, on the reverse strand, counting down.
TAAAAAAACAGCGCAAATCACTATCCCCTAGAAAAGCAAAAAGCCGGATTTTGAAAATCTGGCTTTTTTATTCTTAAAAATTCGCACAATCTGCTCAATCTGTGGATAAATTTCGCCCATACCGATAATAAGCTGCACAAGCCCCCTCCGTAGAAACCATCGTCGCCCCAAGCGGATTTTCAGGGATGCACTCGCGTCCAAAAGCAGGACAATCATTCGGCTTCTTCAAGCCCTGCAAAATTTCACCTGCGATACACAGCGAAGATTCTTCTGTCTTAATATCGCCAACATCAAAACGCTTCTCGGCATTGAAGGCATCAAACTCAGGGCGCAATTCCCAGCCGCTCATCGGGATTGTGCCAATACCGCGCCATTTTCTGTCACATTCTCTAAAAACTTTTTCAATGGTCTTCTGAGCAGGTTTATTTCCATCAAAGGTAACTGCACGTGGGTAAGAATTTTCTATATCTACCCGCCCTGCTTCGAGTTGTTTTACATTTGCTAAAATTCCCTGCACGATGTCCAGGGGTTCAAATCCCGTAATTGCCATCGGAACGCCGTATTGTTTCGCAATCTCCGGATATTCCCAATAACCCATCACCGCGCAAACATGACCAGCTAACAAAAATCCCTGCACACGATTATGGGGCGATCCCAAAATGACGTGCAAAGCGGGCGGCACGCGTACGTGCGAAACAATGATGCTGTAATTCTTCAACCCCATCATTTGCGCGCTTAAAACGCTCATCACGTTGGCTGGCGCGGTAGTCTCAAAGCCAATCGCGAAGAAAACCACTTCTTTATCAGGGTTATCTTTAGCAATATTCACCGCGTCCAATGGAGAATAAACCACACGCACATCTCCACCCGCCGCACGGATCGAGAAAAGGTCATCCGAAGAGCCGGGGACACGCAACATGTCTCCATAGGAACAAAAGATGATATCCGGTTTGGCTGCAATCGCCAGGGCGCGGTCAATCTGCTCAAGGGGCGTTACGCAAACCGGACATCCAGGTCCGTGTACTAGCTCAATTTCGTCTGGCAAAAGTTGGTCAATCCCGTGTCGTACAATGGCATGGGTTTGCCCACCGCAGATTTCCATCAAAGTCCAATCACGTGTCACGGTGCTGGCAATCTCATCAATTACGCCACGTACCAACTCCGCATCTCGATATTCTGCAACGTATTTCATAAATCCGCCGATTTTCCATCATAGCCAATCCCCAACTCATCCTCCAAATCGACAATCTCTCGCAAGGTTTCCAGCGAAGCCTGCGCCTCCTCCTCGCTCAACAAAGAAATCGCAAAACCAACATGGATGACCGTATAATCGCCCACATTCGCTTCTGGCACATATTCAATGCAGGCTTCACGCACAATGCCGCCAAAATCCACTTTTGCCATTTTCAGGGCTTTGCTATCGTCAATTTCGATTATTTTTCCAGGCACACCTAAGCACATAATTTTCTCCTTTTTCACCACAGAAACACAGAGAAAAACTTTGTGTACTTCGTGCCTTTGTGGTGCAACTCACTTCAACTTCCAAGCCGCAATCGCCGCTTGCCCCAGCGCCAGCCCGCCATCGTTTGCGGGCACTTCTTTGTGAATCAGAATTTCAAAATTCTCATCTCGCAACGCCTTCATTGTGCGCCGCAAGAGAATCATATTCTGCCACACACCGCCGCTCAGGGCAACTGTATTTAATCCGCTTTTTTCACGTAGAGAGATACAAACATCAAGAACCATTTGCACGATTCCATTATGGAATTTCGCTGAAATAATAGGGGTGGGAATATTATTGTGCATATCTTTTAGGAGGGATAAAATACCGTGACGAACTTGAATTTGGGCTTGCTTGCCGCCAAAATCGTATTGCCCAACTTCATTATCTACCGCTAAAGCCTCGAACTCGATCGCCGCCTGCGCCTCATAGTTGACACGTTGCCGCACCCCAGCCAATGCCGCCGCCGCATCGAAAAAACGTCCCATACTGGAGGTCATCGGTGTATTGATTTTTTTCTCTAATTGCACCCGTAACGCCACCCGTTCTTCGGAGCAAAGGTCTTGTATGGGCGGGAAATACTCATCCCACTCTATGCCCAATTGCCAAAGCAATCCCAATGCTGTACGCAAGGGACGCTTGGTCGCCGCATCCCCACCTGCAAGGGGGAAATAGGGCAGATGTGCCACACGTTCGTATCCACCATAGTCTGCAATCAAAAATTCTCCGCCCCAGATATTGCCATCATCGCCGTAACCAGTGCCATCGAAAGCAACGCCAATTATCTTTTCGCTTCCGTCTAATCTGTTTTCTGCCATGACGGAGGCAATATGGGCGTGGTGATGCTGAATCGGTTGAAGATTTAAGGTTGAAGGTTTAAGGTTTGCACGTTCTAGAGCATAGCGAGTCGAGAGATAATTCGGGTGTAAGTCGTAGGCGATGGCTTCTAGTTTTACGCGGAAGAGCTTCTCGAAATGTTCAATTCCTTGCTCGAAAGATTGCAAAGTCTCAAAATTTGATAAATCACCAATATGATGACTCATAAAGGCATATTTTTGATTGGTGAGGCAGAAAGTGTTTTTGAGTTCTGCGCCTACTGCGAGGAGTGGCGGAACATCCCAAGGAAGTTTGACGGGGAAGGGGGCGTAGCCACGGCTTCGACGCAAAGGATAAGTTTCTTTTTCAAAAACTCTAACCACCGAATCATCACAACGCACATGAATATCTCTATCATGCATCAAAAAGGCATCGGCTAAAGTGGATAATCGCTCACGGGCATCTTCGTTTGTGTAGGCGATAGGTTCTTCGGAGAGATTACCACTCGTCATTACCAACGCATCAAATTGCGAATTTTCATCAAAAAGTAAATAATGGATGGGTGTATAAGGTAACATCACACCAATCGAATCTTGATTTGGCGCAACTTCTTTGGCGATAGGGGATTCTGGTTTTCTTTGGAATAATACGATTGGGCGGGAGTTTGATTGTAGCAATTCTCTCTCTGCGTCATTAAGATAGCAATGTTCTTCAACAGTTGCTAAATCTGGCATCATGAGGGCGAAGGGTTTATCTACACGGAGTTTTCTTTTGCGGAGTTCGCGCACGGCTTTGGTGTTGGTCGCATCGCACGCGAGGTGGAAGCCGCCGAGGCCTTTTATTGCTAAAATCTTTCCTTGTGCTAAAAGGTTTTGAGTTTCTAATATCGCATCATCTTTCTCATGTAGGGGAGCAGCATGCTGCTCCCCTACAATGGCTTCTAACCAAATATTGGGCCCACAATCGGGACAAGCTACCGGTTGGGCGTGAAAGCGTCTGTCGAGCGGGTCTTGATATTCTGCCGCGCAGACTTCACACATGGGGAAGGGCGACATGGTGGTTTCGGGACGGTCGTAGGGGATGTCTTTGATGATGGTGAAACGAGGCCCGCAATTGGTGCAGTTAATGAATGGGTAACGATAACGATAATCGGCGGGCTCGAAGAGTTCGCGGAGACAATCGGCACAGAGGCTGAAATCAGGGGAGATGGGTTGGAAGGCACCCTCCACTGCTTCGGAGTGGAGGATGTCGAATGAGCGGAATCCAGTCCAAATCACAGATGTTGCGGTGAAGTCGTCTATACGGGAAAGAGGCGGGGCTTCATCCTGTAGCGCGCGGGCGAAGGCATCCAACGTATCCGCATCCCCATCTACTTCAATATCTACCCCCGCGGAGGTGTTTTTCACCCATCCAGTTAAGGCAAAACGAGTCGCCAATCCATAGACAAAGGGGCGAAAACCTACGCCCTGAACTACGCCATTGATGTGGATTTTGAGACCCGTTTTTTTTGTCATAGATTTCTCTTCCAACGCAGAGCATTGGAAAAAAGGTTATTTCTTATTGGCTTCAACTTCTGCAATAATCCAATTCACCCATTCATCCACGCCCTCGCCGGTGGCGCAGGAAATAGGGAAGGTGACAAGCTCGGCGTTGAGGACTTCGACACCCTTGCGGAAGTAATCCATTTTGAAGGGGATGTAGGGGAGGAGGTCGATTTTGTTGATGATGAGAGCGTCTACACCGCGATACATGCCGGGATATTTATAGGGCTTGTCATCGCCTTCAGGGACGGACGCCACGAGGACGCTTTTATGCGTGCCGAGCACGAAATTTGCAGGGCAAACGAGATTGCCAACATTTTCGACGAGGAGAAGATTAATTTTGGTGAAGTCGATTTCTTCCATGCCTTTTTGGAGCATAACGGCATCGAGGTGACAGTTCCCGCCGGTGTTGACTTGCACAGCAATATCTGCGCCGGCTTCAGCGGCACGATCTGCATCTATGCTGGTGGCGATGTCGCCATCAATCACGGCGATGCGATAACGCTCTGCGAGCTTGGGCAAAGTCTGCTCAATGAGCGAGGTCTTGCCCGCACCTGGGGATGCCATCAGGTTGATAGCGTATACGCCATGTTCGTCTAAGACAGCACGGTTTTTTTCGGCGAGGGTTTCGTTTGCGCCGAGGATTTTTTCTACTACGGGGATTTTTTTTGTCATTCATTACTCCGTTTTGGAACCGCCAAAGCGCAGAAAACGCCAAGGTTTATTATAAGTGCGTATTGCGTAAAACGTATTTCGTAATGAACTATGGACGATGTTGATTTGCTCATTACGAAATACGCAATGCGTTTTAGGTTTCTATTTCAATCGAATCGATATTAAATTCATCACCTTTTGATACTTTTATACGACTACTTTCGCATTTTGGACAGATTAGTTCTTTGTCAGTGGGGGTGTAGGTATGCGCGCAATCGAGGCAGAATAATTCTACGGGAATGCGCTCAAAATGCAAGGTCGCACCTACGGCGATGGTATTTTCGCTGAGGATGTCCCAATGAAATTGGATTGAATCATCAATGATGGTAGACCAATTACCAAGCACGAGGTAAATGTCGGTGACTTTTTTTGCCTTGTGCGTTTCGGCATGGCGTAGGGTGATTTTTAGGATACTTTCGGTTACGGAAAGCTCGTGCATTAGAGATAATTTTCAATTGCTTTTTCTAATTTCGATGGATGGAAGTCGTAGGGTCCCAGCCCGGCAGCGTAAACAACTACCCCATCCGTGTCGATTAGATAGAGACGGGTGGGCCAGCCAGCATAGGCTTTGTTGACTGCGTCATCCATTACGTCTACATAAGTTCTGACTCCATAGGATAGGGACGCTTCGCACGTGCCCGCAACTTGCCTCCGTTCATCCATCGTTTGTGGGTCGTGAACATCCATTGCCACTTTGGGTGCAAAGGTCTTCATCAGTTTCTTGGTTAAAAGATTGCCACCAAACCACCACCCATCCACGGGATGTGCTTCCCGAATATAGATGGGAATAAATTTAACTTGCTCGTGGTATTTTGCATAAATATCTGTGAGGCTCACGGACCCACGCACGTAGGGCGGTCAGGTGAAGCTCCCAAAGATGAGGGCGACTGGCATTTTTTGACGGTAATCTGATAGGCGTACAGAATTCCGCCCATTAGCATCACACAAGCTAAAATCAGGGGCGGTATCTCCCACTTTTGGAGCTTGTAAATCATATTTTTTCTGCCAAGTTGTGGCAGACTTACGGTCGGTTATCATCGTCATCCTTTTTACAACTCACTTGTCATAATAAAGAGGGGTTTCATCTCAAAACTTTCATAATTCGGGCGATAACGGTCAGTGTTATAGAATTGCTTCACGTCCACAAGTTTCTTGGAGCTGGTCACAACTTCAATTGGCAAATTATCGTACCGGCCATTTTTCAAAACCACCAAACGACCATGGATCCCTTTCAGGATCAAATCCAAAGCTAAGTTCCCAAATGCCATCGGAACTATAGAATCAATGGCATCTGGATCACCACCGCGCACCATATATCCTAATTTTTGATTAACCACACTAACAGTTTTACCATTATTATATTTAGGCGATAGCCTTGTCACTTCGTCAGATACCAGATCGCCAATGCCACCCAACTTCGCATGACCATAAGCATCGGTTGTTCTATCTTTGAAAACCATCTCCCCACCTTCAAACATCGCACCCTCGGAGATAAGCGCAATCGAATAACGGCTAGGGTTTTGCATGCGATCTTCAGATAAAAATTCTGTCAATTTTTCAATATCAAAGCGATATTCTGGGATCACACACCGGCTGGCTGCTCCAGCCATGGTTGGCAATAATGCTGAAAAACCTGCATAACGCCCAAAGACTTCCAAAACTAGAAAACGCTCATGCGAACCAGCTACTGTGCGCAGGTTATTTGTTAGCGCAATGGTACGGGTTACACAAGTGCTGAAACCAATACAGTAATCTGTACCGGGCACATCATTGTCCATTGTCTTGGGAATCGCAACAACTTTTACTCCCTCTTGATGTAAACGCACGCCATAACTGAGCGTATCATCCCCCCCAATGGGAATCAAGTAATCCACACCGAGGAACTCCAGATTTTTGAGAACTTCTTCGGTCAGATCATTATCTTTTTCTGTGTACTCATCTTGCAGATGTTCAGGAACATCTTCTTTTTTCACATGGCTGGGTTTTGTACGTGATGTATGCAAAAATGTGCCGCCTGTACGTCCTGCCCGATTAACAATTTCATTTGTCAACATTCGATAATTATTACTATTATCCGCTTTCTTATCACGAATAATTTCAATCATTCCCGCCCAACCGCGACGAATACCGATTACCTGATAACCTTCTCGCAGCGCCCTAATCGTCACCGCCCGAATAGCTGGGTTTAGACCAGGTACATCTCCGCCCCCAGTTAAAATTGCAATTACACCTTTTTTTGCAGCCATCGAATTTATCTCCTTTGTTCGGTTATTTTCATTTGTAAAATTATACTTGAGTATCGCATATCTTTCCCTGAAATCAAGGTTTTTTCATTGTCTCTAGTCAGCAGAAATAGGGAGAGGATGAGCACGATGTTCCACCCAGCTTTCAACCCCAAAAATGATCAGAGCCAGCCAAATAATGCCAAACCCAACAAATTGAGAACTGGTAAATGGTTCTTTATAGATCAAAATCCCAATCAAGAATTGTATCGTTGGGGCAATATATTGCATCAATCCAATCATCGTGAGTGGGATGCGTTGCGCCGCCAGAGCAAAGAGCAATAAGGGCACAGAAGTAGCAACACCAGCACCAATAAGCAAAAAATCGGTGGCAGGATTAATCTTCAGGAAGATACCTTGCCCTCGACTAATCTCATAAATCAAATAGCCCAATGCAGGCAAAAGCATAATGCCTGTTTCAAGGGTCAAACCATATAATGAGCCAAGCGCAGATTTCTTTTTTAGCAACCCATAAATGCCAAAAGTGCTCGCAAGAAGAAGCGCAATCCATGGCAGGCGACCATATACAAAAGTCAGGTAAAGAACACCGAGGATTGCCAGCCCGAGCGGAATCCACTGCATGGCGCGGAGTTTTTCTTTCAGGAATATCATTCCTAACAAAACACTAAAAAGGGGATTGATGAAGTAGCCCAGGCTGGTTTCGACAATAAAACCGGCATTGATCGCCCAGACGTAGGTCAACCAATTAACGCTGAGTAACAGAGCTGATATCCCATGAACCTTTAATGTAGGAGCATCCATTTTTTTTCGAAATTTCCCCCATTGTCGTGTGAATATAATCATCAGTATCAAAACAATAAAAGACCATAAAATGCGATGCCCGATCAATTGAGTTGATGAAATATGATGGAATTGTTTCCAGTAGATGGGGAGAATCCCCCACATAATGTAGGTTACGAGAGCGTAGAAAATGCCAGAGTTCATAGATGCATATCTCCTTTAGTGAAGCAGAAGTATACACCTGATTGAATATCCTATTGTCTCTTTTTAATATTCTCCCCCTGATTGTGTTTTAGCCGAAATTATATGGCGAAAAACATGAATTTTTAAGTTATTCTCGCGATATTCGCCCAATTCGCGTTAAAAATTTCTCCAATTGTTCATTACTGAATTAGTTTCCACGATTAAGAATCGTGCTACCTGGAGAGTGAATAATTACCTTTAATCAAAACCTTCTACATATCAATATATTCTTTCAAAGAATGTTCTACCGCATATGCTGCAGCTTCGGCGCGGTTATTTACGCCCAATTTTGAAAGAATACTACTCACATAATTACGCACCGTTCCCTCACCAAGGAAAAGAGCCTTCGCGATCTCACGGTTTGTCTTCCCTTCAGAAACCAATTGTAAGACATGCTTCTCTTGTTGGCTTAAATCTGCAAAAGCAGAGGCTTCCTCTTCGCGTACCGCACGGCGCACTTCCTGGAAAACACGTTGCGTTACTGCCGGGTCAAGCAAACCTGCTCCACTACTCACAGCTTCAATTGCTTTTACCAAGCCATCGCTTCCGATTTGTTTGAGTACATACCCAGAAGCTCCAGCCCGAATCGCTGAAAAGAGCATTTCATCTTCAGCATACGAAGTCAACATCAATACCCTAATATCAGGAAAACGCTTCACGATCTCATCGCAAGCGTCAATTCCCGAAGTGCCAGGTAAGCGGATGTCCATTACAACCACATCAGGCTCAAGGCTTGCTGTTTTCTCCACCGCCTCTCGCGCCGAGCTTGCCTCTCCAACAACTTCAAAATCAGGATGTCGGTCAAGCAAAGTCTTCAAGCCAACACGAACAACTTCGTGGTCGTCTACTAATATAATACGTTTTTTTGCCATTGTCTCTCCAATAACTCCGAGATAGATCAGAAGTATAGTTTAGAGAAGAAAAGATGACAAGAGGTTCGAACTGCCCTTGTCATCCAGATTCTCCGCTTCATACGTGACCTTAAGTTTGCTGAGGTATTCCAAAAATTCTCTATACTAAGAAAGGTTTTCTCTCCGAAAATCGACAAAACGATACCCTACGCCTCGCTCCGTTAAAATATATTTAGGGGAAGAAGGATTTTCTTCAAGCTTTTTACGCAAATAATTTATATAAAGGCGAACATAATGCGGTTCATCCCTATATTCATATCCCCAAACTTTAATCAATAACTGATCGTGAGTAACCACCCACCCTGCGTTTTGGACAAGATGATATAGTAAACGGTATTCTGTCGGGCGTAATTTGACGATTTGTCCTTCAAGCCAAATCTCACGTCGATCAAAGTCAATCTTCAAACGGTCATCCACTTCAATTAGACCGTGTGTTGAACCACCCGAAGTTTCAGTGCGACGCAAAACTGCTTTTACGCGACTAACCATCTCGCGCGGGCTAAAGGGCTTGGTGATGTAATCGTCTGCTCCCAACTCAAGTCCACGAACACGATCATCTTCTTCCCCTTTAGCTGTAAGCATCAAAACGGGCACCTTACTTGCTTCGCGAATCATCTGCAAAACTTCAAATCCATCCAAGCCAGGCATCATCACATCAAGAAGGATTAAATCTGGAGACTCCTCACGCAATTGCTGAAGGGCTTCTTTGCCATTAAAGGCTTCGTTGACCAAAAAACCATCGTGTTCAAGATTAAGACGAATAAATCGCACCATTCGTTCTTCATCATCAACAATTAATATTTTACGTCGCTCAAACTCATTTTTCATCCTTACTCTCTCACAAAGCTGATAATTTGTTCGTCATCTTCGCTGGGCATAATTTCGATAAAATTGAGTTTTTCAATAGGCCAGATAACCTGGGCAACTTCTGCGTCAAGATAGTGTAAATCCTTCCCTTCTCGAGAACGAGGATTACTCACAGTAACGATTGTATCAGCAGGGCCTGGCAATTCTTCAATTTCACCAAAAATAGGAACTTCCCCTGAAACATGTAAAATAATACCGTAAGCCATAGCGACCTTCCTTTAGAGATTAATTTTGCAAAAGAAATTGAATTTTAAGTTTTCCCAAAGAGATAATATTGCCATGAGAAAGAGGGTATTCATTCTCTGGTGCCAGGCGAACACCATTAACATACGTCCCATTTGAAGACCCCAAATCCATAACAATTACTTTGTCTTTGGTTTTCTTCAACACAGCATGTATACGTGAAACGCCATATTCATACGCACGATAAGGCGTGAAATCAATATCTGGCATAACTGTTTGCCCTTCACTTGCCCGCCCCATCGTAAACTCATTTCGATCTGCTAAAGGCAGAATCTGCCCTCCCTCTAAAAGCTGAAGAGTTAGAGAGCCAGAGGCTAATACTTTCTTCTGCTCTTGAGGAATTGCGTCTAATGCTTCGCGGCTTATGTCGTTAGTCTGAATATTTTGCGTTACTAGAGAGGCTACATTCTGCAATTGCGCACCACAATCACTGCAAAATAAGGCCCCTTCAACTTCCTGATGCTGACAAGCTGGACACATAATCATGAGTTATTTTCCTTTTCCTGCTGGCAGAAGCAATGCCCGTGTACCATATTTTATATTTTTACGACCTTCTTCAGAGAAGCTTTGCTGCTGCTGTAGGTTTTCTGCTTCAAGTAAAACCGTTTTTGCCATACTTCGCTCGCCATTTGAAAGGAGGTGAGTTGCCAAATGCTGCAAGCGACGTGAGGCTTCATTATATTTACCAGAGGCAACATCTTCTTGTGCTGTTTCTTGCATCCGATAGAGATTGAGGTTGGCAAGAGCGTGTACAAGCGTTGGCGATGGCGGCTCAAGGCTTGCCTGCTCCGTCACGTTTCGAGAAATGCGCACACGCATAGGCTGTGCTGCCAATGATTGAGAAGGGATCTCGAATTTAAGGGAACCCGTAAGTAAGTCTACTTTATCTTCTAAAACAGCAGCTGGGTTTATCGAAAATTCAAGTATGAGGCTAAGAGATTGATCTCGTAGAATCACGCCAAGCTGTAATTCTTTCTCCGAAGATAGATGCGCTGCGTTCGGTTGTAAACGAAAAATATAGCTTAGATCAACAGCGGAGGGTGTTTGAAATTCCAGCTCTACATTTTCTGCGAACACCTTTGCCAATTGTTCAAATTTTTCTTCTAAAAACTCCTGTATTTCTTGTGGCTCTGCAATATAACGGCTACTGCTTCCAGTTTTAGCAGCTAACTCATCAAGAAAATCATCGTTCCAATCTTTGCCAATCCCTAATCCACTAATCCCAATACCAATATCTTCAGCTTCTTCAGCCAATACTAAGCATTCTTCTTCATCCCCATAAGTTTGACCATCAGTTAATAAGATTATGTGGTTAACTCGTTCATCTGAAAGATTTTTACGAACTTCAACAACACCAGCCTGCAACCCTTGAAAAATCTCTGTTCCACCAGAAGGAAGGAGCATTCTTACTTTTGTTTCCATTCTTCGGCGATCAAGATTTAACGAAGCAGGAATTCGAACCTCTGCTTTATCATTAAAGGTAACCACACTGAGAATATCTTGCTGTCTTAAACTACGAATTAAGTGAATGGCCGCCGCCTTGACCATTTCAACATTTTGCCCTTTCATGGATGTAGAATTATCTAGAACCAGACAAATATTTAATGGAGGTGAAACCACTTCTCGCTCGTTTTGACGAGGCTTCCACTCAACTAGAGCATAAATCAATTGTGTTTCATTTATACGAACAAGACTCTCTCGGCTATGAAAAACTCGCTGAAGAATCAGCGATTGTTCTTCTTCTTCCGGGGCTAATGAAGCATCATATTCGGCACGTATTTCTGTATTTGATAAAACATCATAGGCTTGTTGAACATCCAGGAAAATTTCTGTTTCGCCAGGTGCTTCATTTTTATCGGGATGCAAACGCTGCGCCGCCTCGAAATAGGCTCGCTTGATTTCCTCCTGCGTTGCATCCCTAAAGATGCCTAAAAGAGCGTAATAATCTGGCAAAATTGCCTCTTCTATCCAATCATTTTCGCAAGGATAACAGTAATATTATCTGGGCCGCCCGCTGCATTCGCGGCATTGACAAGGTTTTGACAAGCGCGCTCCAGCGTATCCGCATCGCTTATAGCTTGATGCATTGTTTCTTTGCTCAAAACACCCCAAAGACCATCGCTACAAATCAGCAAGGTTCCTTTTTTCGGGAAGGAAACAGTAAAAATATCTGGTTCAAGAATTTCACCTTGCCCCAAAGCGCGGTATAAAACATTTTTTTGGGGATGAGTTTCTGCTTCTTCTGCAGTGATTTGCCCCAATTCTTCAAGGCGACCGACAAGGGAATGGTCACGGGTAATCAAATCAAAACGCCCGTCTGGATATACAGCATAGGCACGACTATCACCAACATGCGCAATGGAAACCTGTTCCCCTAAAACAAGTGCTGCTGTAAGCGTGGTGCCGCTACCGGGGGCATCACGTTGAATGGCCTCCTGCGCTTGGGAAACGCCCTCAAGCATCAAATCCTGGAGCGATTCGTCCAGAGGTACTGTGGGTAAGGTAAAAAGGTAAGGGTGGAACTTCCGCATGATATGCCCACCAAACGTCCGTATTGCAGTATTACTGGCAATTTCCCCATATTGGTGACCTCCCATGCCGTCAGCAACGATATACAATCCAAAGGGGGTATTCCCTGCATTTCCTGCTATGGTAGTCGAAATAGACATGAGGCTATCTTCGTTAAGCTCACGCTGTTTTCCAACAGATTGCCCGCTTGCAGCCACTAAATGCTGTAATTCATATTGCATCGCCTGATTTGCCACAATATCTTCCACCTGTTCTGGTGAAAGAGGAATTGTCTCAGGTGCATCCGCAAGGAGGGTATCCTCAGGTTCTTTTGAAAATAGTTTTTTTAAAAAATCGAACACAAAAAGCTCCTCTTCTTAGGCTAGAAGTGCATAAATTTGATGATCTGTAGATCCAATGTAGACAATATCATCATAGACCAATGGAGACCCTGTAATTGGTCCTTCGGTTGCAAATTTCCAACGCAACTGACCAGTTTTGGCATCCAAACAATATAGGTGACTATCAAAAGAAGCACAATATAATGCGTCTCTGTAGATAATGGGCGATCCAGTAACTTGATGCTCTGTACGAAAACGCCAAGCTTCTTTGGACGTTTTCAAATCAATTGCATAGATATATCCATCTGCTGCGCCAGTAAAGATTAGATCATCCAAGATAACTGGTGATGAGATAGACCCTTTCCCTAGGCGGAATTTCCAGAGCACCCAACCGCTTTTTGGATCCAATGAGTATAAATGTCCGTCCAGTGAAGAGAAATAAACAGCGTGCTCTGTAACCAATGGCGAAGATGTGATACCACGTTTGGCTCTAAATTGCCATTTGACAGACCCTTTGAAATCCACGCAATAAAATTCTCCATTTTCAGAGCCAACATAGATAAAATCATGCGCCACAAAAGGCGTTGAACGAATAGGCGCGGCAGCGGAAAAGGTCCAGACTGAACGACCTGTCGTACTGTTGACAGCATGAAGGCATCCATCATCTGAGCCGATAAAAACATGACCTTCAGCAATACGCGGTGAAGAACGAACGGGGCCCTCAGCGTAATGCGACCAAGCGATTGTGCCTGCGCGCGCGCTAATCACATGCAAACGTTGATCTTCTGATCCAAAAAAAACATTTCCATCTGCAATCGCGGGCCTAGAGACAACCCCCCCATCTGTGGGGTATTTCCACTTAAATTCACCATCGGCAGCATTAATCGCATAAAGGTTATTATCGTAACAACCAATAAAAACCGTATTGTCAAAAAGAGCTGGTGTACCACGAATTTCATCTTCGCATTTAAATTTCCAGAGAGGTTTGATCCCATCTGTCTGGATGGTCGGCGCAGCACTAGAAGGCATTCTTGAGAGCAACCCAGTTTGGCGAGCGGCTGCCATCAAAGCCTCTTTCATATCATCAATAGTTGGAAAACGATCTTTAGGCTCGTATTCAAGAGCTCTTGAAACCACTGCTTCAACTTCAGATGAAATATCCTGGTTGATACCAGTAATTGGACGCTCATCAAAGGAAAAGGGCGGCTCTAAACGCGGGTCTCTTTTTGTGAGCAAATGATGAAGAGTAGCTCCTAATGCATAAATATCAGCAAGATGAGTTGCCTCACCACGATATTGCTCAGGTGGAGAATACCCCTCTGTGCCAATCATGGTTCCCTTTTGTCCTGTTTGAAATTGCTTCGCAATCCCAAAATCAACCAACATTACATGCCCACGATTATCAATCATCACATTAGATGGTTTCATATCTCTAAAGATAATCTTATCAGGCTTATGATTATGCAAAAAGCTCACAACATCACATAACTCAATTCCCCAAGCAATCACTTGCGCAGGAGAAAGAAAACCCTCTGTGTCTCTAATTACAGCTTCAAGATCCTTACCATTAATATATTCCAATACCAAATAAGAACGATCTTCACCAGAAAAATAATCAAAAATACTAGGGATAGAAGGATGAGTGAGTGTTGCCAAAATATTCGCTTCACGCTCAAAATTTTCAACAACCGTCTTCCGTAATTGCGGATCAGGAGCAAGATTAACCATTTCCTTAACGGCAACAAGTTTAACTACATTTGGGAAATGCAAATCACGGGCGCGATAAACAGACCCCATCCCACCAATGCCAATAATTTCCTGAATCAGATAACGTTCAGAAAGCGTAACACCCGGCTGTAATTGCTGGTGTGCAGGTCGAGCATCGTTTTCGTCTGCAGAACCAGCGATAGAACGTGTAACTTTTCGAGTATCCAGGTTTCCTCACTTATTTAAATGCCAGATAATCTCTTAGGCGCATAATAATTTTCTGATTATAGTGTGCCCTGACTGGATTTGCAACTCCCCAAAAAGGATGACCCTTGCAGTTTTGTCTGTTTTAATGCAAAATTCAAAAAAAGGATTTTTAAAATATGACACTTCACCCCCTAGCTGGCGTTTACGCCGCATCTATCACCCCAATTAAGGGCGACCAATACGCCCCTGACCTTGAGCTTGCTTCCATTTATTTACGCTTTCTGGCAAAAAGAAATTGTCACGGAGCACTACTTCTTGGCACAACTGGAGAGGGAACATCTTTCTCTCCAGCTGAGCGCATCGCCTTATTCAAAGCCGCTGGTGCAACTCGCCAAGAATACCCCCATTTTCGTCTCCTCGCCGGGACGGGGACTCCCAGCCTGCAAGAAAGTATTGAACTCAACAAAGCCGCCTTCGCCGCAGATTTCGAGGGGGTGGTCGTATTGCCTCCCTTCTACTTTCGCAATGCCAGCGAAGAGGGGCTTTTCCAATGGTACGACCTTCTCATTCGACACTCTGTGCCAGATGGCAAATATTTAATTGGATACCATATTCCTGGCGTTTCTGGCGTGCCGCTCTCACTTGATTTGCTCGCGCATCTAAAAGATGCTCATCCTATCAAATTTGCAGGAATCAAAGATTCATCGCATGATCTTGCTCACGCCGAAGCCCTCGGCGCACGTTTTGGAAACGATCTGCTCGTTCTGACAGGAACTGATTCATATCTCTCACATGCAATGAAAAATCACGCACAAGGCTGCATCACTGCGCCGGCAAACTTGATCTCACCCGAGCTACGCCTGCTATGGGATACACTCATTGCCGATCAAGATGGCACAGTTATTCAAGAGAAAATCACCATCATTCGTGAGATACTAGAGAAATATATGCCTTTCCCCTCCATTCTAAAAGCCCTTGCCGCACGCCTGCACAACTTCCCTAAATGGGATTTACGCCCGCCTCTGCTCCCAACACCTTCTGCTCTTGTAGATGCGGCAGTCGCTGAACTCACCCCTCTGTTGAAAGAATAATAAGATGAAAGAAGCCTGGCGTTTATACATCTCTCCTCTAGCTTCCGGCGCATGGAATATGGCTGTGGACGAATCTATCCTTGAGCATGTTGCACGCGATGATGCCATCCCAACCCTGCGCTTATATAGCTGGGAACCTCCCTGTCTTTCTCTGGGACGTTCTCAACCTTTCTCTGATGTGAACAAGAACGCCCTCAAAACAAATGGCTGGGATGTTGTCCGTCGCATGACGGGCGGGCGGGCTATTTTGCATACAGATGAACTAACATATTCAATTATTGCACCAAATGATAATCTTCATGTCAACGGCTCTATCCTGGATAGCTACCGTCATCTTGCACAAGGCTTACTCGCCGCACTCAAATCTCTGGGAGCTGATGTTGCAATGAATAAAGAAAAAGCGGAACAAAGCACTCGCACGAATCCTGTCTGCTTTGAAACACCATCGGCTTATGAGATCACTGTAAATGGGAAAAAGTTGATCGGGAGCGCACAAGCGCGGCAAAAAGGCGGCGTGCTTCAACACGGTTCCCTTCCTTTGACGGGGAATTTGGCGCGCGTTACCGATGCATTATCTTTCCCAGATGATGCATCTCGTCAAATTGCCACCGAAAAATTATTGGCACGCGCCTCCACCCTGGAATCTGCTTTGGGACGAGAAATTGCTTGGGATGCGGCAAGCAAGTCTTTCTCACGCGCGTTTGAATCGGTGTTGGGGATCAGGCTGATGCCCAAAGATCTGTCAGAATCTGAACGAAGCCGAGCAAGTGAATTAATCCAACAAAAATACGCTCATCCAGATTGGACTGAGCGTATTTAAAAACTAGAAAAGTCTTAGAGACTTTTCTAGTTTGGTTTATGGGGCAAGAAAAATTACGTTGTCGTAGCCTAGGGCATCAAAAAATTTCTCCAAATAATTTTCGGCATTTTGTTGAGCAATATCTAAAATACCATCTTCCATAGCTGCTTTGTAAATTTCCTGCTCAGCTGCCTGGCGAGCTGTGGTTTCAAGATTTGTATCACCGTGCGTGAGTGCGCCCGTGTCACGGTCATATACATAGGATTTCTCATTATCAAGCGTGGCAATAAAGACTTCGGCGGGGGGAAGGGTAACATAGAGCGCGCCGTTTTCTAGTTGCATATTTTCGGGAGCAAGCTTTTCCATATCAATCCCTGCAATCACAATTCCATGCGCAACAAAAAGTAGACGGTCACCAAAAAGAAAATCAAATGTCCCCTGACCAATTTCTGCGGTGATAACTTTTTCTACAGAATATTGGATGGTCTCCAGCCGTGCCAGAGAGCGCACATCGTGAATGATCGTGACAGGGTCGGGAATAATGGTAGGCGTGGGATGGAGCAAATCTGCAACTTGTGTTTGCATTGCGCTATTGGCTTGGGTGATTGGCTGCAATGCTTGTTGAGCTTGTGCTGCGCCCTCTTGCACTGATTGGACAACAAAATACGCGCCTATGGCAACGATGAGAAGAAGAAGGATTGGAACCAGATTTTTTTTCATTTTTTTGTCCTTAGGTTATGGAAAACAACAGGTTATATAAGATCGTATACTTAATTTTAGTGTACTTCAACCATATAAGTATCATATAAGATGGATTATAGCATTTCCTAAACAGATGTCACTTGATTTCTCTATTATTTCAGGTTATTATCAAAATTGAAAGGTTGAAAAGTCAACCGTTAACTCACTTTTCTTAAAAGGAGAAAAAAATGAAGAAAGTTTCATACGTACTCTTTGCCCTCTTGGTTGTAGGTGCATTGGTGTTGGCTGCTTGCACCCCCGCAGCAACCCCTGAACCTGCTCCCGAACCAGAAGCTCCCCCTCCAACAGAAGAACCACCACCACCTGAACCCACAGAAGCCCCCCCTGCAATCGGCTCAGAAGAACACCCAATTCAGGTTCTTTTCGTTCCTTCCGTTGATGTTGATTTCATGATCGCTGGTGGCGACTTGATTGAAACCGCGTTGAATGAAGCCACTGGCCTTTACTTTGAAGCCAGCGTCCCCACTTCTTACGCCGCGACAATTGAAGCAATGTGCGCTTCCCCCGAAGACACCATTGGTTTCATCCCAGCTATGGGTTACGCACTTGCTAACCAACTCTGCGGTGTACAACCTGCTTTAGCTTCTGAACGCTATGGCTGGAATGTTTATTGGGCAGAGTTCCTTGTTGCTCGTGACAGTGATTTCCAAACCCTTGAAGACCTCGAAGGCGCCACTTGGGCATATCCTGATGCTGGCTCCACTTCAGGCTTCTTGTATCCCTCTGCTATGTTTGCTGACCTCGGCATCACCGTTGGCAACACCGTTGAAGCTGGTGGTCACCCACAAGCTGTGAAAGCCGTCTACAATGGCGAAGCTGATGTTGCAACTGCTTATTTCAGTGCTCCCCTTCTCCCCGAAGGCAATTGGGCAATGGGCGACGCTCCTGATATTCCTGATGAGTTCATTCCTGACTGTGCTGTAAATGAAGACGACAAACTCTACTGTGGTGAATATCGCGTGCTTGATGCTCGCGCTGCCATCCGCGAAGAGGCTCCTGACGTTGTCCAGAAAGTCCGCATCCTGACCCTCTCAGGCGAGATTCCCAATGACACCATGTCCTTCTCACCTGATTTCGACGCAGACTTGCAAACTGTTATCATCGAAGCAGTAACAGCTTATGTTGCCTCCGACGCTTGTGCAGAAACTCTTTGTAATGAGAGCTTCTACGACTGGACCGCTGTTGGTCCCATCTTTGACGAAAACTTTGATGGCGTTCGATTGCTTATGGAAGCTCAGGGCATCACTCTCGAGAACCTTGGCGAGTAATCTCCAAATCTGAACACCTTTACAGCCCCAGACAAAATAGTCTGGGGCTGTATTTTTAGACACTAAAATCACAAACGGAATAAACCTATGCTAGAAATCAAAAATCTTTCAAAGAAATATGAGGGTGGTCCCTTAGCTCTGGATGATGTGAGTTTCAACATTCCACAAGGTGAATTTCTTGCGGTCATCGGGCTAAGCGGCTCAGGAAAATCTACCTTGCTACGCTGTATCAATCGTCTGATTGAACCAACAGCAGGGGATATTATCTGGAACGACATCAACGTCACAAAAGCCTCCGACGATGAGTTACTCACCATCCGCCGTAAGATTGGCATGGTTTTCCAACACTTCAACCTCGTGAATCGCTCCTCGGTGCTGACCAATGTCCTCTCTGGGCGCTTGGGATACGTGAACCCCGCGATGAGCTTCTTCAACAAATTTCCCCAAAGCGATATTGACAACGCCCACAAGGAATTGGAACGAGTAGGTATCGCCGAGAAAGCGCATCAGCGCGCTGATGAATTAAGCGGAGGCCAGCAACAGCGCGTCGGTATCGCTCGTGCAATGATGCAGAATCCAGCCATTATTCTAGCAGATGAGCCCGTTGCCAGCCTTGACCCCGTCTTGGCTCATTCCATCATGCAGCATCTTGAAAAAATCAATAAGGAACAAGGCGTAACGATTTTATGTAGTCTCCACTTTCTTGACTTGGTGCATAAGTACGCTGATCGTGCCATCGCTCTCAACGATGGTAAATTAATGTTCGACGGTCCTCCGGCTGAAATTGACGATGAAAAATTCCGCGAAATCTATGGCAAAGAGGCCGAACGGGTCGGGTAGGTAAAAAATGAATAATAACAAAAAATCACTTAAGAAATCAATCAGTGTTGGTCTTGCCGTTGCTCTCGGGTTAATCATTTTTGCTTACGCATTCCAGGTCACCGATGTCGACTTTGGAACCACCCGTGATGAAATACGCCAAACTTCCCTAACACGTGTTTTGCGTGCCTTAGCACACCCCGATTTGGTCGAATATGAAACCAACGAATTAAATGTTGAAATTCCCTTCTATCTGCCTTGCCCTGATGGCGAAACACCAGCCATGCCAGAAGCAGCAACTGATGCCCCCTATCTCACCGCCAGCGCAATTTGTGGCGAGGCTGATGAGTTGATAATAATTGAAGGTTTCAACATGCCTGCTTATTCACAGGGACCGCTCAACTTTATCACCATCAGTTCCGTTAAAAAGCAATTGGATAATTTCCAAGCAGACGCAGACGGTTACTTCATCAACGAGATCGAGGTACCCAATAGACAACCCGTTGCCGAAGCTCAAGCCATCCGCGCTACAGTTCGCACTAACGTTGGTTCACCAATGTGGTCGGATAACGCAATTGCTACTTGGGAAAAAATCATCGAGACCATTTTCATCGCCTTGCTTGCTACCACTATAGGTACATTGATCGCGATCCCGACCAGTTTTATCGCCGCGCGTAACTTGATGGTAGAAAATACCAGCCCGTTGACCAGCGTCGCATTTTCGATCATTGGTTGGCTCATTGGGATGTGGTTTGGTTCACAAATAACGAAATGGTTGATGAGATTATTTGACCCCGTCTACGAGAATTTATTATTCACTTTTATTGGGGCCGCTCTCAGCTTTGGCTTGCTATATGCTCTTTTGCGTGGAAGTATATCTGCTAAAGCTGTAGAAAGCACCAATAGTGGAAAAGAAATCTTCACGACATTGGGAATCGCCATTTCTGGAATCTCCTTCTTAATCCTTTTTGGTGCTTCTTTCCGAGCTATTGGTGCAGCAATGATAGAGCCACTGGGCATATTTGGCTTCCTGGCTAATTTTGTCTTCCAGCTTGGCGAAATTATTGTCATGCTAACGCCTGCTATCATCGCGATCTTCATTGGTGCATTTGTAGGGAGTATGCTCAGCAAAATCGGCCAGCGTATCAGCGATAATATGCCAGCAGCTCAAGTCAAGTTGATTAATATCATTCTCGCTTTACTTGCAGGCGCAGCCATTTTCGCGTTGTTTGGTGCAGGCGTAGAGTGGTTCTATCAAATTGGCAATCCCGTCAGGACCCTCTATATTCCAGCCGCAGTTGGCGCAGGGTTAGGGCTCATCTTAGCTATCACGACAACTGCTAAGAACCCTCTCCCAACGGGATTAATCATCTACACCATCACCCGCACCTTCCTTAACGGGACACGCTCTGTTGAACCGCTCGTGATGGCAATCATCGCCGTGATCTGGGTCGGGATCGGTCCATTCGCAGGCTCTCTGGCTTTAGCATTGCACACAGTTGCCGCGCTTGCTAAACTTTACTCAGAGCAAGTCGAGAGCATCTCGGCTGGTCCTATCGAAGCTGTACAGGCAACTGGTGCAAATCAATTACAGACCATTGTCTACGCCGTTGTGCCGCAAATTATCCCGCCCTATATCTCATTCACCATGTACCGCTGGGATATCAACGTGCGTATGTCCACCATCATCGGCTTTGTCGGTGGCGGTGGTATCGGCTTCCTTCTCAGCCAAAATATCAACCTCCTCGACTATCGTGCCGCCAGCGCGCAAATGCTCGCCATCGCCGTAGTTGTTGCCTCAATGGATTATATTTCCTCTGTTATCCGAGAGAAATTCGTCTAAAAGAGAATGGTTCAGATTTTCAAACGGGCGCATTTTTAGAAATGCGCCCGTTTTTATTTTTAATAGGATGAAAAACCGCGTCGCGCGTGATTTCAACTTGCTTGCCACTAATCAACATCTTCTTGGCGTGAACATTTCCCTCACTAAATTCGCCAGCACCATTCTCTCTTTTGGGGGAGACTGAGAGGGGGCTAAGTGGTAAAATGCCGCAATGTTAAATATAATCAAGAAAATATTCACCTATATAAAACGTATTCTTATCATGCTCATCAAACTCCTATTCATTCTTGCTATCAGTGGCGCGACTCTGCTCATCATCGCGCGTCTCACTACCGCCATTCACAGCAAAGGGCGCGTTTATGAAATAGACGACATCCCAGCAGAACGCGCTGCCATTGTCTTCGGTGCAGGCTTATGGAGAGATGGCACACCGACTCCTGTCTTAAGAGATCGCATCCAAGCTGGGGCAGAATTATATTTTGCAGGGAAAGTAGAGAAATTGCTAATGAGCGGCGATAATCGCTTTGCAGATTATGATGAACCGACTGCTATGAAAAACTATGCTATCGAGTTAGGCGTCCCAGAAAATGACATTGTGCTTGACTTTGCAGGTAGACGCACTTACGATACCTGCTATCGTGCCAAAGAAATTTTCGGCTTAGATTCTGCTATACTCGTCACCCAAGAATTTCACCTTTCGCGCGCCCTCTATATCTGCGATGCGCTCGGCGTAGAAAGCACCGGCATCAACGGTGACAGACGCACCTATCTCAAACGCTCACGTTTCTTTTGGAATACCCGCGAAACACTCGCTACCTTAACCGCGTTTTGGGATTTATACGTCACACGCCCTTTCCCCGTATTGGGCGAATTCGAACCGATTTTTACGGAGGAATAATGCAACGCTCTGAAGCTCTCACCATCGTACGAGAATTTATAAAGAACGAAAATTTAGTCAAACATATGCTCGCTGTTGAAGCCACCATGCGTTTTTATGCTGAAAAATTAGGGGAAGATGTAGAGCTCTGGGGTGTGGTCGGGCTTTTGCACGATTTTGATTGGGAAATTCACCCCACACTGGAAGGACACCCCGTCAAAGGTGCGCCCATCTTGCGTGAACGTGGTGTGCCGGAAGTCATCGTCCGCGCTATCCTCAGCCATGCGGATCACACCGGAATTCCACGTGATTCCCTTATGGAGAAAGCACTCTTCGCCTGTGACGAGATCACGGGTCTCATTACCGCGACTGCACTAGTACGCCCTTCGCGCTCACTCATAGATTTGAAAGTGAAATCTGTGAAGAAAAAATGGAAAAACAAGCATTTTGCTGCCGGAGCCAACCGCGAAGAAATGGAACGCGGTGCTGAAGATTTTGATGTTGAACTTTGGGAGCATGTCGGCAATGTGATTGAAGCTATGCGCCGTGTTGCACCTGAATTGGGGTTGGCTGGATAAATTATCTGCACTTTCAAAGTGTGTTGCAGATAATTTGCCCGATGTGCAACGCATCCAAAAGAAGATACAATGCACATCGCTCCCATTCACTTCATCTGCATTGAAACCCCCGCCACGAGGAAAAAGACGTCATCTGCCGCGGCAGCTAAAACTTGATTTGCCCGCCCTAACAAATCTCTATACGCCCGCCCCAATGCATAAGGCGGGACAAGCCCCATCCCGACTTCATTTGAGACAAGCAGAAAATCAGCATCCGTTTTGACAATATATTCCAGCAGTGCTTCGATCTCTGCGAGAATGACAGCTTCGATCTGCTCATCAAAGGGGTTATCATCCTCGCCGCCTCCTGCTTCCAACAGCAGATTGGATACAAGGAAGGTTATACAATCTATCAGGATAACGCGCTCTTCATTTCTTCCCTTGCCAAGAGATCGCGCAATATTACGCGGAGCTTCAATTGTTACCCAGGCAGAGGGGCGAGATGCACGATGTTTTTCTACACGATCTCGCATCTCTTCATCTTTTACTTCTGACGTCGCAAGATAAAGCACAGAATCTCCCCCAATTTCAGATGCTCGTTTTTCAGCAAGGGAACTTTTTCCGCTTCGTGCTCCGCCCAGGAATAAGGTTAATCTTCCCATATTATTTTCTCCAACAAATCCATATTAAGGGATTCTTCAAGGCTATTTTCCAAACGCGATAGTGATTCTTGGAAAAGGTCATCTTTTCCAGCCTGTGTTTCACTCCAGCCCAAACTTGTAAGCCAAGCATGGCGGAAATTTTCATTGTCAAAAATGCCGTGGATGTAGCATCCCCAAATTTTGCCATCTTCGCTGATTGCGCCGTCTATAACACTCACTTTTTTACCATTTCGTTCAATAATTTCTAAAAAGTGACTTTTGCTCTCTGTGCGTCCCATGTGGATTTCATAGCCGCGTAGCTTTTGATTTTCTAGTCTTTTTAGCCAAGTTTTTCCATTTGATATTTTCACAGCTGCTTGATGTGTATCTTTCTTGGCGATAAATGTTGTTTTTATGGGGAGAAGGTTTAATCCATCTATTTCTAGTGTTGAAGATTCAACTTGCAAAGGGTCTGAAATACTCTCTCCGAGCATTTGGTAGCCACCGCAAATGCCAACCAGTGCGCCGCCTTTTTTGGCATGGTTTTGAATAGCGCGGTCCAAACCCATTTTGCGAATCCATGCCCAATCTTGGGCGGTGCTTTTGGTGCCGGGGATAATGACTATATCTGGTTCTCCAAATTTTTTAAGAGAATCAACATAGCGGACAGATACACCATTTTCTGCATCTAAGGGGTCAAAATCGTCAAAGTTCGCGATACGGGGCAAATGAATAATGGCGATATCTATCTGCGCGGCAGAAAGGGATGAAGAAATCATGCTGGGGGTTTCAAGGGAAACGGCATCTTCTTCGGGGATGTATAGATTCTTGATGTACGGAAGCATGCCCAAAACAGGGATGCTGCTCCGCTCCTCCAAAATTTCAATTCCATCTTCAAAAAGCGTAATATCCCCACGAAATTTATTGACGATGAATCCCGCAATCAAATTTTGCTCCTCTTCGGGGAGAAGCCAATAAGTGCCGAGAAGCTGGGCAAAAATGCCGCCACGGTCAATATCCCCCACCAAAAGGGTTGGCGACTGAGCGTATTTTGCAACAGCCATGTTGACAATATCGCTGGCTTGGAGATTTAGCTCGGCAGGGCTGCCCGCTCCCTCGATGATGACCAACTCATATTTTTCACGCAAATAATCGAGCGATTCTGTAACGTGCCGCCAAAGCTCATCTTTGCGTGGATAATAATCACGAGCATCAAGAGTCTGCCAGGCACGCCCCATCAGAATAACTTGAGCGCGGGAATCAGCTTCGGGCTTGATGAGAATAGGGTTCATTTGAACTTCTGGTTCAAGCCCAGCCGCAATTGCCTGCACAGCTTGGGCACGCCCAATTTCGCTCCCATTAGGGCAGACAGCAGCGTTATTGGACATATTTTGGGCTTTAAAAGGGGCGACCTTGACGCCACACTGGGCGTAATAATGACAGAGGGCGGTGACGAGGAGGCTTTTGCCCGCTGAGGAGCTAGAGCCTACGATCATTAGGGTTTTAGCTTTCATTTTAGAATCTCTTTCAGTTGATTATTTGTTTCTTGTTCTTTGTGGCTACGCGAATTTTAGTAAAAAACAATATCCTATAACTCGACTGCAAAAGCTAACAGGATCAGTGTTTCTGTAATTTCGGTTAGTGTGCCGTAATTATCGCCAGTAAGGCCAGATAATAATCGTATTATGTAGAGAGAAATCAAAAAGGCGAAGAAGGCAGAGAGAAGCATCAGAAGAATGCCAAATGTTTGCGCAAGAAACCAAGCTATTAATGCGGCAATGGTGGTCGCTAAAATAAGCTGTGGGAAGCGGGCATTCTCTTTCATGGCGCTCCCCATTCCCTTCTCCCGCGCATATGGAAAGGCGACGATGACCAGCGGAGATGTCCAACGCCCGATAACTGTTGCCATAACGAGAGCAGGCATAAGGTCATGGGCGGGGACGGAAATGAGAGCGGTGTATTTGAGCAACAAGACCAAAATCCCTGAGGCAACACCGAAGGCGCCCATTCGAGAATCCCGCATAATTTCCAAACGACGTTCAGTTGTGAATCCTCCAAAAAGGCCGTCGCAGGTGTCCATCAATCCATCCAAATGAAAAGCACGCGTGAAGAAAACCCATGCCATGATGGTCAACGCGGCGGTGATTTCAATGGAAAAAGTTTTTTGCGCCAAGGCATTAACCACGTAAAGAATTCCGCCCAATGCCAAACCAACCATTGGAAACCAGCCAACGGCACGCCCCATCTCCTGCGAGGTGAAGGGGCGCTTGATGATGGTGGGAATGATAGTGAGAAATTGAAAGGCGGCAATTAGAGAAATCATTATTCTTTGTCTGAAACGCCCGCTTCTGCAAAGGTTGCCATCTCTGCCAAAATTTTGCAAGCAGCTTCGGCGAAAGAGATGCCTAGTGCGGCACCAGTGCCTTCACCGAGACGAAAATCAAGATCTACGAGGGGTTTTAGTTTCAGCCATTCAAGCATTTGGCTATGACCATATTCTTGAGAGCGGTGCGCGGAAATCAGATAGGGTTGGGCATTGGGCGCAATGGCAACAGCGATCATTGCCGCGGCAGTGGAGATAAAGCCATCTACCATAACTGGTTTGCGATTTGCTGCTGCACCGAGAATTACACCGACCAGCCCAGCAATCTCAAAACCACCGACTTTGCTGAGGACATCAAGGCCGTCTTTGGCGTCGGGTTCGTTAACTTCTAAGGCGCGCTCGATGGCATCAATTTTTCGCTTCAAACCTTCATCGTCCACGCCTGTGCCACGTCCGGCGAGCTTTGCTGGCTCAATATCTGTCAGCACCGCGGCAATGGCGGCAGAGGGCGTGGTATTGCCGATGCCCATATCGCCTGTGCCAACGATGTCCAGGCCTTTTGCGATTTCGGCTTCAACAACTTCTACGCCCGCCATAATGGCTTGTTCGGCTTCTACGCGAGTCATGGCAGGGCCTTTAGTCATATTTTTTGTGCCAAGCGCAACTTTTTTATTTATCAAGTCTGGGTGTGTTTCCATTTCAGTGGCAACGCCTATATCTACGATAGTAATGCGTGCGCCAACATGCTTTGCCAAAACGTTAATCGCCGCACCTTCATATAAAAAATTCATCACCATCTGCGGGGTAACTTCTTGCGGAAAAGCACTCACGCCTTCAGCAACCACGCCGTGATCCCCAGCCATCGTGATAATAACTTTATCTTTGATTTCCGGGATTTCTTTGCCCATTATCCCTGCTAATTGGATGGATAGTTCTTCCAGTCGTCCCAAGCTACCGGGCGGTTTGGTAAGCGTCCCTTGACGTGTTCTTGCTGCCGCCATAGCAGCTTCATCCAGCCCCTTGATTTTTGTGACGATATCTTGCAGCATGATTCCTCCGATATTTGGATAACTAAAATTCAATCCCCGGTTGTGCAGAAATTTCTTGTTCTTTATAAGGATGCTTGATCTCTTTCATTTCTGTTACCAGATCAGCATAACCTATCAATTCCTGCGGTGCATTTCTTCCTGTGATAATGATATGTTGCATAGGCGGCTTATTCTCTTCTAGCCAGCTGATAGCTTCATTTACATCCAACCATTCAAAGTCTAAGAGATAGGTAAACTCATCAAGAACGACCAAATCATATTTTCCGCTGGTGATTTTTTCTTGAGCCATTTTCCAACCATATTGTGCGCGGGCAATCGTTTCATCCATATCCTTTGACCGCCAGGTGAAACCATCTCCGGTAGAGAGCCAATCAATGCCCAGCTTTTGGGCAGCTTTTACTTCACCCCATTTACCCTTTTCTGATTTAATGAATTGAATAACGCAAATTTGTAATCCGCGGCCCCAAGCGCGCAAGACTACACCAAAAGCAGCAGTGGATTTCCCCTTTCCCTTTCCTGTATTGACGATAATCAAGCCTTTTTTCTTTTTTGCCATTTAAGCCTCGCTATTCTGATTGTTCCAATATCCCTTGCGGGAAGATAATCGGTGCACCTGTAACGGGATGCTGAATAATTTCAACAGGTGTTTGATAGGCAGCACTGATAGCATCCTTCTGCATAACCTTCTCTGGCGTGCCTAAGCCCCTTAATTCTCCATTGACCAGCAGAGCGACTTTATCTGCAAAGAAGGAAACTAAATTAAGATCGTGCATCGCTACGATCACAATTAACTCTTTTTCTTTAGCCAATCTTTTGACGATAGATAATAAATTAGTCTGATGTTGCAAATCGAGATGATTTGTAGGCTCATCCAATAATAATACTGGCGTGGATTGAGACAAAGCACGAGCCAGCAAAACACGCTGCTGCTCGCCCCCAGAAAGCTGAGCGATTTGCCTGTCTGCAAATCCTGTCAGATTCGTTTGTTCCAATGCCAACCTGACTACAGCCTTGTCCGATTCACTTTCTTGCCCTATCCAATTCAGGTAAGGAGTGCGCCCCATCATAACCGCCTGCTCTACAGAAAAGGCACCACCCAGTTGACGCGCTTGAGGAACGACAGCCATGATCTTTGCACGCTGATTGGCAGATAACTCTGAGAGATTTTGTCCATCAATAGACACTTGTCCAGATGCAATTGGCACAACTCCGCTAAGGGCACGAATCAAAGTTGATTTTCCTGTTCCGTTTGGGCCGATCAAGGCAAGGATTTCTCCAGGTTGCACATCAAAAGACACATTCTGCAAAACAACTTTGTCATCATAAGCAACCGTGAGAGAGTCTATTTTCAACATGATTACCAGAAGACCTCACGCTTTGCCTGACGCAAAATCCACAAAAAGAAAGGTGCTCCCGCTAAAGCAGTGACAATACCAACTGGAAGAGATGATGGTGCAATTAAAATGCGTGCGAGCATATCAGCAAATAGCAAAGCACTGCCTCCTCCAAGAATAGACAAAGAAATAAGACGCCGATAATCAGCCCCCCAAATAATACGAATCGTATGTGGGACGATCAAGCCTATAAATCCGATAACTCCCGAAAACGCAACAGCCACAGCTGTAGTAAGTGAAGCAACGATGATGATAAAAATCTTGGCTCTGCCTACATTCAATCCCATTTGTTTGGCTTCTTCTTCACCAAATTGAAGAATATTCAGCGCATGACCAGAGACACTTAACAATCCCATACCTATAACCATATAAGGCAGCGCTGCAATGACAGGATCCCAGCCAGTCATCGGCGAACCTCCAAGCAAAAATGAAATAGCTCTGTGAAGCTGTAGATCAGAACGAAGCATGAGAAAAGATGTCAGTGCTGATGCAAATGCCCCCACAGCCACACCCGCTAAAATCAGTGTTGTTAATGGCACAAGTCCATTTACACGTGCCAGGCTGTACACCAACACTACGGTCAGGATTGCGCCAATAAAGGCACCGACAGGAATAAAATAAAATCCGAATAAGTTCATTGGCCAGCGTAATGACATCGCAAAAATAGCCCCCAAACCTGCCCCAGATGCGACACCAATTAGATAAGGGTCAGCAAGAGGATTGCGAAACAAGCCCTGATACGCCGCTCCGCTACTTGCAAGTGCTGCGCCAGTTAGAAGAACCAATACTGTACGGGGCAACCGTACGGCAAGGATTATTGCAGAAAAGGAATTTGGCCAATCAGGAGTAATATTGATTCCAGGAATCTGGTCAGCAAGGATCCGCAAAATTGTACTTGGATGAATAAAAACAGCACCCAGTGCAATGCTAAATGTAAATGCAATCAGCAGAATGATGATATTAACTAAAAAAGGTCGTTGTCGGATCATAAAAAAGTAGATGAGGCTCAATACACAGAATATCGAGCCTCATTTCATCTATTTACTCAAACAATTCAGGATGTAAGAGTTTTGCAGTTTCTTCTAGCGCATCCACAAGTCTCGGACCGGGGACGCTCATCATATTGGGGTCAATGGGATAAAGCGCATTCTCAGCAACAGCAGCAATCACATCCCATCCAGAACGTTCTAAAACGGCTTCTGGCGTCACGCCATAAGGTGCATCTGCCAACAAAATGACATCCGGATTAATAGCAATCAATGCTTCTGAACCAATCTGAGCATAGTCGCCTTCCAACTCACTCGCGGCATTGGTGCCACCAGCTGTGGTAATAATATAATCAATGAAAGTGCCCGAACCAGTTGTCCAGGGGTTGGCGGGATCTGTTGCATCCAACTCATAAAAAACAGAGGGAAGAAAAGATGATGTCGCAATTTTTTCCTGAACAATCTCAACACGTGCTTCCAAATCGACAATCAAGGTTTCCGTTTCTTCCTCATGACCTGTGAGCAT
This sequence comes from Anaerolineae bacterium, assembly GCA_018645405.1. Lineage (GTDB taxonomy): Bacteria > Chloroflexota > Anaerolineae > Anaerolineales > Villigracilaceae > Desulfolinea. The sequence continues at coordinate 41,513 of JABGOQ010000166.1, read as the reverse complement.
TCCAAAGTTGCGCAAATTTTGCCATAAACCTTCATAATCAGTGGGGTTTGCCTGCCAGTAAACATTCAATCCCAACTCTTGCAGAGCCAAAACCTGTTCTTCAGAGATGATTTCGGCGGCAACAATCAAGTCCGGCTCCAAAGCCAAAATAGCTTCTGCTGGCAATTCTTCCCACAAAGCACCTATACTGGTCACTTCGAGAGCTTCTTCGGGATACAAAGAGTATTCATCGCGCCCAACAACCTGATCCCCTGCGCCAATAGCAAATAATACCTCTGTTGTCGAAGCAGAGATCGAAACAATAGCCTGTGGGTATTCAGTAAACTCAAGTGTATTCCCTAAGCCATCAACAAAAGTCATTACCTCTGGCTGTGGCTCTTCAGTCGGCTCGGGTGGTAGGGCTTTGGTTGGGACAACTTCCTCAACAATTGGTTCCGCGGTTTGGGGTGCGGCAGGCGTGCAAGCTCCCAGCAAAATGCTGAGAATAAAGATGAGTGCAAACAGTTTTTTCATTGGTACTCCTACTAGATAATTCGATAGTTTTATTATAAGAATCAAAAACCCCTGCCATAGAGACAGGGGAGGGGCTGAGAATCAAAGACTCAAAGTTCCACCTCCTTTCTGCGAGGTCTGTGGAAAATAATCAGGGCGGGCGACCTGGCTTATTGGTCTTTTGGTCATTTTCTCATCTGTTTGCTTGGTCAAATAAATTTCTTTGACTTCAAGACCATCAGACAAATAGACTATCAGACTAATTTACAGTTGCGCAACAGCGTCGGACTTAAACCGACTTCGCCATTAAACCTTCCCGTCCGGGGGGAGAGGTACCTTGATCAATACATAAGTTGTTAATGTAAGCATATTATACCCTGTGATTTTATGTATTTTGGATGAATTTCTGCTAGAATAGCGGATGCTCTCTTGAACCTTTTCCATTATTCAACATCTACTCATTCCAAACAAGGCGAATCACATGCGACCTCATCCTGATACCGGTATAGAAAAACGTTTTCTGATCTCAATCTTTGTCACCCTCCTCATCCTCCTCGCCGAAGTCATCGGTGGATTCTGGACAGGCAGCCTCGCCCTCCTCTCCGATGCGGCACACGTCTTCATGGACGTTTTCGCCCTCATCTTGAGCTTTGTAGCCCTAAAGCTCTCCGCTCGTCCCGCCGACGATAAACATAGCTACGGCTATCATCGACTCGAAGTTTTAGCAGCACTCATCAACGGACTGACGCTAGTTTATATCTCCTTTGAAATTTTTCACGAATCATGGCTCCGCTGGCAAGAACCCCAAGCCATCAAAAGCGTAGAATTAATGATTATCGCCAGCATTGGCTTGGTTGCCAATCTCTTCGTCGCCTTCGTACTTGGCGGACACGCTCACTCACACAATCACGATGACCACGACCACGGGGAAGAGGGACACGCTCACGAACAGGAAGACTTGAATATAAAATCTGCCTATCTCCACGTCATCGGCGATGCGCTCGCCTCTGTCGGCGTGGTAGTCGCTGGCGTCATTATCTACTTCACTAATTGGAGTTGGATCGATCCGCTCATGAGTATAATTATTGGTATTCTGATTCTCTTCAGCTCATGGCGTCTGCTCAAAGGCTCATTGCATATTCTCATTGAAGGCGTTCCTGAAGGCATGTCTGTTAATGAAATTAGTGAAGCTCTCCAAGTACACCCCTCCGTAAAAGAAATCCACGATCTGCACGTCTGGAGCATCTGCTCCGGTCATATTGCCCTCAGCGCACACGCCGTTTTAGAAGAAAACGCTGAATATGGAAAAACGATGTCCGCGCTAAAAGAATGCCTCCTCCACGACTTTGGAATTGAACATACAACAATCCAGTTCGAGGAAGGAAATTGTGGGCAGGGGCGTGACTTACACTAAAAGACAACGTTTGAAAGACTAAGTATCGCAATTTGACGAATTGCGCAAATGATTTTAAATTAAAAAGCCTCGCATTTTTACAAGGCTTTTTATTCTAAAAACACTGATGAGTTACGCTTTTTCGGCTTCGATTTCTTCTTTCCTCCCCTTCAAAATCGTCCCACCCATAATCCCCAAGAAAAGCAGTATCGCAATTGCATTAAGGAGACTCCCCCACAAGCGAATCGAATGGATAAACACCAAATCTCCTGTAATGCGCATGATGAGGGAGATATGTAGCAAAATGAGGGGACCGTAGAATTTCGGGCTATATTTTACGGGTAACATCAAAATAGAAGGGAAGATAATTGCGGCGTGACCAAAGATCATAGAGAAGGTGAAACCAACAAAGACTGTATGCAAAAAAGCATCATATAGCGGACCAGCAAATGTTGCCCCAGAGTATAAGCCGATGGCACCGCCAATGCCCAGCCAAACATAACCACTCAGGAGACAAACGGCAACGAAGCGTACCAAGTCCGTTTTGCGGACAGTGAAGCGGGCAATGTCAAAGCGTAAGAGCCAAAATGCCATGAGTAGCATCCCAGCTGATGCAATACGCGTGCCTATATCTAACGAAAATAAAGTAAAGACCAAGCCAAACGAATAAACACCGATAGCTATCCGCCCAGTATTTGTTCGAGTTTTAGAGGGGCGTATAAGACGGCTTAATTCCAAGCGTTCGCCAACAATGGTGAGGACGAGAAACCCGCTCCACCAAAGAACGATACTGTAAATAGGCTTCCCTAGCACCCAGAGCAACATGCCAATAAAAAAGGAGACTGCCCCTAAAGCCATGACGATTGTATAGTCGGCGCGATGTTGCTTCAGGATGACAGCGAAAATGATGACGAGTCCGAAACTCCCTGCAAGCATTAATAATGGCCCGATAATATCGTTACCACCTAGTACATAATAAATGCCGCCTGCCGCGCTCAAGACTGGCCCTGTATAGAGCCATGATTTATTTAGCGCAACGGCGCGCTCAATACTGATCAGCGTACCGAGAAAACCTGAAATCATTAGAGGCCCATGCGCCATTGGCCATGGGGATAGAGTAGGCCAAGCCCAACCAACGCGCAAGAGACCGCTCCACATTGCAACGAGGAGGGTAACAACGGATAAAAATAGCAAGGGAAAACGTTGGGAAGGTTTTGTAAACATATTTAGCCTTTTATAAAGTGATTGTTTTCTTTCTCATCACCCACACTCGTTTCATCACCATGCCCAGAAAAGATACGAATATTATTAGGGAGAGTGTAGATTTGTTCGCGGATGCTTTTTTCTAGCGTTGCCCAATTCCCGCCAGGGAGGTCGGTACGCCCTACAGAGCGATAAAAAATAAGATCACCACTAAAGAGAATGCCAGTATCAGCACAGAAGAAAACACAATGACCGGGGCGATGACCGGGGGTATGGCGTGCTTCAAAGGTGAAGTTGCCAACACGGAGAAATTGCCCATGTGTGAGAGCTTCAGGTTTAGGACCAGGGTCAATGCTAAAGCCAAATCTTTTAGCACCGCCGCCATCCTTCCATAGATCATAATCATCGGTATGGAGATAAATAGGAGGGGTTTCAGGGAGGGATTTCACAAGTTCCGCGATCCCGCCGATGTGGTCGAAGTGGGCATGGGTCAGCCAAATCTCTTTGATATGCCAGCCTTCTTTTTCAGCGGCTTTGGCGATTTCTGCACCATCCCATGAAGGGTCAACAACAATGGCTTCGTTGCTTTCAGTATCGGCAAGAATATAGGTATTGGTTTGGACGGGTCCGAGAGTAAGCGATTTAATTTTTAGCATAATTTTTAGTTGGGTAGTTGAGTTGTTGAACGCGGGAAAAAGATTAGGGTCAGTATAATGCCTACGAATATCAGAAGCAAGCTAAAGGGGTAGGGCGATGCGGGGTCTGTCGAATAGAGGTATCCTGCCAGAGGCGGGGCAAGAATCAGAGGAAACGCGCTCACGGTTTCAGTCAATCCATAAGCCAATCCCATTTGGGCATCATTAACAAGACTGTTGACGTGCGCCGCTGCTAAAGATCGAGCAGAGCGAAATCCACCGAGTAAGAAATAGCCAAGACCGAAGAGTTCCATCCCCGAGCCATGCCAAATCAGGAAGGCAAAAAGGGCAACAGAAAACTGCCCAAGCAAAAATCCTGTGCGTGCTCCCAATTGCCCTAAAAAGAGATTGAGCACCACGTTTCCCAACGCACTCAATGACCCAAGTGAGCCGATTTGCCCAAGAGAAAGTCTGCGCTCTTCCTGGAGGAAATTTTGCGTGAGCGGCTGAGGCAGATAAAGGGCAAAAATGATGAAGAAAAGGAGGGCGAGAAACCCAAGATACTGCTTATTTTTGAGCAGTTTTTTTGACGAAAAATCTGAGGCAGAATCGTGGATGGGTTGAGGAGGCAACGAAAACATGAACACTGTAGAGATGACAAAAATACCTGATGCGGCAATATAGAGCGAACGCAAGCCAAAACGGTCGCCGAGCCAGCCACCAAGTAGGGGGCCTAGCACCATCCCAAGACTAAATACCGCCGAAACGAATGTGATTACACGCTCAACGCTCAATTTGCCACGCGCTGCCGTGACATAGCTATTTAAAGGAGCGATCACAAATGTGGTGAAGCTATACAAAATCAGCCCGGTAACAAAAACGGGCAAGGTGCTGGCAGATGCCATGATGAGGCTAAAGACCAAACCGCCTGCCCAGGCAACGCGCAAGAGAGGGCGACGTCCAAATCTATCTGCAAGATAGCCAGCAGGGATGTGAACGAGCGTCATCGCCATCCCAGCACCGCCCAAAATCGCCCCAATTTGGAGTGGGTCTGCACCCAATTCTGCCAAATAAAGCGGCTGAAAGAAGAAAAATATCCCTTCGCCAAGCCCCCAAGTGAAGAGGGCGGCGGCAAGTGCTAAGAGAGCTGAGTTCATTTTTCAGATTCTATGCGGCGCATAAAATCGGCAGCGGCTTTGGAAACTTCTGTTTTTGCCGGCTCACGTGGGATAACGTGCCCGCTCTCAGTGACCCAGATCATTTCTTTATCTTCTGTGCCTAAATCGGCGTAAATCTTTTCCATATTTTCGCCCAACACATAAGTATCGTTGCGCGAGTGAACAAGTTGCACAGGCACATCAATTTTCGGCAATACGGCCTGCATCTCTTTCAACATTTTTGCCAGTTCGGTTACGGAGCGTAAGGGATTTTCAGGATAGGAAATTTGCGTTCGCCAAGCTTCTTTATCCACCCAGGTTGCACCTGGCTCTCCCTTTCTTTTGGGGATATAGGATATAAATTTAGAGAGAAATTTCGTGTATTTGATGCGCGAATCATTTAGCCCATAAGGTGCGGACATCACGAAAACGCCCGAGACATCTAACTTGCTTGCCATTAAAAGCGATAGTGCGCCCCCCATCGAAAGCCCAATTAAAAAGACCCGATCGACTGTGCCTTTAAGAAGATGGTAGCCATCTTCAACGGAGTGCATCCAATCTGTGTAGCGCGTTCTAATCATATCTTCTGGCTTTGTGGCATGCCCCGCAAGACGAACACCAAGCACACTGAAACCTTCTTCCGCTAAATACTCCCCCATCCAGCGCATCTCTTTGGGCGCGCCAGTGAATCCGTGAACGAGGAGGCATCCCGTTTTATTGCCGGGAAAGTAGAAAGGTTCTGCGGAGGGGATTATCATTGTTTTTAGTCTAAACGTTTTAGGGACGGTCAGAATTTATCACGAATAAGGCGAATTGTGCGAATAGCGCGAATAAAAAGCGAAAAAATCGTGCTGTTCGCACAATTCGTGCAATTCGTGTTATGTTTTTCTATCCCAACACAACTATTTTTCGTGACAATGTGGACAAACTTTCTGCCCCATTTTCGGTAATGACCATATCATCTTCTACGCGGACACCATTACGGTTGGGGAGATAAATCCCTGGCTCAACGGTGAATGCCATGCCAACTTCCAGGATGCGTTCATTATCGGCGCGCATATAGGGGGCTTCATGGCCTTCCATGCCGATTCCGTGTCCTGTGCGGTGGGTGAAGTATTCGCCATAGCCCGCATCATCAATTACTTTGCGTGCGGCAATATCCACCACTTTGGCAGGAAGTCCGGGCTTTGCGGCGGCACGCCCAGCGGCGTTCGCTTCTTGCACAATCTCGTGGATTTTGCGATATTCGGCATCAATCTCACCAATCGCAAAGGTGCGGGTGATGTCGGAGACATAATCTTCGTAGCGTGCACCCCAATCTATGACAAGGAGATCGCCTTCTTGGAGTTTGCGCTCGGTAGGAGTGGCGTGCGGGTTTGCCGAATTAGGTCCGCCAGATACAATCGGTTGAAATGGAAGGGGCGTTTCTGATCCATTTTTGAGTAATTGGCTGACTAATTCTGAAGCAATCGTTTTCTCGTCGACACCGATCTTAATCATCGGTAATGTTGCTGTGAGTGCGTTTTGAGCAATTTCTGCGGCTTTACGGAGGGCATTAATTTCTTTCTCGCCCTTAATCATTCTCAGAGAGGCTATGGTTTCGGTTGCATCAGGGAATGTGGTAAGGGGCGCGGCAGCTTGGAGGTAGTGGTATTCAAAAATCCGCATGGCGAGGGGTTCTACGCCGATTTTTTTCCCATCCAGGTCGAGATGTTTGATAGCGTTGCGGAAGACTTCTGTCCAGGTTTTGGGGTTTTCTCCATAGGGGAAGGCTTTTACTTCGTAAGGTAGATTGGCTAATTTTGCCATTTCAAGTTCAGGCAAAACGATGGCAATCTGACCATCTGCCGCAAAAAGGGCTACGGTGGGACGCTCCATCAGGTGGAAGTGAAGTCCACTTGCAAAGAGCAAGCTAAAACCAGGGTTGAGCGCAAGCGCGTCCAAACCAGATTCTGCTAAGGCATTTGAGATCTTTTTTAAACGAGAGATGTTCATTTGTCCTCCATCGAATAAGGGCTAAAGCCCTTACTACAAGGTATGATATTTTTTCGAAAACTGGAATTGTATCCAATCAGAAATACGTGGAAAATGGTCGTTGAACCAAATAATAACGCCGAAAGACCAAGGAATAACGAGTTTACGACGCGGACGTTTGGCAATTTTGACAACTTGCTCTGCGACAAATTCTGAGGTCATTTGCATCCAGGTAGGCGTTTTCATACTTCTCTTGATGATATTATCGCCGGTGTGATCTCCAAACTCAGTTGTGGCGGGTCCGGGATAGATGGCGGAAACATAAATGCCAAGATGACGGACTTCGCGGCGCAAGGCATCGGTAAAGCCGCGCACACCAAATTTCGTAGCGGCATAAATGCTGTATAGGGGCGGAGCAGTATAGCCAGCTACAGAAGACATATTGATAATATGCCCAGAGCCTTCTTTGAGCATATGCGGTAAAACAGCGTGCGTAACTTGGATTAACCCCGTTAGGTTAACGGCGATTTGGGTTTCAATATCGCGTTTTATATCGAGATTTTCCAACCAATCTAGGCGACCAAAGCCAGCATTATTGAAGAGAATATCTATTTTTCCATAAAAGTCGAGCGTACTTTGCACCATTACATCTATTTCGTCAACATTGGCAACATCTACAGGCACGGCAAGTGCCTCACCACCTTGATCTTGAATTTCATCTACCAATTTTTGCAAACGATCAAGTCGGCGAGCCGCCAAAACTACTTTTGCGCCTTCTTTCGCAAAGAGAGCTGCAGCTTCTGCACCAAAGCCTGAGGAAGCACCGGTTATGAGGACTACTTTTCCTTTGAGATTCATGAGTTTTTCCTTTTCTTAGAAAGAGCTAAAAAGAACCGCCAAGACGCGGAGAACGCCAAGGTTTTTTTAATTTATGAGGAGAGTATCACTCGTTTGATTCCATTTTTTAGTAAAGAGACTTTGAAATTAATCAGCAAACCTAGATTCAAGTCTGTTGCTTTAAGATATGAAATAACTTGTGCTTGATGTATTGGGGCAAAATTTTCTACAGTTTTCAATTCAACAACCAGTTTTTTGTCTATCAGCAAATCCAATCTACCTTTTCTGACAGCTTGGCCTTTATACTTGATAGAGACTTCAACTTGCTTTTCAAAAGAAATATCACGCCTTTTTAATTCAAAGCACAAAGCTTCTTCGTAAATACTTTCTAAAAATACCAAGACCAAAGGTGCGGTGAACTTCCATCGCCGCGCCAATTACTTTGTACGCCAAGTCATCTAATTCTTTACTTGGCTCTTTTCTCCTCATCTTTTTCTCTTCTGCTTTTTTATATTTTCTCTCGCTTTTTTTGGCGTTCTTGGCGGTTTAGTTTTATATTTTACTCTTCCTCTTCCTTCTCTTTCGGGCGCGGCGGGTCTAGAGTCTGTTCTGGCGCAAGGGCAATTTCGAGAACTTGATCCATGTGCTTAACAGGGATTATTTTCAAATCATTACGCGCCGATTTCGGAATATCAACCAAATCTTTCATATTTTTCTCTGGTAGCATGACGACTTTCATCTCTGAGCGATGCGCAGCGAGGACTTTATCTCGTACCCCACCGACGGGAAGCACACGCCCTCTCAACGTGATCTCGCCTGTCATCGCCACATCACGGTAAACGGGATGACCGGTTAACGCCGAGAGCAATGCGCTCGTGAGTGTGATGCCCGCACTGGGACCATCTTTCGGGATCGCGGCTTCTGGCAAGTGAAGATGGATATCCATTCGATCAAAAACTTCAAGTGGAATATCGTATTCCACCGCACGAGATTTGATATAAGTCAGCCCAGCCTGCACAGATTCTTGCATCACATCGCCGATATTGCCTGTGATTTGGAGATTCCCCTTGCCTTCAAGAACAGCCACTTCTATAGACATAATCTCACCACCATTCATCGTCCAGGCAAGGCCCGTCGCGACTCCAACTTCATCTTGTTCTTCTGCTTCTGGCAGGAAATATTCAGGCGGTCCCAAAAATTTCTCGATCGTCCGCGAGGTGATTTGTTGCGGATAGCGTTTTTCCTCCGCTTTGAGCCGTGCTACTTTTCGACAAACGCGACCAATCTCACGCTCCAGGTTACGAACACCTGCTTCATAAGTATATTGTCGAATAATGCTCTGCAATGCACCTAAGGAGAAGCGTAAATCTAGATCATGCACCCCGCTTTCATCAATTTGACGCGAAATCAGATATTGATTTGCGATAGCCAGTTTTTCTTCTTCGATATAACCGGGGAACTCAATCACTTCCATGCGGTCAAGCAACGCATCTGGAATATCGTGCAGCGAATTTGCAGTGGTGATGAACATTACCTTAGACAAATCAAAGGGGATTTCAAGATAATGATCGCTAAAAGCATGGTTTTGCTCTGGGTCGAGTACTTCGAGCAGTGCAGATGACGGGTCGCCGCGAAAATCGGAGCCAAGCTTGTCTATTTCATCCAACATGAAAAGCGGATTGGCTTTTCCTGCACGTTTTAGGGTCTGGATAATTCGTCCGGGTAACGCGCCGATGTATGTTCGGCGATGCCCACGTATCTCGCTTACGTCGCGCACACCGCCCAATGAAACACGAGCAAATTCACGTCCGAGCGCTTCGGCTATTGATCGCCCTAAAGATGTTTTCCCTGTTCCGGGTGCACCGACAAAGCATAAAATCGGCTGGCGTTCCTTCTTCGGTTTCAAAGAACGTACAGCAATATATTCAAGAATACGATCTTTGACTTTTTTCAATCCATAATGGTCGCGGTCTAAGATCTTAGCAGCATGGCTTACATCTAATTTATCCTTGCTCGCCTTTTTCCAGGGTAGGTCTACAATCCAGTCGATATATGTACGAATAATGCCCACTTCAGGAGCCATCGGTGGCATTTGCTCCAAGCGCGCCAATTCTTTCAACGCTGTTTCTTGCGCTTCTTTGGGGAGTTTGGCCTTCTTAATTTTCTCACGCAATTCAGCCACGTCCTGAGTCCAAATATCGCCTTCTCCCAACTCGGTTTGGATAGCTTTTAATTGCTCACGCAAATAAAAATCGCGTTGATTTTGGCTCATTTCAGATTGAACACGAGAATGGATTTTATCTTCCAATTCCAATACATCCACTTCTTGTGCCAATAAAAAATTGAGTCGCTGCAAACGCGCAGCAGGGTCTGGGATTATGAGCAATTTTTGTTTTTCAAGCGAGCCAATCGCCAATGTAGAGGCGATCATATCTGCCAGCCAACCAGGCTCATTGATATTCAGGGCATAAAGATACGCTTCGTCGGGCAAGGCTCGGTCCAAATGCACACAACGATCAAAAGAATCCAGCACCGAGCGCATTAAGGCTTTCGTCTCACGGTCGGCATCTTTTGGCTCGGCAATCGGGCGAGCGCGAACACGCAAAAAAGGTTCAAGCTGTATAAATTCAACAATCTCCACCCGTCGCCGTCCCTGCACGAGCGAAGAACTAGCGCCTTCGGGCATACTCAGCAAACGCCCTACCGCCATCTCAACGCCAATCGGCAGAAAATCATCTATTCCTGGCGTATCAAGATCAGCATCATGTTGGGTGAGACCGATCACAGTTTGATTATTAAGTTGCGCTTCCTGAATTGCCAATAACGAAGCCTCGCGCCCGACAAAAATCGGAGAAACCATGCGCGGAAAAATAACCAGATCTCGCAAAGGCACAGCCCAAGCCTCGATCAGGCCCTCATCATCTACGTCTCGATTAGGAACGCTATAAAGCTCTTCTGTTCGCTGCGAAAGCGCAACGCCAAAATCTTCTTCGTCTTCAAATGCCCAGTCTTTTTGATTCATTTATTTCCTTTTATCGTAGTAGGGGCGACCCTTTGTTCTTCTAAAAACACATTATCGTTTAGCAAAGAAATTACCTAAGAACATTTAATAATTCAAATGGGTCGCCCTCACACTATTTTTTACTCAAAGTCGCTCTTACAGCCGCCGTCAAAAATATAGACCCAGCGGATAGAAGGAGGAATTTCCGCTCATCGACAATTTCTAAGGCCCGAGCAACGGCCATTTCGACAGGTTCTACCGCCTCGTACGCGACCCCAGCTTGCTCGGCAAACTCGATCATTTTCTGCGCTTCAACCGCACGCGGATGCTCAGATTTCGTCAAGATAACTTTTTCCAGCCGAGGGGCTAATTCCATTAACATCTCAGTGATATTCTTATCTTCAGAAACGCCAAAAATCAATACAACTTTTTCATCTGGATAGTATTCTTCGAGCGTTTGACGCAGTTTAGATATAGAGTCTGGGTTATGAGCAGAGTCTAACACAATTGGCGGGTTTTCTCGCCAAATTTCAAAGCGACCCGCCCATTGCGTGTCGGCAAATCCCTGCTTGATTTGCGCGGCATTAAAGATCAGTCCTTCACGGCGCGCAGTGAGAAGCACGGTATAAGCCGTGACCGCGTTCTCGACTTGATGCTCACCTAAAAGGGGGATACTGAGCTTCATTTTTGGACCATTGCGCATCCACACTTCAAGCATTTGCCCGTCTATAGATTTTTTCTTTACTCTATAGAAAACATCACGTCCAACGAGGGTTAATGGGACATCGTGCTCTTCGGCAACCAGATCAAAAACGGAAACAACTTCCGTTTTCTGGGGCGAAGCGACGAAGGGATATCCCGTTTTCACAATCCCCGCTTTTTCCCGGGCAATTTTTGTCAGCGTATCCCCTAATACAGCGGTATGCTCCAATGAAATGGAGGTGATGACCGAAACCAAAGGCGTGATGATATTGGTCGCATCCAATCGTCCACCCAGGCCAACTTCAACAACCGCAACGGTTATCTTTTGGCGTGAAAAGTGAAGAAATCCGAGTGCGGTTGCCAACTCGAAAGTGGTAATAAAGGGAACCTGCTCAATAGCTGGCTTAAGCTTCTCAACCAGCGCAACAAATTCATCCTGTGGGATGGGTACGCCATTGACCTGCATCCGCTCAGTGAAATACTGCAAATGGGGCGAGGTATAAAGACCAACGCGATAATCGGCAGCACGCAAAGCACTGGCAACAAAAGCAGCCGTTGACCCTTTGCCCTTTGAGCCAGCAATATGAATAATGGGATAATCGTTTTGCGGGTCGCCGAGCAAGCGCATCAGGTCGCGCATACGGTCGAGATTGAATTCGGCTTTGGCGAGTTCAGAAGAATGTTTAAAACTATAATTGACGAAGGAGTAGAGATAGTCGAGGGCTTCTTGGTAAGATTTATTCATAGGTGAATTGTAAATCTTTATGCGGGTTTTGGGAATTGGGTATTCGGAATTTGATATTCGAAATTTGGTATTCTGGCATTATATTTAATCACAAATAGGACGAATGATACGAATATTTGTTTTTATCGATCGTATTCGTGATATTCTTCAAAAAAAATTTGACAAAAAAAAGAGACCATAGTAATATCTTTTGGCTATGGCGAGGTAGCTCAGTTGGCAGAGCGGAGGACTCATAAGCCTTAGGTCGAGGGTTCAAGTCCCTCTCTCGCCACCATAGAAAAAACCTGTCTTTTCAGACAGGTTTTTTTGATTCCTTAAGAAGCAAAGCAAGTTTTTAGAAGGCTTTATTCTCCGAAAAACAATTCCATCCAAACTTGCCATTTCTTTACACGTTCGGGAGCGGGTGGTGGCATGGCTGTATCCAACAAGGGTGCGCCATCAGCAGGCAAAGGCACAATGCGCTGATCCCCTTCCTGAATTTCGCCATTATTTCTGGCTTCCGCCTCTGTTACTGCATCCGAAGTCGCTTCAGCGATCTGAGTTTGCAACGCCGCTTGAGTCACAAAGACCGCTGTCGCTTCGGCGCGAACTACAAGAGCCTTCTCATTAAGTTGATTCAGCTTCTCAAGACGCGCGTTATAATCCATCATCAAGAAAATAAGTAAAATCACCCCCATAATGATTACAACTTCTTTAATATAATTTCGCCAAGATTTCATATCCATATCTTACTCTCGCTCTCTAGCCTTGACAAGTTAAACTCTTAACAATTTGTGACAGAAAATTGACGCTCTCCCACCCCTCTGGTATACTAACGCGCTGGAGTGTCGTACCCTTCGCTCCCAAATCTATTATTCAAAAGGGCTTGAGAAAAGAAAAAAATGAAAGTATTACTAACCAAAGACGTATTCAAACTTGGTCGTGCTGGCGATATTAAAAAAGTCGCCGATGGCTATGGCCGCAATTTCCTGATACCGCAAGGCTTGGCAATGCTCGCTACCAAAGGCGCAATGAAACAAGCTGATCGCATCCGTATCAAAGCTGCCGAACAACGCGCAGCCCTCAACGAAGAGTTGGGCGGTTTAGCTGCACAAATCGAAGAACTTCGTCTCATCTTTCCCGCTAAAGCTGGTGAAACGGATAAGCTCTATGGCTCTATCACCTCCCAACAAGTTGCCGATGCTGTTGCCAAAGAAACTGGTTTCAATATCAAGAAACAACAACTCGAAGCTCAACCTATTCGTACCTTGGGCGAACACACCATTGCTGCACGTCTCACAATGGACTTAGTCCCCGAATTCACTGTTATCGTTTACCGCGAAGGCGAAGCCGTTCCCGGTAGCAAAGAAGCTGAAGAAGAAGCGGCAGCAAAAGCCGAAGCAGAGGCAGCAGAAGCTGCTGAAGAAAGCGAAGTTGTAGAAGAAGCTGAAACTTCAGACGAAACGGAAGCTGAAGAAGAAGCAGAAACCGAAGAAGCAACTGAAGAATCGGAAGCTGACGAAGACGAAGCCTAAATTTCCAAGCAAATTGCGTTTTTTACCAAAATATCGCAAGACGCATTAGAAACCTATCACCGATTCTCCTTATTTGTGGGGAATCGGTGATTTTCCTTAACCATGCCCTCAACTATCGGATCGCAACTCAAAACCGCTCGCCTCGACCGAAATCTCAGTCTCGAAGATGTCTTTGAGAACACCCATATCCGCATCAAATATCTCGAAGCTCTCGAAGCAGACGATTTTTCTATCATGTCCTCGCTGGTGCAGGGGCGTGGTTTTTTGCGTCTTTATGCTCAATATCTTAATCTGGATATTGACACTCTCCTCGAAGAATTGCACAGCGCAAGCAAGAAAGAAAATCTTGAAGAGTTCACCAAAGTTGAAAAAGAAATCATTCACGATAAGCAGGAAGATGTAGACTCGGTGCCCACCCCCAGCGAATCGGAGGGCGAAACACTTTGGGGGCGATTTCAACATCGCCTTGCCGAAACGCTCGCAAGCCCCAAAGCTGATACCGCACAAGAGACAGAATCTCTTCCAATAGCGGAATCAAGCCAAAAACAGGCGCGTCCCGAAAGTTCCAGTGAAGTGGATGAAGATGAGCCATCCGAGCCCACAGAAGAATCCCAGTCAATTTTTGCATCCATTGGAGCAACTTTGCGCGATAGACGTGAAATGCTCTCGCTCACGCATGCTGAAATTGAAGGGCATATCCATCTGCGCCCACATTATTTAATCGCTCTCGAAGTAGGCGATTTTGGAGCCCTACCCTCGCCTGTTCAAACGCGTGGGATGTTAAGCAATTATGCCGACTTTCTAGATTTAGACACCGATGCGCTACTGACCCGCTTTGCAGAGGGTTTACAAACGCAACGTGTTGAACGGCATCTCAAAGAAGAGCAATTTGCGAGTACAACAAAAAAGAAACGCAGATTCTCATTGGGCAGTTTTGTTGCACCCGATTTGATTTTTGGCGTGGGGATGGTTGCTTTACTCATCGCTTTCTCCGTTTGGGGATTGGGGCGAATCGCAAACTCCCGTGCAGATGTTGAAGTAGACGCAACCGCCCCATCAATTGCTGAAGTTTTGATGTCAACGCCAACCATTGCTGTTGAAAACACGCCTACGCCAACTGTTGTCGTCAATACGCCCGCGCCAGATACCGCAGGCGGCACGGAAGTACCAATAGAAGAAGTTCTCCCCGAAGGGGAAAATTTAGGGGTACAGATTTTGGTAACAATGATGGAGCGTGCCTGGCTACGCGTGAGCGTGGATGGTGAACTCGTCTTTGAAGGACGCTCTCAACCCGATGCTTCTTTTGTTTACGAGGGCAATGAAATGGTCGAAATCTTAACCGCAAATGGTGCTGGGGTTCGGATTGCCTACAATCAACAAGATTTGGGTCTAATGGGCGGATTTGGCGAAGTCGTACAACGCCTTTACGGTGCGCGTGGCATCTTAACGCCAACGGTAACGCCAACGCTTGATGCCACACCAACACCATCTCCAACAACTACGCCTACATTAACGCCAACAAAAACACCAACACCCATAAATACAGAAACGGGTGGGTAAATTTTAAAACAAAAATCACAAAGAAAAACATCTTTGTTTATCTCTGGTAATAATTATGAAAGAAAACACATTTCACTTAGTCTCATTAGGCTGCGCCAAAAATACAGTTGATTCAGATTCTATGGCTCAACTACTTTTAAGAGACGGCTATAGCGCATCTGAAGACCCTGCTCTGGCAGATATACTCATCGTCAACACTTGCGGATTTATTGGTCCATCACGTGATGAATCAATAGAAGTTTTGAATGAGCTTGCCGAAGAAAAGGTTGAAGGACAATTGCTCATCGCGGCGGGGTGTTTATCTCAACGCTTTAGCGAATATGTGGCTGAAAAAGTGCCTAATATAGATGGGATGCTCGGCACCCGCCGCTGGATGGATATAGTGAGCGTAGTGAAGAAGCTCCGCAAGATGCGTAATAATTATCGTCCCGAAGTGCTATACCACTTGCCCGAAAATGCGAAAACTGTCGGTAAAGATGAAGGCGATGTATTGCGCGCAAACGTCTTCGGCTCTAGTGCCTATCTCAAAATAGCGGATGGATGTCGCCGTCCTTGCGCTTTTTGCTCCATTCCGCTCATCAAGGGTACGGCAGTTAGTCGCCCCCTCGAAGATATTGTTGAAGAAGCAGAAATTCTCTACGAGAATGGTATCCGTGAGTTAATTCTGATTGCTCAAGACAGCACTGACTATGGTCATGACTTAGGCATGAAAGACGGTCTTGCTATTTTGCTCGAAGAAATCGTCAAAGCTGTCCCTGATATGGATTGGATCCGCATTATGTATGCTTATCCTGGTTATGTCACCGACCGCTTAATTGATGTGATGGCAGAAAACCCACAAATTTTGCCTTATCTGGATATTCCCTTGCAACATGCTTCACCCGAAATGCTAAAACGCATGAAACGTCCCGCCAATATGGACTGGGTACATAAAACACTTGCGAAAATGCGTGAGCGAATTGAAAATCTCACCATCCGTACCACTTTTATCGTCGGCTATCCGGGCGAAACCGAAGAAGAATTTCAGGCTTTGCTCGACTTCATCGAAGAAATTCGTTTCGACCGTGTAGGTGCTTTCCAATTCTCTTTTGAGCCGGGGACAACTAGTGAGCCACTCGGCGACCCTGTCTCCGCAGCAATTAAAGAAGAACGCTGGGAACGCCTGATGGAAATCCAACAAAATATCTCCCTTCAAGTCAATCAATCTTATGTTGGGAAAACCCTCGATATTCTCATCGAAGGCTATGACGAAGAGCAAGGCATCTCCATTGGTCGCTCTTATCGTGATGCCCCCGAAATTGACGGCATGGTCTTCATCGAAGGCGATGCCGAAGTCGGCGAGATTGTGCCAGCCAGAATTACAGGCGCAATGGCGTATGATTTGACGGCAGTATTAGTAGAAGAAACTACTGCGTAAAACGTATTATCACAAAGGAAACTCATGTTCAACATAAATAACCCCGAAGTAAAGTTCGCCATCAACGCTGTCCGTCAGGCAGCAGAACTTGTCAAAACTGTACAAACTGAAACCGCTAAAAATGCTCTCACCAAAGGCGATAAATCTCCTGTTACGGTGGCAGATTTTGCATCACAGGCACTTGTTTCTCATATGCTCATGCAAGAGTTCCCCGATGCAGTGCTGGTGGGAGAAGAAGCCTCAGATGCCCTCAAAGAAGAAGGCGCAGAGCATCTCTTGGAAGCGGTGACAAACTACACCGCCCGATACATCCCAGAAAGTGAACCTGATACCGTCTGTGAATGGATTGACCGAGGAGCAGCGGATGCCACCAAACGCTTCTGGACACTTGATCCCATTGATGGAACAAAAGGCTTCATCCGCGGCGACCAATATGCCGTTGCGCTCGCACTTGTTGAAGACGGTGAAGTACAAATCGGCGTACTCGGCTGCCCTAACCTGACAAACGGATACATCTCCGAGCCAGGCGGCACAGGGACGCTGGTGATTGCAGTACGCGGTCAGGGAACGTGGTTAACGGGAATGGCAAATGCCGAGAAAAATGATTGGCAACGGATTCAAACCTCCCCACGAGCGAACCCCAGCGAAGCCCGTTTGATGCGCTCTTTTGAATCTGGCCATACAGATGTGAGCAAA
The DNA here is from genome assembly GCA_018645405.1 of Anaerolineae bacterium. Lineage (GTDB taxonomy): Bacteria > Chloroflexota > Anaerolineae > Anaerolineales > Villigracilaceae > Desulfolinea. Next base: position 24,187 of record JABGOQ010000166.1, on the reverse strand, counting down.
ATAGATGAAATCTCATCTGCTTTAGGTGTAGAAGTTGAGCCTGTTCGAATGGATAGTCAGGCAAAATATGCAGTTTTAGCGGTAGGCAAAGGAGAAGTTATTCTGCGCTTGCTTTCTCCGAAGATGCCAAATTATCAAGAAAAAATTTGGGACCAAGCCGCTGGTTCGATCGTCTTGGAAGAGGCTGGTGGATGCATCAGCGACCTTGACGGCAAACCGCTAGATTTCTCTGTAGAGCGTAAATTAATCAATAATCGTGGCGTGCTGGCAACGAATGGATTGTTGCACGAAGCCGCATTGAAGGCCTTGAGGGATGTTGGGGCGTAAGAAAAAAGTGAGAGACCGAGTGTTTTTGAAACACTCGGTCTCTTTTTTGTTTAAATGGGGGAATTTCTTGACAAAATCCCAAAAACGACTAGAATGCAAGTGACCGCTTACATTCTAAGAACTTATGTCAAATATAGCCCCCACAAAAAAAAAGAAAGCCCGCCAGCGCATCCTTGAAGCGGCGGCAGAATCCTTTCAAACCCTCGGCTACGCCCGTACGACCACCCAGGCAATCGCAGACAAAGCTGGCGTTGCTGAAGTGACTCTTTTTCGTCATTTTGGTGACAAACAGACTCTCTTTAAGAAGATTATTCAGCAGATCGGCGGCGGCGTCAATTTTGAGTTACTTGAAGAAAAACTCAGCGGCGACCTTGAAGCTGACTTGACAACTATTAGCCAGCATGCCCTACATTTCTTCATCACCCAACAAGACGCCATCCGCATGTTGATGTTTGAATCTGTCCATTTCCCAGAGATGAAAGTCGCTTTGGCGCAAAACCCAAACGGGATGATCGAATTGCTCGTGCGTTATTTTGCTAAACAGCATGACGCAAGCAAAGTGCAAGTGAGCGACCCGCAACTTACAGCGCAGGCATTTATGAGCATGGTCTTTGGATACGCCATCGGCATGAACCCCATCAGTGATTTATTGCCAGCTGAAATCCCCGTCGAAAATATGAGCGCTGAATTTGTGCACATCTTTTTAGCAACATTAAAACCAAATAATCAGTAAAGGAAAATAAAATGACCCTCAAAGAATATTACGCTTGGTTCAAAAGAGATTGGGCAAAAGCAGGCCTCCTGATCTCCATTTTTCTTTTTGCCTTTCTTTTCTTTATCGTCAAAGATACTGACTTCGTCCTCTTCCTGCTTCTTTTGCAAACGCCCCTCTATATGCTTCACGAAGCCGAAGAATATATTTTCCCCGGTGGTTTTGGTAAGTTTTTCAATATGGACATTATGAAATTTGATACCCCAGACAAGCCCCTCGACGAAGATTTTATTTTTTCCATCAACATCATTTTGATCTGGATCATCCTGCCATTTTTTGGCTTGCTCGCGGCTAAAGATTATGTTTATGGTCTTTGGCTGCCCTACTTCTCATTTTTCGCCGGAGTTTCACATATAGCCTTGGGGATTAAAGCCCGTAAACGCTATAACGCTGGTTTGGTCGTTAGCCTTTTGCTGAATATCCCCGTGGGGGTTTGGTCGGTGCTTTATCTCATCAATCAGGGTTTGCTCCCGAATCTTATCCTGAACCCCCATTTCTTTCTTGGTCTTGGCTTCAATTTGGCCCTGCCCGTTATTGGCGTCATGAAATATAAGAAACACCTCCGAGAGCTTGCTGCTACCTAAGAATAGAAAACATACTCGTAATAAAAAATGCTCAAGGGAGAAATCCTTGAGCATTTTGCTTTAATCTCTACTATTTACGCTCTATCTACGCCGCCCTCGCCAACGCCGTCATCCCCAAAATAAGAATTGCCAAAATCAGATTGAGATTAAGCAATAGAGTCTCGCGTTTTCGCAAAGAAGCTATCTCCGTCTCGTCGCCAAGTTTTTGTTGCCTGAGCATCGCCCGTTGGATATTCGGTAGCAACCACCAAGTTTGCGCGGCACTAACGAAAATCATCAGCAAGAAAAAGATATGCTTGACAAGAATAGATGTTGCCCACAACCCACTAAAAGCAAGGAAGCCATCGTAATTGGGATTGGCACTCATCTGGAACATGCCCGTTAGGAGAAGTAGCGCAAGGCTGAACCAGCCTAGCGGATCCAAGCGACGTTGAATTGCTTCGAGCAATTTGCTTTGCGAGATTGCGTCCAAGCTGCGGCGTGCGGCGGGCAAAACCAACAGAGTGACTGCTGAAAGGCTACCAAGCCAAATTACAGTCGCCAGCATATGCAACCAATAAGTTAATGCTAAAGCCCAAACAGGCATGGCGTTCATCGTTTACGGTGTGACAGGAGTTTCTGTCGGCGTATCAATAATGACAATCGCTGTAGGCTCTGGCGTTGCGGTTGGCGGGTAACAAACTTCATAAGCGCGCTTTGAGTTTTTTGCGGCAACTTCATCCAGCGCACCATAAGCCAAGGCATTCGAATATTGAGCGTAAGCCCCGCAATTATCACCGCCGTTATATAACTGATCACCATAACGCATCAGCGCAATCCGATAGCGTTCTCCAGCGGTCAAATTCGAAGCACCATCCCAGATATTCGGTGCATAGGTCGCAAGCTGACCGAAATAATTCACAGCCTGCTCCCAGTTGATTTCCCAAAAAGAAGCAGCAATAATATATAGGCGTGCATTTTCTCGCAGATTATTTGCCGTGCTATCCAAAGGACCAAAACGCTCTGCCAAAGTCAGGAAGTAAATCCCCCCTTCGAGATCGCCTATTTTGGAAATCTTGTCGGCGCCGTTATAACGCAATGCAAAATAATACATCCCATCCACTTCGGCGGTGCGGTAATTGGGGTCATCTTTGCGAAGTTGATCAAGCGCGGCGAGGGCATTTGTCCAGTCGCCAGCATTAATAAGTTGTTGAGCGTTGGCATAAATTGCTTCCACACCGCGCATATCGGGCGTAGGTGTGAGCGTAGGCGTTAGTGTTGGTACTGGCGTAGCAGTAAAACTCATTCCCAAAATAGCTTCAGCCATCCCCGCAGCTGCACCAGGATAACTGGCATTATGCTGCACAATATATTCAAAATGTTGGCGGGCGTGGTCGTAACGTCCCTCTGCCAAAGCAATTGCGCCAAGTTGAAATTGCTCGTCAAGTTTCCCAGAAACTAGCGTTGCTTCTGCGCTTGTGCGAATGTCAATGCCAGAATTATATCCGCCAAAGACACCTAACGAGACGATGACAATAAAGCCCAAAAGGGTGATCCAAAATCTTTTTTTGCCAGATTTTTTCTGTTTTTTTATCGGTTGTGTTTCTTCAATTATTTCAGACATGGGGGCTATTATACACGTTTAGAGATTAAAAAGAAGACGCACTTCTTTCCATATAATCGGCAATGCGACACCTGCTCCGACCAGCATCCCGATGATCGCAGTGATGACCGCACCACCGGGAAGATAGAGGGCGATTGCGTAAGCGGATGCGCCACCGAGCAAGGCTGCCGTTAATCCACGTAAGAGGGATGGAAGTGCCGTAACGCTCTCAGGTAAACGTGCTCTCATTATATAAAGCATTATCACAGCTTCAACAACTACCGCCAACTCTGCCAACGCAAGTCCAGCCGCACTCAATTCAGGGAAGTAATTCAGGACGATAATTCCTACAAGAATATAAATCCCAAAACGGACAAAGATCGTCGCCAAAGGAATAAGAGCTTCTTTTCGCGCATAAAACGCACGCGAGAGAACCTCCTGAACGGCGTATCCGACTAAGGTGAGCAGGAAGGCACGAGCTGTCCAAGTTAGAAGGGCGGTGCCACCCACGTTGAAGCCGAAGACCAAGCGGACAAGCGGTAGCAAGCCTGCGGATAAGATCGCCGCGATGGGCAAGGTTAACGCGATCAAAACACGGATGGCACGCTCCACTACTTCGCGGAACTTTGTCCAATTATCCGTCGCTGCATATTCAGAAAGAGTCGGTAAAATGGCTGTTGCGATAGCCGTTCCCAATAATGTCTCGGGGACTTGCATAATCATCCAGCCATAGGTCAGGGCGGTAATTGCGCCAACTTCGAGACGTGAGGCAAAATTATCACGGGCGATGAAAACAAGCTGAATACCAAGCATGGTAATCAGACGAGGCCCCATAATTTTGAGTGCTTTGCGCACGCCTTCATCTTTAAGTGTGAGCGAAGGTGTCCAGCGGAATTTATATTTGATCAGCCCTGGAATTTGGATACCGAGATGGAGCATCGCGCCAAGAATAACCCCATAAACGAGACCATTTATGCCCAACCCCAATGCAGGGAATTCAATGCCCACGATACGATAAGGCTCAGTAGGCGAGAAAACCAGCGCACCGAAAATTTGCCCGACATTGTAGAGCATAGGTGCCATTGCAGGCAAAAGAAAATGCTGATTTGCCTGCAATCCACCCATCACCAAACCACTGACAGAGAAAATTGTCGTAGCGATTAGGTTTAGGCGCATCAGCTTGATGATCACATCTTGCTCTGCAACGCCAAACCCGGGCGCAATCCCGATCTCAGAGCGGACGATTTGCTCGGCGAAGATGACGATAATGATCGCGACAAATGCCGTCACCGTAAAAGCGAGATTGGCGATTCGCGAGAAAAGCTTCCACGCTTCTGGTCTGCCGCGCGTTGCCAGATATTCGCTCAGAATGGGAATGAGTGCCATCGACATCGCTCCACCAGAGATAAGCGCAAAGAGCATATCTGGCAGGTTATTGGCAACGTTGAAAGCATCCAGTTCAAAGCTGAGGCTAAATTGTCGCGCAATGATAATCGAGCGTAAAAAAGCCAGCCCTTTATCTAAAGCAAAAAAACCTCCGATCAAGAAGGATGTGCGGGTGAGAAAGGAAAGTTTTTTCATCAGCTCGGTTGAAGGGTTTGAAAGTTAGAAAGTCTGAAAATTTTTAACATTCAGACCTTCTACCTTTTCAACTTATAAACTGTTTTTAAACGTCGTCAGCAGCTCGGATATTTTCTGCGCCAGGCAATGTTCCTACCAAGTTGGTGGGTTTGTGGATTAGTTGGGGCAAACAGCGTGGGCAGATAAAAAGTTTCTTTCCTTGATAGTTTAATTCAATAAGGGGAATTTGTTCTTCGGTAGAATTGCAGTTAAAGCAAGCTTTCATTTTTTTCTCCTATAAATAGTCTAAGTGGGCATTGTCCTTTATCTTGAAAAATAAAAGGAGTTTAGTCCTGAGCACGATACTGACAAGTCTAACAGAAAAAACGTTTAATGAGCATGCTAAGTCCCTACATTTCAGTAGCAAAACGAGGATATGAATGTAGTACCCCTCTACACAAAGTTTTCAACTACATTCTTTACAAGCTACACAGGTTGCCAATAGGAGATGTTACCAATAGAGCCTTCCGAGAAGGGTTTCAGACAAAAAGAAATCAGTTATCATGCGGTTTATATCACCACTATCGCAAGTGGAGCAAGGATGGTAGCCTTGAAAATCTCTGGGGAGGCAGTATTTTGAGCATCAAGGATGACTTAAATTTATCTAAACTCCATTTGGATGGCACTCATGCTATCACCAAGAAAGGTGGAGAATCAGTCGCCTATCAAGGTCGCAAAGATGTTTATTTTCTTGGCACATATTTCATCGCCTTTGCTATGGTTAATTTACGCCACGTCATTCAACAATAAGGTTCAATTAGTTCAGAGTATAATATAAACGACATGGTTCAAACAGTCGAATACTTCCTTTACAGTTTCAGCGTAGTTCGCTGTTGAGTAGGTGGCATTTTCACCGTGCATCTGTGCTTGTCACCGCAGCTGCAAGTGTCGAAACCAAGAAGGGCTCTCACAAAAATCGTTCTGCCTTGATTTTGATACCTTTCAACAGATAATACTTGTCGAAACTACTAAATCGGCGGCTACGTTAACAATCTAATTTCAAATTGATATACAAAACTGTAAAGATGATTTTACCAAAATGAACCATACCATAGAAACATTTCTACAAAGGAGGAGTTCTCATGCCAAAAATATGGGAATCTATACAACAAATTATGATGTCCAAGTTTTTATGGTGGGGAATATCCTTTATCGGTGTGTTCTTGCGCTTGTATATATATATAGAAAATCGTTCTTTGTGGGGAGATGAAGCTTCTTTGGCACTGAACATAGTCTATAAAAATTTTAGTGAACTAACGCGTTTATTAGATTATCACCAAGCAGCACCTATTGGATTTTTGTTCGTTGAGAAATTATTCACTATTATCTTGGGTAATTATGACTACGTCATGCGAATTTTCCCTTTTATCTCAGGTGTTCTAACCCTGTATTTTATTTATCGTTTTGCGCGAATATATCTGGGGCCAGTGGGAATAATAGCACTTGCAATGTCTTCTTTTACATGGTTTTTTGTGTATTATTCATCAGAACTCAAACAATATTCCAGTGATGTCATGGTAATGTCTATGTTACTTTTTCTCTCTGGGAACTGCCTTAAGAAAAATGCAAGTGCTAAAGATTTCATCTTACTTGGTATTGTTGGTTCTATCGCGATATGGATATCTCATCCGACAGTATTTGTATTAGTAGGTATTGGAATAGCACTATTAATCAAAAAAATGGAGCAGACAGAATCTGTGCCCTGGGCTTGGATACTTAGTCTTGGGCTCGTATGGTTACTTAGTTTTGGAATAGAATATTTTGTTTCTTTACGTCATATTATTGATGATGGGTATATGACTGAATATTGGAAAAAGGCTTATGTTCCATCTCCACCTTGGAGCAATAAGGCTTGGTATTATAAAACCTTTTTTAATTTTTTAGAGAGTGCTTATTCAAGAACCGATAGCAGAATGGCATTAGTTACATTGATGCTTTTACCTCTTGGAGTCTTATATTTTTTCGTAAAAGACAAAAAAAATGCATTGGTGGTTACTTTTCCTTTTGCTGTTGTTTTTATAGCATCCGCATTGCACCTATACCCTCTAAAGGGCAGATTCTTGTTATTTCTTATGCCATTTACATTTATTTTAATAGCTAAAGGATTTCAAGGTATATATTGGATGCTTTCGAAATGGAATCACGTTTTTGCCGCAATGCTAACCGGGGGGCTTGCTTTTTGGGTTATTTTGCAAATAGTTCCGGGCACATACGTTAACGTGTTTTCTATAAGGAAAGTAGATATTCGTCCTGTTTATCAATACATATCCGAAAATATAGAGCCAGACGATATAATTTATGTTTTCCCTGGAACAGAAACTGTTTTTAGATATTACGCACCACTATATGACCTAGATACTGATAATGTTGTGGTCGGGGTTTCTACTCCGTATAAACATATTTTTCTTGAAAATTATAAAAATGACATATCTAGTCTTGCCGGGAAAGACAGGGTTTGGTATATCCTTACAGGATTTGCCGATTGTCCTAATTGTGAACCAGAGGATACGCAATCCTATTATGTAAACTTTATTAACGAACAAGGCATTCTTATTGATAGTACTGGCGGTGCAGCCTCAAATGGAGCAAACGCTTATCTCTACGATATGTCTCCTTAAAAACAATCATTCACTGAATTTGATATCCTGTTTTAGGATGTCAAAATTAGTGAATGATTATAAATACTCAAGCCTGCCCTTAGAGTGTTCCTTTATACATTCCGCCATCCACCGTCAACATCACACCAGTGATATAAGATGCAGCAGGTGAAAGCAAAAACACAGCGGGATTGGCAAATTCTTGGGGTTCAGCCATTCTTCCCAATGGACATTCTTTCATCTGTTTGGATAATTCTTCCGCGACGCTCGTGTCGCTAGCTTGCGCTCGTGCCCCCATCAGCTCGGCAACCCGTTCTGTTTTTGTCCAACCCGGCAGAATCGAGTTGAAACGGATTCCATCCCCGCCCAGCTCAAGGGCGAGAGTCTTTGTCAATCCGACCGTTGCAGCGCGGATACTATTTGATAGCACCAAATTGGGGATGGGTTGTTTGACAGAATAGGATGTGATAGTCAAAACACTAGCCGAATCTGATTCGCGAAGATGGGGTAAAGCTGCCTTTATCAAGCGAACATGGCTCATCAACGATAGATCAACTCCCTTTGCCCAGTCCTCATCGCTGAAAGATTCGAAGGCTCCAGGAGGAGGTCCGCCTGCGTTGGTGACGAGCAAATCCAACCCACCGAGGGCATCGACAGCTTTGGAGATTAGCCCTGCAGGAGCATCTACATCGCCAATATCTGCTGGTAACACCACGACGGGAATATCGTGCAAATCTGCAATTTTTTTCGCCGAAGCAGAAAGTTTTTCTGCGTTACGGCTATTAATGGCCACACGACATCCTTCTGCGGCGAGGGTGTTAGCAACTGCGTATCCAAGTCCGCGGGAGGCACCGATGACGAGAGCGCGTTTTCCTTTTAACTGTAAGTCCATTTTATTTCTCCTTGTTATCACGGTTTTCCGAGCAAGATGCCCTCTCTGTCCTTCGGACATCTCCCCCAAATTCTAAAAGCTAATTTGGGGGAGAAAATCTTTATAGTAATTAAATTATCTCAATTTCTTCATTCACCAATGTCATATCGTACCAGTTTTCATCTATCCATTTTACGACACCTTGTAATGTTCGTTGGGATTGTGCCCCATCATTGCTGACTACCGCACAACTGATAATGGTACTTTGCCAAACATCATGCAAATCCATTTCGGCGACGGAGATGTTGAATTCTTTGCGCAAGCGTGTGAGGAGGGGTTTTAGTCGGCTTCGCTTTTCTTTGAGCGATTTACAGCCGGGGATGTGGAGATGAAGAGTGAGGAGTCCGAGCATTTTTGGGGGTCAGGTTAAAGGGAATTTCTTTCTTTCATAGAAAATGAGTTTTAAACGGTAGCAAGTCAAAATCAGGAGCGATTCCTGGCATCCCCCTTTTTTATTTTAGCGCACGCGCCGTCGCCATTCTTCTTTCAATCCCAATTCTTTGATGCTAAGACCAGAATCCAGTGCGAGGAAGTCGGTTAGTAAGCGATTGAACTTTACTTTAGAATCGAGCATGGGGAAATAGCCAGCTCCCTCGAGACTAATATGCTGTCCAAAATCAGATAAAAGACTCAATTTGTGAATACTGGGAGGGGCGACAAGCGGGTCTTGATCGCCGCTAACCAAAAGACAGGGCGTATGTTGTCGATTAACATTATTAAAGAGTTCGCTTGCTAAAAATCCGTTACGAGAGTTTTCCACGGCAACAGGATCTGCTTTTTTTGCGTCAGTTAGTGCAGTTTGGACATCGGGCAAATCATTGGAAAGCCAATTTGCCAAACTCTCAGTTGAATCTGTAAATAGGCGAGCATTAATGCTTTTCATTTCGAGAGGGCAATTAACGATCATGAGCCGATCTACTTTACTGGCGTCAGCGGCAGCAAAATTGAGCGCAATCAATGCTCCCCACCCATGCCCTACTAGAGCAACTTTTCCGATTCCCATTTCGTCAACAAAGGAGCTAATTAACGCGGTTTGTCTTTCGAGACTATATCTTTCTTTTCTTTGTGCCGTATCTCCAAACCCCCAGAGATCAAGCGCATAGGCGCGAAACGAGGTTGAGGTGACTTGCATGGAGGATATCCAATATCTCCATGAGCCAACCCAACCATGCAAAAAGATGACCGGACGCCCTCGCCCAAGCACCTCATAATGCACAATCGCATCGTCCAATAATACAACGCTCATTCTTTTTTAGTTCCTATACCTATTCTGGTTATTTTCCGAATTTGGCCAAAATGTCTTGTACGCGTAAGGTTAGTTCATCTGGCGCAAAAGGCTTAAGTAAATATTCTTCTGCGCCTGCTTCTATTCCTGTTTCAATCTCTGTTTCTTGTCCTTTTGCTGAAAGAAAAACAACGGGGGTATCTACTAATGCTGGTTTCGTTTTAATTGCTCGGCAGGCATCGTAGCCTGTCATACGTGGCATCCGCACATCCAGTAAAATCAGATCAGGGTTTTCTCTTTCTGCTAATTCAACTGCTTCTTCTCCATTAGAGGCTGTAGAAACCTCATGCCCAGCAAAACGCAGGGTAAAGGCTATTAAATCTCGAATATCGCGTTCATCTTCTGCTATGACTATTTTTGCCATGAATGCCTCACTCAGTCTCTTTATAAACAGGAAGGGTAAAGGAAAATGAGCTTCCTTCTCCAGCCTTCCCAGAACTTTCTACCCATATTTCCCCCTCGTGCATTTCTACCAATTGTTTAACGATTGGTAACCCCAATCCTGTTCCAGGTGTAGCGAGGACTAAGGGGTCATCTCCGCGATAAAAACGCTCAAAGACCTGTCCTTGATCTTCTGCTGCGATTCCTACACCATTATCCTGAATATCGATTTGTACCTCACCACCTCCGTTTAACAGATGAAGTGAAATCGTAATTTGTCCATTTTCAGGTGTGTAATGATAAGCATTCTCAGCAAGATTGCTGATGATTTGTCGAAGTCTATCAGGGTCGGCGTATACTGATGGTAAATCAGGGTCGATATCAAGAGAGACACTCATGGGTTTCTCTTCGTTTTTAGATCGGTTCAGGATATTAGAGATCACATCTTCAGCAATTTCTTTCAAGGCTGTGGGTTGAGGGGTAAGTGTAATTCGACCTGATTCAAGACGGGAAACATCAAGCAAGTCTGTTACCAAGATATTCAATCGCTCTGTATTATTTCGGATAATATCGAGGAAATGGGTTTGGTCTTCAGTTAATTTGCCAGCCGCACCCATCAGGAGAATATCTACATAGCCACGAATTGAGGTCATTGGCGTACGCAATTCGTGGCTTACAGTTGCCACAAATTCTGATTTCATACGATCTACTTCAACTTCGTGGGTAATATCTCTAAATATAGAAACCGTACCAAGAAATTCTTTATTTACAAGCATTACTGGTGCCAAGTGGACCAAAATAATTCGTCCGTCTTCTAATTCCAATTGTTCGGCATAGGTATTACCTTCTTGATATGCAGAGGAATTTTCAGACCATTCGCGAATGATTTCGTGCCAGATGGTCGCAGCCTTTCCAAAGAGTCCGCTAAATTCTTTTAATGTTTGAGTGATTACTTTTTCAGCATCAATGCCAAGAATATGTTCAGCTGAGGCATTTAAGAAGCCGATTCGATTTTCAGAATCCGTAACAAGAACTCCATCGGCAACTGCCTCAAGGATTGCTTGCGAACGAGAGGCTTCTTCTTGTTCGCTGCGCAACATACTCCCCAGACGTTCAGCTTGCTCACGAATCAATTTATATAGATTGGCATTATTAATTGCTACTGCAACCTGCCCAGCGATAACATTAATCAATTTAAGTTGCTCAGAGCTAAAGAAATTAACATTGCGATTAAAAACCAACAAAACACCAATAACATCCTCTCCAACCATCAAAGGGGCAGCAACTGCACTGCGATGTCGTTGAAAATTAGTTTTTCGCTGTACCCAACGCTCGTCCTGATCAAGATCATCTATCAGGATAGCATCTCGATGCTTAACAACCCAACCGGCCAACCCTTCACCAATTTTAAGCGTGAAGCCCTCCTGCTTGCCTATTTTTTCTTTGGAAAGATATCCATATCCCGCACGATAATGGAGCAAATTGTCTTCAGGATTAAGGAGCATAACTGTTCCTTGCTCTGCTCCCACCGTTTTATTAAGTAAAGCAAGAGTCTGGTTAAGAGCCAAATCCAGATCGAGGCTGGAAGAAACTTCAGTAAGAATATCCAACAAAGTTTTTGTGTTGCTCTGCTCTTTTTCAAGTTCAGCAGTACGTTCAACAACGTGTTGTTCCAAATTCTCTGTAAGTTGGTTCAACTCAACTGTGCGTTCCTGGCTATCTTCAAAAAGACGAGCGTTTTCAAGAGCAACCGCAGCCTGACCAGCGAAGGTTGCCCCAATCTGGATATGTGTCAAAGAATAGAAACTGGATTCTTTCTTCTCCAACATCATAACGCCAATCACTTCCCCTTTAGAGAGAAGCGGAATCCCTAGCCAAGACAAATATTCAGATTCGCTCAAAATTTGGAATCGTTCATCCTGGATAGAAATCGCTTTTCCTGAACGAAGCAATTCATCTAAGAGCACACCTTCATCTAAAGATGGCTTCATTCCAATACGAGAGTGATTATCTGTAAAGCCGTGTGCCGCTACTGCTTGCATTTCATCTTCTTTTTCTAACCAAAGCGTTGCCCTATCGTAGGGAATAACACTCTCAATCTGCCTCAACAAAGATGGGATTAGTTCTTCACTTTGCAAGCTTGAGCTGATCGTAGCAGTAACCTCGGTCAGAGATTCAAGCTGTTTGGCTCGCTCCTCAGTGGACTGCAATAGACGTAAATTCTGGAGCGAAAGAGCAACTTGTTGTGCAAGGGAGAGAAGCAAGGCTTCGTCTTCTTTCTGGAAGGCATTCGCTTTATTAAAATTGTCTAGTACCAATACCCCTAAAGAATAATCACCTGTTTGGATTGGGACTAACAAACTGGATATCGGCAGCCTGCCGCCAGTCGCCTGACGGTAGAGAAGAAGTTGAGAAGCAGAAAGAGCATAGTCTCGCGACAAACTAACTTCATCTACATTACGAGATCGCCCTTTTGCAAAAACCTTTCCAGGTAAAGCCTCATCTAGACGATAAGTAATTTGCTCCATACTATTATTATTTGCATAACTCTCCACAGCTTTTGGCTCAAGACGCTCAGTAACTTCATTCCACATCAACACAATACCTGCATGAGCGGAAGAAATTACTTGCAATGCGCTCTTAAGAAGGGCATCCATCATGCTCGCTGGTCCCATGTCGCTCAATGTTCGGCTGAAATCGAGTAAAAGATTTACTTCGTTCAAACGCCTACGAACAGATGTAAGCAAATGAATGTTTTGGAAAATAACCGAAGTTTGGCGAGCAATTTGGTAATAAATCTGTTCATCTTCCTCAGTAAGTGTAGCCAAAGGCTCTCGGCTAACAGCCAAAACCGCTGCTACCGTTTTCCCTTCTACTTTAATCGGCAATGTGATAAAGCTCTTGCTTTGTAACGCACTTAACAAGGGACTCTCTCGCCATTCATCGTTCTCATCCAGATTCATAACAAGCATTGTCTCGCCTGTTTGCAAACAAGCACGCAGAGGGTTTCTCTGTCCAAACAAAGCATCTGGATTGATCGTGCCAGGTATATCACCCATCATATGCATTAGATGAGGGCCTTCCAATGTGTCTTCTGCCACGAAAGCTGTCATCATGCCCATATGCGTTAGAATTTCACGTCCTAAAGTCTGTAGAGCAGATGAGGCATCTAGCTGCCTACTTACTGATTCTGTAATTTGCAACCCCGCCCGAATACGCTGTTCAACTCGGTCAAGATTTTGAATGGTAATGGTTTGTTCTAAATCTTTATGTAAAAAAATCGGGAGGTCATTCTGGCTAATTTGTAATAGACGTTGCTGGCGGTCAAGCCCAGAAGATAACGCTTCGACCCTATCTTGAAACTCTACCAAACGCGTTTGACTGCTAATAATCAATTCTGATTGTGCTGCAAAGACTTCAACTGCTTCAACCGTTGTCCGATCTGGGGACATACCATTATTCGGTTGGTCAAGGCTAATCATTCCTAGCGGATTTTCATTCTGATCCATAAGCAAGAATAAGAATAAATCATCTGAGTGCCAATCTCCTTGCTTTTCAGTCCCATTTTCTTTATCCAAATTTAGTATATGAAGATCGCTTGGCACAACCGGGGCCTTATTAGCAGGGATATAATATGCTTTTCCAATTTCAAACTCGGGTTTCAACAACTCTTGAACGCTGAGAAAAGGTTGTTCTCGTTCTTGAAGCGCGGCTAAATTCTCATCAGAAATCCCCACACCTGTCACACGCCGCATCATTCCTGTCTCAGCATTATAGACACTTACCAGCACTACTTTAAAAGGCGTTGCATCAGAAATACCCTGAGAAATCGCCTTCAACGAAACTGTAAGTGGTTGCTCCAATTCAAGCTCTGTGGTTGTATCCAAAATACTTGAGAGTGTATCCGCTCGTCGTTCGAGCAAGCTTCCATGCCGAACCTGCTCCTCGTAACGGTATGCATTTCCCATCGCGATTGCTGCCTGAATCGCCAAAGTCTGGACAACATCTAAAGTTTCTTTATCAAAATGATGGGGAGACATTGAGTGCAGATGGAATAATCCAACAGTTTTCCCTTGATAGGCAATTGGGGCGACCAAAGCGGAGCGAACGCCCTCGTGATTGGCTGGATACTCCCCTTCGACAACATCTCCGATGAGGAGCGCATTGCCATTACGTGCCACTTCCTGTTCAAGTTCCGTTAACGGCATATCGTGTGCACATCCTAAGGCCAGAATACTCTTAGGCGCATCTTCATCAACAGAATCCTGATCAAAAATCGTGATCGTGCCGCAATCGGCTTTGGTTGTTCGCAAACCTTCATCATAAACAACCTGCAACAAATGCTTTAGGTTGAGATTGCTATTCAACTCTCGGCTTACGCGAGAAAGAGCCGTTAACTGATCTACACGCAAACGTAAACTCTCATCCGTTTGTGCTGAAGCTCTTGAGGTTTCCAAGACAAGAGCCAATTGCTCGGCTACAGTGATTGCAGCTTGAAGATCATAGCGTGTAAAGAAATTAGGCGAAGCACTAGCTAACATCATTTCACCAATACCGCGCTCGCGAACTACTAAAGGAACTACCAGCGCAGATTTCATTTCCGAAGCTTGTACCAACGGACGATAGTAATCCGAAAGACGTTGATCTGTTTGCAAATCACCAGATATGAAAGAACGCTGGCTGCCTGTTACTGTAAGACGATACTGCAAGTCACCAAGATAGAGTTGGGAAAACTTCTCTATTATTTCACTCGAAAGACCATAGAAAGATGATTCTTGTGCTTTTAGGGTGCCTTGCTCTTCATCATATAAAAAGACAACAGCTGAGTCTGCACCAAGAAGTTGCACCAACTCCCGAATTGAGAAGCGGGTTGTCTCTTCCACAGTTGCTGATGAAGAAACCAAACTGGCAACCCGCCGCAAGGTTTCAGCACGACGAGCGCGTCTTTGCGTTTGCTGCACGAGATTGGCATTATCAATAATGGTTGCTGTCTGATTAGCAACAACACTCATTAAGTGTTCTTCACTCTCGGTAAATTCCCGCACTGCCTGATAGTGATTTGAAAGTTGTAAATAGCCTAAAAATCGTCCACTAGAAACAAGAGGAACAAGAGCTGTTTCTCTTAAGCTTGCGGCTTGAGCAATATTATGGATACGAAGTTTTTCCCAACGCTCATCCGTTTTTGCATCTTGTGTAAGCAAGGTTTGGTGTGAGGTGATAATGTCGTCAGCTAAACTATCGACTGGTATTTCAGTACGGTAGATATTGACAACATGCTCAGGTATCCCTTCAAAGGGGACTTGCCCCTCTAATGTGCGGCGCTCTTCATCATAGAGCAAGAAACCAAGTATATCGACATCAAAAAGTGGCTGAATGCTATGTACTAAAGCGGAGAAAAAATCTTCTCTATCCTGCAAGGAGCCAACGGATTGTGCCAATTTAGCTAAACTAGACATTTCCATCGCTTGCCGTTGCTCGTTTTCATAAAGCAATGCATTTCGAATAGCAACAGCAGCCTGTCCTGCGATCAATTGAAGAATATCTTGATCTTCCAAAGAATAGACATCTGCCGCAATTTGCCCCACTTCTAACATCCCTACCAATTCCCCACCTGCTTGAAGAGGGACACCAATATAAGAACGGATAGAATATTGATCCGTCTCTTCAAGAAAAGGAAATTCTTTATACGATTCGGTATCTGATACAAATAAAAGCTCTTCCTGCTCAATAATATATGCTGAATAATTACCAAAACGAGTATTTCTGCTCTGTTCCAGGCGAGGCTTCCCATCGACCATTCCAAAACGATATGATGTAAAAACCTGACTCCCTGGTTTCTTGACCTTAACTTCCAGAATATCAGATGGAACAAGTTTTTCCACATTCTCAATTACTGCACTAAGAGTGGCATCTAATTTCAGGTTTTCAGCAATTGCCTGCCCAAAATCTGTAATGATTCTCAAGACCGAACCAGAAACATCTTGTGTATCTGTAAGTCCTGAAGCTAATTCCGGTTGACGTAACGAAAGCAATATAGCTGAATCTGGCCCTGATATTTGATAGGAAACCCCTTCGACCATTCTCCCCCCAACTGAAAGACGCGCTTGTCCTTCAGAAGCACATAACTTCCAAAACATGTCGCTAGGGCGTACTCGACGAGCAAAGCGTTCAAGGTTTGGTGCTTCACCTTCTGTTAGGCCAAATAGTTTTTGTGCTACGGTATTTACGTACTCTACTCTTCCCCCGGGATAGACCAATAAAACAGCATCATTATGTTCTGGGTTTTCTGGTGAGGAGGTTTTGATCGCAGCTTGTAAAGATGGTTGTAAGCGCAAAGCCCAGCGCGTTAAAACCCAGACCAGCACAATTAATGCCAGCCCAATCACAATAAGAACAAGCCCAGATTCAATCCTTACTTCCATAATGGATTAAAACCTTTATGCCTCAACAACTGTATCTTTACGACGGGCTTCTGCCGCCATTTCAGTAATTTCCCGAATATCTGAAAAACGATGTTCCTTGGGAGAAACCGTACCAGCTTTCATTATCATTAGAGGCGATTTATCTACTCCTCCCTCAGCATTTGTGATCTGCACAAATCCCTGCTCTCGATCCATAAAATTATAGTGTGTTTGTACTTCTGTATCAAAACGTTCTTTGAGCGTCTCTATAACTTTTGGCGTAGCTTCATCTGTAGAAATGATGATGAAATTATCCCCGCCCGCATGGCCAATAAAATCATTTGGTGTGCCAAGCTCATCTACAATTTCACCCAGTAGCATTGCGGAGAAACGTAAAACATCATCCCCTGCTACAAAGCCATAGACATCATTGAACGCTGAGAAGTAGTTAATGCGCAAATCAATCAACGCCCAATTTTCCTCGCGGATAATGCGGCGAAGTTGTTCCTCGATCAAACGTCCAGCTGGCAAACCTGAGCGGGGATCAGTAAGACTCTCACGCTCTGAACGACGAATTGCACCATTAACGCGCAACTTAAGCTCTTCTATATCGAAGGGTTTAGTGATGTAATCATCTGCACCTAGCTCTAACCCTTGCAACTTGTCGCTGCGTTCATCTTTCTGAGTGAGAAAGATAACAGGGATATGGCTTGTACGCGTACTTGTACGTAAATTACGACAAACTTCATAACCATCAATATCTGGAAGCATAATGTCCAAGATAATAAGGTGAGGTAGAACTTGCCGGGTTTTTTCCAACGCGTCGTTCCCCCGAAGGGCAACATCGACATCATAATCTAAGCCACTGAAATAAATTTTCAGCATATTAGAGATATCAGGATCGTCTTCTACAACCAAAAGGCGGGCTTTTCCCATTTGGAACCTCCAAAAAGATTGGAATAATGTTGCAAAAACCTATCAGGTTTTTGCATTTCTCTTCACAGCACTCCGACGCACAGCTTCAATTTGCGCTGACGTTATTTCTTTTTCAAAAGAGCGAAAACCGCTCAAACAAAAACCGTGCTTCTTTGCAATTTCTGTGATTTCATCTACGCGCGTGCGCGTAATTTCTTTACCTAAAGTGTAATCTTCAAAACGACCTTCTAAAGCCAAAGCCATTGTTTCTGCCATACAAGCATAAGCCTTGCCTTCGGGAAAGCCAAAGTCAAAATGAAAATCAACCAGACCGGGGATGTCAACCATCCCGCCGTCTATCACTAATATATCATCTCTTGCCGCTGCTACCATTGCAGAAACATCACGAGGTCTGGCAACGTCGCAAACCACGCTTCCAGCCCGAAGATGTTCGGGGCGAATCACATCTTCATTGACCGCGCTCGTTACCGTTAAAATTAGATCGGCATCTGCTAAAAGGGAGAGGTCTGTACTAGACTGCAAATCTGCTTGAGATGAGACATCCAATTTAGCTTTTAGTTTTTCTAAAGGTTCGATATGCCTTCCGAGCAAACAAAGCTTTGAGACATCTTCTGCTAAAAGTTCTGCACAAACTCGGCCGATCGTACCGCCCGCGCCTACAACTGCTGCCGTTGATTGGGCAAGGTCTATATTCATCAGTTTTGCCGCTTCACGGAGAGCTTCGACTGCGATGGAGATTGTATAGGCATCTCCCGTTGTGACGGGAACGTCTAACCCTTTGGCGATAGTAATACCGGCATCGCCAACAACCGAGGTGAAGGCGCCCAGCCCAAGCATTTTTGCGCCGAGCTTTTCAGCCATGCGGCCCGTCTGTATAATTTTACGATAGACTGTCTTCTCTGGCAAACTCAACATGCGACGAGGCGTATAAGGGCAGGCAATAAACCAGCCTTTTATTTCTTTGCCTGTTGCTTCTGAGCGAATGCCTTCAATCTCTGAGAGATAAACTGGTGGGAAAAATGTTGAAAAAAAATCAATTTGCTCTGCGCTAAGGATACGCCCCAAGAAGGGGTATTTTCGGCTGACATCGCGTTTGGGGTCAATGGGATGAATGATGAATGCGAAACTGTCCATGTATTACCAGGATTCCTCTTCTTCTTGATGGTATTTTGTAACGTGTTTTTTCCCTAAACGCAAGCCATGATGATCGCTATCTTCAAAAGATATATTCCGATCAATCACACGGCGATTTTTTGTGGCGGCTAAAATAACATCCGATTCTATTGTTCGGGCTGGATAGATAATCATCCCAGAACCAATGCGACAATTATGCCCCACACACCCCCCTATCACAGGGCGATTTGCATCTTTTAGTTCGTTATTTCCATCCATCGCTCGAATTGGGGCAGGAATCAAATTATAGTCGGTAAAAGTTGAGCCAGCACCGATAAAGGTATTTTTTCCGATCACACACATCTGTAAACAGGTGTTTTGCGCAACCATGCTATTATCCATAATAGTTGTCATGAATAAAGCCGCTTTAAAAGGCAAAAAAGTGCCATCGCCTACAACAGAAAGCATTAACTGAACATCTTGTGAGATATTAACATTATTACCGATAATACAATTTTCTACGACCGCACCTGCGCCAATCGTAACATTATTCCCAATAATTGTTGGGCCATGAATAACGGCTTGAGGATCGATCACACAATTTTCTCCGATCTGAACTAATTCAGAACATTCCAAAACTTGCCGTCCTTCAAAAAGAGCTTTGCCTAAAACTTTAACCTTAAATTTCAAATCTTCTTTGAGTTTTTTCTCAACTTTCACCCCGCTCGAAAAAACGCCAAAAACTACATCCGCAATAAAAATATGCACCCACGAATCAATCGCCAACAAAGAACGCTCAGGAACTTGAAAGACCAAATCCCCTTCATCACTTGCCATATAAGTCGGAACACTATAATAGCCAACCTCTTTAGGTTTCATATCAATAATCAGTGGGCGCGCATCTGCAACAGGTCCGCGTGGATAATACCAAAGGTCTGCGAGATATAAGTTTCCGGCTGGCGTATAAGAAGTTGAGAGAGGCAAGGCATGTTCTTTAAAAGCAGGGGCTTCGGCACTAAAAGCTGCCCGACACGCACGTCCATGCTTTCTTGCCGCTGTAATAAAGGCATCAATATAACCCTGATCGAAAAAGAGATTGTTCCGATAAGCAATCATCTCCTCACGCGTTTGTGGCATATGTGCGCCAGAAGGCAACTCGCTGGTGCTGGTTGTATATTTATCAAGAACATCTCGCTGTAGAGTCCACAAAGGCTTATTATGGACGCGCAAATCCCGCGCAGGCTCTCCAAAGGGATGAATGGGTTTAGGGGCTGGCAAAATAACTCTTCGCATAGAAAATTGAAAACCTTAATCTAATTTTTCAGCTAAAAAGAAAAGCTCTTTACAATAGAGTATCTTACCATTACTTCTCCTCATAAATGCCAAACTCAAAAGAAAAAACGCCCTAAAAACACGGCAGCTATCGTAATTGTAAGATTGTCAATATCCTTAAAAGGGAGGGATTCGACCAACATCCCGCCAAAAGCAATGATTACAATAGGCAAGACAAAATTGGCGGATGTAAAACCGGAAACGCCCGCATACCCATAAATTGCTACCACCAAAAGAGCGAGTACCCATCCCCCCACAAATACCGCCAAAGACCCAGCAACTGATTTCTCTTTGCTCCATGGCAACTTTGCTGATTTGACACGCCGTCCAACCACATCTGCAATCCCATCACCGCCGCACATCAGCATTAATGCGATGATGCCAATCGGGGAATCTTTCCAAAAAATGATTGTCATCAGCACAAAGACGATTCCGTAAAAAAGCGGACCCCGTAAGATTTCTTTCGGGTCACCCGTACGAGACATGGCTTTTACAGAGGCTTCATCTTTGAGAACACCAAGTCCAATCAACGCAAATTGTACAGTAATCGCAAAGGGAACAAGAGTAGCCATCCAACGCGCAGCAGACGCATCGTCAAAGAGCAGCCAACACAAGACAAAAATGGGACCTGTACCAATATGGATAATCTTTCGACTCAAACGTGATTCAATCCATCCACGATGCGCGAAAAAATCCATTATGCGTAAAAATCCAAGCGCGGCGGCAAAGGTAATAGTGAGCGCAATCCAGTTATTCATATAGTTTCCTTATTATTCTTGATTTCTCTCCTAAATTCCGTACTTAGAATTTGGGGGAGATGTCCGTAGGACAGAGGGAGCTACCGCAATTCTTTCCCAAAGGGGAATAAAGCCAAAGGGATCAGCTTGAAATGCTGTTTCGCAAAAGGTAGACCTACAATAGTAATTGCTAGAATTACTCCATGCGCCAGATGCGAAACGGCAATTTCCCAACCAAAAAGAATCGCCCAGATAATATTGAAGAGCATATTAAGCGGATTGTCTGCATCATCAGATTCAACGATCTCACGCCCAAAAGGCGTCATTGTTGCGGCACCCAACTTCATTGCTTGCGTCCCAAATGGGATTCCAATAATTGTGAGCAAGGTCAACAAACCGCCGAGGATATATCCCATACCTGAGATAAAACCGCCAAAAATTAGCCAAATTAGATTACCAAGAAAGTTCATCGCATATCTCCTTTATAAGATTTTGTACCAAAGATCAATATACATGAATTGTATACGAGAAACTTCCTTTTTGTAAGAGATTAGTAGAGGATGTATAATTGCCGAATTCTGGATAAACCTATGCAAACTGCAAAAATTGAATTCTTTCACGGTATTAAAGACGAGCTCCCCATTCTGGTTGGCGTAATTCCCTTTGGGATGATATATGGCATCCTCGCACTGAGTGCAGGACTCTCTAAGGCGGAGGCACAAGCGATGTCTGTCATCGTTTTTGCCGGCTCAGCCCAGTTCATGCTAGTACAACTTGCTGCTGTCGGAACACCAGCACTGGTAATGATCATAACTGGCTTTGTGGTCAATCTACGCCATGCTTTGTATAGCGCATCAGTGGCACCGCATGTGCAAAAACTAAATCCTCTCTGGAAAACGATACTCTCTTATCTACTGACCGACGAAGCCTACGCAGTTGCCATCACTCATTATTATCGCAAAGATAAGAGCAGATACAAACATTGGTATTTTCTTGGGGCAGGTTTGGCTTTATGGACGTCATGGCAAATCAGTACAGCTGTCGGCGTTTTTTTGGGGACGCAAGTTCCGCCAAGTTGGTCTTTGGATTTCACCCTTGCATTAACATTTATCGCATTGCTTATCCCCTCACTGAAAGACCATCCTAGTCTATTGGCAGCAATTTCTGCGGGAGCAGTCGCCGTCCTTACAGCAGGCTTGCCCTATAAACTAAATCTAATCGTTGCAGCGATAATAGGGATTGTCGTCGGCTTGTGGAGCGAGAAAAAATGAACGCTATATGGCTAACGATGTTTATTCTCGGAATTCTGACCTTCGGAATTCGTCTCTCTTTTATCGTGATTCTCGACCGTTGGCAAGCACCACCTATTATTCAGCGTTCGCTACGCTTTGTTCCCATCGCGGTATTATCGGCAATCATCGTCCCTGAATTGGTTATGCCTGGTGGCATATTAAATATCTCACCTACAAATCTGCGCCTGCTAACTGGAATCGTTGCAATGCTCGTTGCATGGAAAACAAAAAATATCGTCTGGACAATCGTTGCCGGGATGGGAGTCTTGTTGGTGTTGCAGTATTTTTTCTAAGAAAAGGCTTCTTACTCCATTTCACTATCATTCATAAACTTATCTAGCAGTTTATTAACTTTCTTGCGTTGTACAAAAGCCACCTTTAACAATCGCATTGCAAAATAGATTAGACTTAACGCTAGCACCCCACCGGCAATAGCAATTAACCATCCTGTCCAATGGAGAGTTTCACCAGTATCACGTATATATATAGATACCGTATCAGCCAAAAAGGAGGGAAAAACCAAAAAGGTTAGGATTAATGAACCTGCAGCCAAACCAATCGAAAACAAAGTTGCCTGATCATTGCTCTTTTCTGACAAGTCTGCGATATATAACTCATCAACATGATCAACAACACTGTTAATACTGTCAATATTCCGCTCGACATGCATTAGTGTAGTTGGGACACCCAATTCTTCAAAAAGGTATTCTGACTTGCGAATGGCATATTCTGCGCGACTCCATAAATGTGGGTTTGTCATACTCTGCGCCAGAGCCGCCAAACGTCTTAGATGGGCAGCCTTGCTCACCAATTGGATAAAAGATTTATCCAAAATAATATCGCCTTCAATCAACTGTTCACGTACTTTATGGACTTTTTCGGCCACTTCTCCTAAAAGGTCAAAGGATGCGCTATCTACCAGTTGAGCTAAAACCCGTATCTCCAAAACAAATTCAATCATTCGCTCAATTGCCCCCCAATAACGTGCATATTTTACCTTCAGCGTTGCACCAGGCATTGTAGAAACCGCCATCTCAAAATCTCTCCACTTCATGGATGGAAAAAGAATTGCAGTACGGCTGGAAAGTAAACATAGCTCATCATTCCAAGATGAACGATTGATCTCACTAACAGAATCTGTTGTAGTCCAACTAGGGTCAGGAAAATAGCAATCATCATCTTCGCACTTGCCATTTCCACCAGGTTTACGCAAAACTGTGCCTTCCATCAAGTTCACAAGTCTTTGTCTCAAGCGAGGTGATTGGCGTATATTATGCACGCTTACTTTGATTTGGGCATTCCCCTGTGCTTTTGATTTTTTGGCTTTTTTCACATTTCTTGGGTCAGAAAACATTTCATCGATATGGTGTATAACGTAGGCATCATGCAATGGGAGAGAAATGCTGGTCTGTGGTCTCTGAAAACGAATTGGTTTTTCATCGATATCGAATAAAGATGTGTATTGTCCAATTTCGTTCACAAAAAAACCTGCGATTTCCATCGCCATTTTCCATTGAACAGGTGCATATAATACGGTTTTGTTTTCTTCTTCGTCTGCCCCCATCCATTCCAGCAGAGCCTTCACAGAACGTTCTTTTTTCTTTAAAGTTTCTGGCTCATTCAAGTATCGCTCTTTATTATGTTCCAACCAACGTTGTGCGCTGAGTACATCCAGCGACTCTTGAAGCCTTAATACTTCCCGTGCCCAAGTTAGCACAGACCGAGGGCGGTGCTTGTATTTTTGAGTAAGACGAATAACAAAGAAGCCTGTATAAGTCGGATGAACACAAATATCCCAACGATTCCAGGCACGTTTAAAAAGCGTTTTAAATTGAAAATTGCTCTCTAGAGATTTTGTGAAACGAATCTTTTCCTTATCCAACACATAAACGGGAAAAGCATATTCTTCCAACATTAGATTACGGAAAATACCTGTGGCAAAACCGATTTCTTCCGTTGACATTCTGTCTTCAAGCGATAATTCTCCATTCGCGAGACGTTTTTTATATTTTTGCTGTAAAACAAAAATATCCTGCGCATTGGCTTGAATGGGCCAATTCTTGCGCAAGATATTTGCAAATTCTGGGGTGCCTCGTACTGTTTCAAAGCGTTCCTGATCTTCAGGATGAATAAAACGCTTCATATTTAGTACTAAAACAACATTGGTATAGCCTCGAGCAGAGATATTTGCCTGCATCAACCCCTCCCAGTGAGAAATGAGTACCCGATAGAGAATAAAATGAAAAGTGGGCCCGGCTGGATTCGAACCAGCGACCCAACGATTATGAGTCGTTTGC
>JABGOQ010000095.1 GCA_018645405.1 Anaerolineae bacterium | reverse complement strand
ATTGTAGAGAGAAATGTTTATTTGGAGTAATTGCAAAAGGGTAAGGGTAACCGTCTATGGTTAAGCCATTTGTGTTAATTATTGAAGATGAACGTGATATCGCTGCGCTATTCCGACATGTTGTAGATATGGTTGGATATCGCACAGAAATCGCTCTTAGTGGGCAAGTTGCAAGTGACCGTCTTTCCAATAGTCAACCAGATATTGTGATATTAGATTTAAATCTTCCTGGGGTTTCTGGGGAAGAGCTTCTAAAAAAGATTCACAATGATAAGAGACTAGCTCAGACAAAGACGATCGTGGTCACAGCTCATGCACATATTGCTGACACTTTACCTGTAGAACCTGATTTGATATTGCTAAAACCAGTTAGCATTGAACAGTTATCAATTTTTATAAGGCGATTTGGGGTATTGGAAAAAGCGCAAAAAGAATTAAATCCTTGGGATAAAAATACAGGCTTATATAACCAATCCTTTTTTATGAATCGCTTGGATTCTTCGCTCAAGCAATCAAAAGAAAATGATCAATATCTCTTCGCGATACTGTCTTTCAAATTATCTCAAATATATAATCTGAAGAAGTTGTTGGATATTAAGCTTTGGGAGTCTACGCTTGGCGAGATCGTGAAATCATTAAAAAGCACGGTACGTCCTACCGATACTATTGCAAGCATTGATCAGGATAATTTCTATATCCTGATCGAAAACATGCCCAACAAAGATACCCCAGCAATGGTTGCAACTCGCTTGGAAGAAATGTTAGATGAGAACTTGGGAGATGTTGGAGACAAGGGGCAAAATCCAATTGGCATTACATTTTGTGATAGCCGATATGAAAGCTCGGATGAAATTCTTCGCGATGCAAAGAACGCACAATCTCTCATACAATGACAGTATTGCCTGTGCAAGACAAATAACAGATTCAAAAAACCCCAGTACTGAAACTTCAGTACTGGGGTTTTTTTATAAATCTTATCTTTTGCTAAATCAATGGATATTCTCTACCTCAACGCCTTCACAAACGCCGCCCCTTCATCCATCGCCTTGAAGTTGAAGGGCAAGGTTTTATGATGACGTTTTGGCAGATGTTCACCAAGGGCGTTCTTCACTACTTCTAACGGTAAAATTTCTTCTGCTTCGAGGAGTGCGCCGACCATGACCATATTTGAGAGACGCGGATTGCCGATCTTCTCTGCCATTTCTGCGGCGGGGATATAGTAGCCGCGCAAATCTTCACGCTCCATTTCACGGTTGATGAGGGATGAATTTGCGATGACCAAGCCGCCTTCCACCATCAATGGTTCATACATATCTAAGGAGGGGA
The DNA here is from genome assembly GCA_018645405.1 of Anaerolineae bacterium. Taxonomy (GTDB): domain Bacteria; phylum Chloroflexota; class Anaerolineae; order Anaerolineales; family Villigracilaceae; genus Desulfolinea. The sequence goes on along the minus strand of JABGOQ010000095.1, from coordinate 22,816 downwards.
GATTCATAGCAAGCACAATTGCGGGATTACGTGTCAGGGGCGAACCAATTGGATCATCTGAGATCGTTACGGTGCAGCGGGCAGTGCCGCCGCGCATTTCGGGCCCGTAGGAGGGAATCCAGGTCACGTGCTTACCCGCATCCATCGCCGCATACGCGAGAACTTGTCCCGCAAATAATGTTCCTTGTCCGCCAAATCCTGAAACTATTAAATTTCTTTCCATATTTTCTCCTAGCTTTTTTAAACCACGAAGGACAGAAAGGGACACGAAGAAAAAACTTCTTTTCAAACCTGCTAGCAACGCTCTGCGTTGCGGCTAAGTACCTCAACGCGGAGCGGTGAGAGAAGAAAAATAAAAAGTTTTCCTTCGTGCTCCTTAGTGCGCTTTGTGGTGAGAGCTTTTATGTTTTTATACCTTTAACGCTTTCACTTCGGGCGCAACTTTATAATCGCCCAATGGATAATAAGGAACCATCTGCTCTTCGATGAAAGTGAGCGCTTCTGAAGGGGTGAATTTCAAGTTTGTGGGGCAAGATGAGAGCAATTCGACCATTGCAAATCCCATGCCGTGCTCTTGCACTTCAAAGGCGCGCCGAATGGCTTTTTTCGATTTGCGAATATTGGCGGGGTTATGCAAAGAGCGGCGCACAGAATAACTAACACCGTCAATGGTTGAAAGCATTTCAGACATGCGCACGGGGTAACCCATATTTTCAACATCGCGCCCGCCCGGAGACGAAGTTGTTCGCATACCGGGCAAAGTGGTGGGCGCCATTTGCCCGCCCGTCATGCCGTAAATGGCGTTATTGATGAAAATGACGGTGATATTCTCGCCACGAATGGCGGCGTGGACAATTTCTGCCATGCCAATCGAAGCCAAATCGCCATCACCCTGATAGGTATAAACGGTGTTGTTCGGGCGCACACGTTTGATGCCCGTTGCCATGGCAGGGGCGCGCCCGTGAGCGGCTTCTACAAAATCGTGGTTGAAATAATCGTAGGCAAAAACGGAGCAGCCGACTGGCGCAACGCCAATCGTTTTTTCTCTAATACCCATTTCATCTAAAACTTCTGCCACCAATCTATGCGCCGTGCCATGTGTACAGCCCGGGCAATAATGCGTGGTGGTCGTTGTGAGCGATTCGGGGCGAGTATATACAACTTCCATTATTGTTCTCCTCTCTCAATTCGGGCTTCCAGACGTTCCAGCCATTCCACTCTTTCCTGCCCATCCGCAATATCTTCTGTATTTTGATTAACGCGATAGATTTCTTCCAGAATCTCATCTGGGAGGGGGGTAATGCCGCCGATTCGTCCGTAGAATTCGATCGGGACGCGCCCACCTACGGCTTGCTTCACGTCTTCGAGCATCTGCCCGGTGTTCATTTCTACCACTAAAATTCGTCTGACACGTTTGCTCAGCTCCCGAATTGCCTCTCTAGGGAAGGGCGCAAGCGTAATCGGGCGTATCATCCCAACCTTCACACCTGCCTCCCTCGCCGTGCGCAAAGCGGATGAGCAGATTCTCCCTGCTACGCCAAAACTGATAATCGCGATTTCGGCATCATCCAGATCATATTCTTTATAGCGGATTTCGTTTTTCTCAACCTCTATCCAGCGTTTGAGCAAACGGATATTGGTCACTTCTTCATCGGGTGGATCAATATAAATGGAAGTCAGGATATTTGGCTCGCGGTCTTTTGCGCCATATACCGCCCATGCTGGCGGCTCATCGGGCAATCCGAGCATGGGGGGCAATTCTGCCGGTTCCATCATTTGACCGAGATTGCCATCTACGGCAATAAAGGTCAGAGAACGATATTTTTCTGCCAACTCAAAGGCAAGGGTGATATGGTCAATTGCTTCTTGAACAGTCGCGGGTGCAAGCACGATGGGGAAATAATCGCCATGCCCGCCACCCTTCACCATTTGGTTATAGTCACTCTGTGAGGGCGCGATATTCCCCAAGCCAGGACCGCCACGCATCACGTTTACAACCACCGCAGGAACCTCTGTCCCCGCAATATACGATAGGGCTTCACTCATCAAGCTCAATCCAGGTCCGGATGTCGCTGTTAAGGAGCGCACCCCCGCACAAGCCGCACCATATACCATATTGATCGCGGCGACTTCGCTTTCAGCTTGCAAAAATCCGCGCCCAAGTTCGGGCATCCGTTTTGCCATATATTCTAAAAATTCGCTGGCAGGGGTAATCGGATACCCAAAGAAACCCTCCACACCCGCGCGCACTGCCGCTTCAGCAAAGGCATCGTTACCTTTCATTAATTCTTTTGCCATTTAAGAAACTCCTTTAAGTATTGCGTAGTGCGTATTTCGTAATGCTCTTACGCAATACGTTTTACGCAATACGAGTCGAAACTTTACTTTGCCTTAACTTTTGGCTTTTTTGCTTCCCTATAAACCGTAATCGCCGCATCGGGGCAAACAACTGCACAGATTACGCATCCTGTGCATCCTTCATCAATCAACATCGCTGGATGATAGCCTTTGGGCGTGAGATGTTCCATATCCAATGCAATTACGTTCTGAGGGCAAGCATCTACGCAGAGACTGCATCCCTTACAGTGCATTGGGTTTACTTCAATAGTGCCTTTTAGAGCCATATTTTAGAACTCCTTTTAGAAAAAAGATTCTGGTGAATAATTTTCACCACAGAGTACACAGAGCGCACAAAGTTTTTTCTATTGTTTTTCTCCGTGCTCTTTGTGTTCTCTGTGGTAAATCCTTTTGAAATTACAGAGAAAAAAATAGGGTAGGAGTTTATCCTACCCTATAGGTGTGTATATTCCAGCCGGAGAGCAATAATCCCGACCAGATTTAATATACTAAGGCTCCCTATTACTCTTGCAGCGTCGTTCACCACTATTATCGTGAAGGCAGGGTAGCCAGAATCGACTTTAGATTTCTTTTTAGAAAGCATATCTCAAACTATAACAATCAATATATGAAAGAGGCAAGGTTCATTCCTACCTTTTCTCATATAACATTCATCGCCTATTTATAGCGAAAGGTCATGCAGGGAATCGGGTCTGTTATCGTAGAATAGGAGGAGAAATGAGATAGTATTCGATCGATCAAGTTTAGTGCCGGAGTCAGCTTATGAAAAATCTTTCCAGTCGAATGATATTATTCGGCATCATCATTATAACTTTTGCGCTTGTATTTGCTGTGATGGTCGGGAACGAGGCAAGCACATACCATCAGGGGGAAGAGATTTTTCTCCCCGATCCCGAGCAAGACGCCTGCCTACACTGTCATATTTCCGGATCTGAACCCAACCCCCAGACTCCTACCAACCGCTGGATCACTTTTGGCTCGGCAGGATTGATTTTCCTTTTTGGCATTACCCGCAATCTCAGCGTTTGGAAAACCCGTAATGAGCACTGGCATCACCGCTGGATGCTTCCGCTGGGAAGAATAATTGCTGTCTTATTTGCTATCCAAGTCATTGCCGGCGTCATTTTGATTTTCTTCGCAAAACCGATGCCTGAAGCTCTTCTTGATACACCCGTGAGTTTCGATTTTGTGATTAGGGCAATCCATTGGGGAAGCGCAATTCTCCTTTTCGTTACCACACTCATATTTAGCTTCGTTGGCTCACAAACCTCTGAAGATCAACGCTTATTTTGGGGAACCCTGTTTGCTTTGGAAGTTCTTGGTAGCATCTATGCCATGAGCCAATTATCGCTTGCCTACCTGCGTGCAGATTGGGTGATTGCTCTCGATCCAAGCCGTTTATATACCCTTCACCTTTTCCTCCTCCCTGCCATGATCATTGGTATTCTGGGCGTATACCTCACCAAAACGGAGAAATCAAATGATTAAAATATTCAACCAAATAAAAGATTTTCTCCTCTACTCCCTCTTGCAACTACGGATCTGGAAAAAAATCTATCCTGGCATCATGCACTTCCTGCTTTTCTGGGGCGTCACCATTCAGTTGATTGGTACTGCCATCATCCTGATGCAAATGAAACTCTTCACTCCCTTCGAACTTTCCATTCCACGTATGAGTGATTATTTCCTCTTCGAGCGGATAATGGATTTAGCTGGCATCTTCATTTTGGTTGGCGTGGTCATGGCTATCATTCGCCGCAAAGTGATGAAGCCCAAATATCTGGGCTATAAATGGGATGATTATTTTGTAATTGCCCTATTAACGTTAATGGTACTTGCCGGATTCACAACAGAGGCAATGCGCCTGATCAGTGCCCTTCCGGAATGGATGGCATATTCCTTTATCGGAAGCATCGTCTCGAACTTGTTTTTGGCTTGGGGTGTGACCCCAGAAATCGCCTTCCGTCTACATCCATACTTCGTCCTCCTGCATATCTTCCTTGGATTAGTCTTCGGCGCCTCCTTGCCCTTCACAAAAATGCGACATATGATCATGGCTCCGCTCTATATCTGGCTGCGCCCACGTCGACACATAGGCGCATTGGCAAAAATTGAAGATATTGAAGAGACAGAGCTTCTCGGCGTTGGCAATATCAACGAATTCACCTCCAGAGAATTACTTTCCTTTGATGCCTGTTTAGACTGTGGACGCTGTGAAGATGTTTGCCCTGCCACCGCCAGTGGGCTGGATTATTCACCGCGCACATTGATCCAAAGTCTGCGAGATGATGCGGTCAACGCTCTGGTCAAGAGAAACGGAAATGGCTCCTCCCGGGAACTATCCGCAGAGATGTTCAAAGAAGAGACCCTCTGGGCTTGCACAACCTGCGGAGCTTGCCTAACACGTTGCCCGATCTTCATTCGCCCGCCTGAGCGCGTGGTTGATTTGCGCCGCTATGCCACTCTCATGACGGGCGAAATGCCCAAATCTGTGGGCGATACTTTGCGAAATATGGAGCGTCAAGGCAACCCGTGGGGAATGCCTCCCCAAGATCGCATGAAATGGGCAGATGGCTTAGACGTGCGTGAATTAGCCCCCGGTGATGATACAGATATTCTCTTCTTCGCTGGTTGCGCTGCTGCCTTCGACGAGCGAAACAAAAAAGTCACCCAATCCTTCGTTAAATTATTGAAAAAAGCAGATGTAGATTTTGGTGTCCTCGGCTTGGATGAAGCCTGCTGTGGTGAAACTGCCCGCCGTATGGGGCACGAATATATCTTCCAGGTCATGGCAGAGCAGAATATCGAAACCTTTAACGAGATTAATTTCAAACGTATCGTCACGCAATGCCCTCACTGCCTCAATACATTAAAGAATGAATACTCACAAATGGGCGGGGACTTTGAAGTTATCCACTCCAGCCAATTGCTCACCGAAATTGCCGACAATTTGGATATAGATCAAGCCAAAGGCGATGGTATTGAAGGGAAATTAACCTATCACGACTCCTGTTATTTGGGACGCTATAATAACGAATACAAAGCCCCTCGCAATTTGCTTGATAAAGCAAAAATAGATCGTGTGGAAATGGAACGCAGTGGTGAAAATAGCTTCTGCTGTGGTGCCGGTGGTGGCGGGATGTGGGTGGAAACAGATGCCGACAAACGCATCAATCATAAACGCCTGCAAGATGCTATTGATGTAGAAGCGGACGTAGTCGCAACAGCCTGCCCTTATTGCCTGACCATGTTCGAAGACGCGGCCAATTCCAAAGGATTAGGCGAGCAGCTTCAAGTACTAGATATTTCTGAAGTTTTAGAAAAACAAATTGATGGCAAGCAGGAATAGAAAAATAGAAAGATAGCCTTAATTAGAAGAGCCAGACAGTTTTATGTCTGGCTCTTTTTGATTCGTAGTGCGACATAAATGTCGCACTGTATTGGGCAAGCGAGATAAATATCGTTTGCCCTTTATGCTAAACGCTAAACCTTTTATCCTTCCCCAATGTCAGTTTCAACCCCTCTTCCAGCGAAACAGAAGGCTTATAGCTTAATTTCTTTTTAGCTAAGGTCAGGTCGGCACACATCTGAGAAACACCGCCCGAAACACGCGGATTATAGATTACCTCCGCTTTGCCGGGGATAATCTTTGTCACTGCGTTAACCAGATCGCGGATACTGTTTTCTTCTCCAGAGCCAACGTTGATGACCAAGCCGTCAAGCCCGGGTGCAGTCGTTGCCGCAGTCATGGCGGTGATAACGTCATCCACATAAACATAATCCCGAGTTTGCTTTCCATTATTATGAACAACGAGAGTTCCATTTCTTAAGGTCTGCTTGATAAAATGTGGCACAACAGGTGGATGCGAAACCGGAATTGGTTGCCCGGGCCCATAAGCATTAAAGATGCGCAGGCTGACAGTGTCGATTCCCCATAATGCGCCAATCGTACGGATATAATGTTCTGCTGCTAATTTTGAAACAGCGTAAGGGGAGCGTGGATTTGGGGGAGTCTTTTCTACAATCGGTTGTTCTGCCATATCCCCATAGACTGCACCAGAAGAAGCCATAACGACTCGTCGCACGCCAACATCGCGCATGGCTTCCATCAAGCTGACTGTCCCGCCGACGTTGACGGCATTATATTCGCGCGGGTAGAGTACCGATTCTGGTACAGAAACACGCGCTGCGAGATGGTAGACCACATCCACATCCTGGAGCAATGTCCAGAGTTTGGGGCGGTCGTTCACATCTCCGCGTGTGAAGTTGACATCGGGGGAGAGCGCGTCTTTATCGCCAGTGGAGAGATCGTCAAGTCCACGAACTTGATGTCCTTGTCGGGAAAGGTGATTAGCAAGCGCAGAGCCGAGAAAGCCAGCTGCGCCAGTGATGAGAAAATTCATAATGGGCAAAGGATTAAAGTTGAAAGTTGAAAAAGTGCGTTGCACCTGCTTTTGGTGCATTGCACTTTCGTTGATTTAACGGAAGCAAGCTGAAGGTCACGCGCGAAGCGGATTTTTATCCAACGGCAATTATACCGTGCGGTGGTAGAATCCATTCTACTAAAAACTATCCAATCAGGAGCTAAAATGAAAGAAGCTGTCATTATTGATGCCGTCCGCACGCCGATTGGCAATTTTCGTGGATCGCTTGCCCCCATCCGCCCCGACGATCTGGCCGCTATTGTTCTCAAATCCATCGTCGAACGCACGGGCATTGACCCTGCTATTGTTGAAGAAATTTATCTTGGCTGCGCTAATCAGGCGGGTGAAGATAACCGAAATGTGGCGCGCATGGCAACTTTGCTTGCTGATTTTCCCGTCGAGGTGGCTGCTGTCACTTTCAATCGGCTCTGCGCTTCGGGGCTGAACGCCGTCAATCAGGCGGCGCGTGCCATCAAGATTGACGAGGGCGATGTATTCATTGCGGGCGGTGTTGAAAATATGACACGTGGACCTTTCGTGGTTGGCAAGCCTGAAATGGGCTACCCTTATGGAAGCAAAACGATGTGGGACACAGCCTTTGGTTGGCGTTTTCCGAACCCTAAAATGGAAGAAATGTATGGGACAGAAGGGATGGGAAATACCGCCGAAAATATTCAGGATGAGGCCCATATCTCTCGTGAAGATCAGGATGTCTTTGCGCTTCGCTCTCATCAGCGGTCTGTTTCCGCTATAGATGACGGGAGATTTGCCGAGGAAATTGTTCCCGTTTCCATTCCACAACGAAAGGGGGATCCCCTAATCTTCGACACCGATGAACGCCCTCGGCGTGATACCACGCTCGAAAAACTGGCCAAATTACGCCCAGCTTTTCGTAAAGATGGCACTGTCACTGCTGGAAACGCTTCTGGTCTGAACGATGGTTCTTCTGCGATTTTAATTATGAGCGCAGAAAAAGCGGATGAACTTGGCTTGAAGCCAATGGCGCGGATTATTAGTTCGGCGGCGGCGGGGGTACAGCCACGCACGATGGGGATGGGGCCTGTCCCCGCGACGAAGAAAGCCCTCCAGCGTGCGGGTTTAAGTTTGGATGATATTGGTTTAATCGAACTCAACGAAGCCTTCGCTGTCCAATCTTTGGCGGTAATGCGAGAACTAGGCATGAATCCTGAAATCACCAATGTCAACGGTGGCGCGATTGCCTTGGGACATCCGCTTGGATGTTCGGGCGCACGCATCCTGACGACCTTGCTGCATGAAATGAAACGACGCGCTCCGAAAGAAAAACCCCCCTACTATGGCTTGGCGACTCTTTGTGTTGGTCTCGGGCAGGGAGAAGCAACAATTGTGGAGTGGATTGGGTAGAAGGTTGCAAGTTTTTAGTACGAGTTGCTTGGATTGATATATAGGGCGAAAAAAAATTCGCCCCCTCTAACTCCCCCAATACACGGGGGAGAACCTACCCCGTTCTATATTTTTCGAGAAGGGTAGCATGGGTGGAGTATAATATGGGAGGAGGCAAGTATAGATTTGCGATCAAAGAATCAACCCCATACAACACTCATAACTCCCCGTTTTTACTGTGACCTGCGCCCCAAAAAGATTCAGGCGGGTGAGGTTGTCCGTGTGCGAATCAAAAACTTGGGGCATGCTACTGAGATATTCTCCATACGAGGGCGTTCCCGTCGAATCAAATTCAAACCGGAGCAAGAGTCAGGTGTGAAACTCAAATCTGGGCAAAGCACGCTTCTGACTTTTCAACCCTTGCCCGAATTAACGCTCCTCATTGGGGGTGAAAGATCGCACTCTTTTAGATTAGAAGTACGATCTTCCAGAGGGGAAACGCAGATTCTGAGAGGCAAGGTTCGTCATCAAGCCAAATACTCCATTCAACAGGTACTTATTTTTCTGTTTTTATTGATTTTCTTTTTTTATATTTCTGCGAAAGCGAGCAGTTCAGAAGGCTTTTCTCTTTTTGCAACCAAGACCCCCACACCGACAATAACGCCCCTCCCAACGTTGACCCCGACTCTTGCTCCACATCATGGAGAGACTCTTTATCTAACTTTTGATGATGGTCCATCTGCGCAATGGACGCAGCAAATTCTCGATATTTTGGCAAAATACGATGCCAAAGCGACTTTTTTTGTAGTCGGCAAGAAAGCTAAAGAGCATCCCGAAGTTATTTTTGCCGAAGAAAATGCAGGGCATAGTATTGCCCATCATACCTGGTCACACGTCTCCTTGAATGGGATTGGATACGAGGGTTTTGTCCGTCAGGTTGACTTATCAAATGCAGTTTTAGGACGTAATGTTGCCCCGTGTATTCGTTTGCCTTATGCGGATGAAGGTTTCTATACTGAGGAATACGCCACTCAGCTGGGCTTGGAAATCATCTGGTGGGATGTTGATCCTTTTGATTGGAGTAGCCCCGGGCAGGAGAGTATCGAGAATTTTGTCCTGTCCAATGTATTCTCGGATGCGATTATCTTGCTTCATGATGGTGGTGGCAATCGTTCACAAACTGTAGCGGCATTAGAGACGATTTTGAAAGAACTCAGCCTACAGGGGTATGAATTTGATGTGCTTTGCAAAGAATAATAAAAAAGGGTAGCAAGCCCAAAAGGAATACGAATCGGATGAAAATAAAACTCAAAAACCAGATAATTTTTCTTGTTGTGATCATGCTCTTTTCGGCTTGCGCATCTTCTCCATCTGACCTGTCTGAAGATGAGGTTAAAGATGCAACATCTGTGGAAAAAACTGCCGCAACTCCTTCCGCAGTGCCCTTGCCTGTATTTGAGATTATTCCCTCGCCTGCGCTGACGAAATTTGAAATGATCGATGAAAAAAACGGATGGGGGCAAGCTGAAGGGATGGTTTTGCGCACTGAAGATGGTGGCGAGACTTGGCTCGACATCACTCCGATCGATATTTATAACAACCCCGCTTACTCAAAGTCTTTTTTTATAGATGAAAAAATAGCTTGGTTTTTGCTCGAAGATATCGACAAACCAACGGGTGGCGTAATTTTTCGTACCACCGATGGCGGCGCAAATTGGCTTTGGCGCAACACGCCTTTCGGACGTTCTTATATTGGCTTTATGGATACGGAAAAGGGCTATGCTCTCACCGGTTTGGGCGCAGGCGCAGGTTCAATGGGTGTTGCCATCTGGACAACAATCAATGGAGGTGGAGATTTCAATCGAGTTTTTCTTCATCAACCCGGCTTCGATGATAGCCTGCCTTTGCGTGGCATAAAAAACGGAATTTCCTTCCGCGATCCGCAAAATGGCTGGGTGAGTGGCTCTCAGCCACAAAATGGATTTGCCTATCTATATCGCACGCGGGATGGGGGATTCTCTTGGGAGCATCAAGAGTTGACGATGCCCCAGTTTTATGAGGAGGCCCAAACGTCGGTGGGCGCGCCCCTCTTCTTTGACGATGGGCTGGGGGTGCTTCCCGTACAATTATTTAGCGAAGAATCCGCGACGGTTTTCTATCGCACAACTGACAGCGGCGAAACATGGACGCCGACTTTCCCCGTTCCTATGCGCGGCAAATACTCGGTTCTTTCTGCAAATGAGATCGTTTTATGGGATGGCATTTCTCGCGTTTACGCCTCCCAGGATGGTGGCAAGACGTGGAATTATAACGCCGCCCAGTGGCAACCCGATGATACACTTCGCAAAATCGATTTTATCTCTGTGATGATAGGCTGGGCATTGACAGACGAGGGCTTATATCGCACTGAAGATGGTGGGCTAACGTGGGAAAAATTAGGGGATTAAAAGCGGGCCTCAGACCCGCCCTTACTCTATCCTATTCTTTAATCAAATCCCCCCGCAAACTCTTTCATTAGATCATCTATGGCGGTGGAATTTAAATCTGATTGTAAATCTACGGGGTTATCTGTTTTACTGACCATCTCTGCTTCAAAAGTATCATCTTTTTGATGAAGAATGAACTTCCCTTTGCAGGCACGGCAAAAGACGTTTTCTCCTGTGCGGGTGGTACGTTGCACGGCGATGACTGGGCCACAGACAGGGCAGGTGACAAGCGGAATTTCTTCTGCGCTATGCCCAACAATATGTGAAATATCGCCATCACGCCCCAGCTCGCAAATATGATCGATCATTTTGCTGTCAAACTGTGTCCCGACACCACTTTCTATAATTTGCAATGCTTTTTCTAAGGTCATTTCTCGTCTATAGGGTCTGGCACTGGTGAGGGCATCAAGCATGTCGGCAACGCTGACAATTTTTGCGGCGAGGGAGATTTCTTCATCTTTTAGTCCAAAGGGATAGCCTTTTCCGTCTAGGCGTTCATGATGTTCTATAATCACTTTGCAAACAATTTCAGAAAGGGGATGTGCGTTAATTAGCTTTTTCCCGATGGCGGGGTGGGTCTTCATTACTGCATATTCTGAACTTGTTAATTTACCTTCTTTTAGTAGGATATTGTCTGGAATAGCGACTTTCCCTAAATCGTGTACATAACCACCCAAACTGATTTGAACAGCTTCTTTTTCTGAAAGCCCCATTTTGATGGCTAATAACTTGGAAAATTGTGAAACCCGCCAAACATGCCCACCTGTATAAGGGTCTCGTGCTTCAACTACGTCTGCTAGAACGAGCAGGGATTTTATGAGTGCGTCTGTCATTTTTTCTCCAGTGTCTGCTTTATTTGTTAATAAAAAGCCCCGTAATACAAGATAAATCTTGTTCTACGGGGAGATTTTTTAACGGTATTTGCTTATCTCCCTACAAACTTTATTAAAGGGAAGCAAGCCTAAGTTTGCGTGTGAATCGCCTATATCGTCTCTTCAAAATCTAAGGCTGTCATTAATGCTTCATATTCTTCAAAGCAAGCGCGGCACATATCCAAATGATGTTTGACCAAGGGCATCAGTTTTTCAACATCTTCTCCACGTTTTTTCGCCTCTGCATATTGGTCGATCAATGCGTGGGCATCATCACAAGAATACTCTTCATCCTTTGTCATTGTCAAGGATTTGAGTAACCGCACCGTCATTGCGGAAGATTCTTTCGAAAGGTCTTTTTTAGGTCGTATCCAGTTCATAAACTTCTCAAATATGGTTTTCATTGGCTAAACACCGCCAATAAATCTGTGGGTGAGGCACCTTCGCGTTCCAGGCGTTGTTTTAGGCGCAAACGAGCATCATGCATTAGTTTATAGAGTGCATTCCGATTACTGCCTACTTCTTCTGCAACTATGTCTAGCGGTGTGCCTTGTATTGCTACAGCGACCATTACCTCGTGTTGGCGGGGTGTTAGCTCTTCTTTCATGATTCGCTGTACCATTTCCATAATATTTTTGCGTTCCAGCATTACCTCTGGGGCGGGGGCTGGTGATGCAAAGCGTTCGGAAGGCATCTCATCTGGTTCGTTGCCTTCTTCCAATTTATCGAGAGAAGTCTCTTTCCATCTTTTGAGCCTTAGTTCGCCCAAGCCAATATGAAGACCTATTTTATAGACCCAGGTTGTAAACTTACTTCTACCTTCAAAACTATCCAATTTATCCATCACACGCAACATCGTTTCTTGCGCTGTATCTTCAATGAAAGTTTCAAAGTGGCTCGAAGTAGGAGGAAGCCAGCGCGATAAAGCCGCGGGCAAAATTCGTAAAAGAATTACGTGCAAATCTGCTAATGCAGCTTCCCTTTGCTCATCTTCTGCGTTTAAATCTCTTATCCAAGCATTATTATCACGAGTTTTTTGCATGGCGCCATTATAACGCATTTGTATAGAAGATTAATAGCTTCTAATTCTTACCAAAGTAAGAGGCGAGAATAGAAAACCGTCTTTTGGATGATGCTCTAGCTGGATTTCTGATCCAGCATTTTCCCTAAAGCACGGGGATTAGAAATCCCCTTTGAGCAATTACACAAAAGGAGTTCAAATGTTTTCTTTAAGATGGATAGTTATCTCTCTCATCCTTAGCCTGGGACTCGCCGCCTGTACATCTGCGGCATCCCCAACAGAATCCCCTGCGGAACCGAGCGTACCCGAAGTTGCCCCCGTTGAAGAGGCATCTCCTGCGCCCCCAGCAGCAGAAGAATTGCCTGCCGATGAACCGCCCCCAACTGGTGCTGCCGCGCAATTCTCCACTGATTTTTCTAAGCATAGCGTTTCTTATGGTGATATTCTCTCAGGCGGCCCGCCAAAAGATGGTATCCCTGCAATTGATGCGCCCAGCTACGTTTCTATAGAAGAGGCCAACGAATGGATTAATGATATAGAGCCAATCGTCGCCGTAGAAGTAGATGGTGTAGCGCGCGCTTATCCGCTTCAGGTTTTGACGTGGCATGAAATTGTCAACGATGAACTTAATAATAAGCCGCTCTCTGTCTCATTTTGCCCACTTTGTAATACAGCCATCGCCTTCGAGCGCGAGTTTGATGGGCAAGTTTTAGATTTTGGTACAACGGGGCGTTTGCGCTATAGCAACTTGATCATGTACGATCGCCAGACCGAAACCTGGTGGCAACAAGCCACAGGTGATGGGATTGCCGGAGAATATACTAACGAGCAACTCACCTTCTATCCTGCCGCGATGATTTCTTGGGCAGATTTTAAATCGCAGTATCCCGATGGAGACGTGCTTTCGAAAGATACGGGATTCAATCGTAGCTATGGGCGAAATCCCTATGCAGGTTATGATGATATTTCACAGCGCCCCTTCCTTTTTGATGGTGATTATGACGACCAACTCCCCCCAATGGAACGTGTTCTAACGGTTGAATTAAATGATGAGACCGTTGCCTATACCTATACAGTCTTGGAAGATAAAAATGTAGCTAATGATCTAGTCGGTGGAGAATCCATTGTCGTCTTTTGGGCAGAAGGCACTGCCTCTGCCTTAGATGAAGGCAGTATCGCATCAGGTAGAGATGTTGGTGCGGCAGTCGCCTATGCCTCAGGTGGAAAGAATTTCTTGGTCGATAATAGTCTTATCAAAGACGAAGAGACGAGCAGCACCTGGAATATCTTTGGTGAAGCCATTGATGGTGAGCTAAAGGGCGAATCTCTTTCCCCCGTTGTTTCTGTAAATCATTTCTGGTTTTCGTGGGCTGCTTTTAAGCCTGAAACAAGGATATATCAACCCTAAAGGAAGAGAGCGCATCGAAGATGCGCTCTCTTTTTTACTTTTCTTCCTTATAACAAAAGACCTGATTTCTACCCGCTCTTTTCGCCCTGTATAAGGCTTGATCAGCTTTCGAGATTAACTGATCAATCGACTTCACGCTCGTCGGTTTAGCTATAGCAGTAGCAGTGCTGGCAACCCCGGCGCTGATTGTCATCCAAACCAGATAGCCCTCTACATTGATTGGCGTATCCTGTATTTTTTTGCGTAAACGCTCGGCTGCGGCCTCTGTATTCTCGCAGTCCATTTCAGGTAAGAGTATGATGAATTCTTCCCCGCCATAGCGTGCAGAGATGTCTACATCACGGATGGTATTACGTAATAAATTGCCAATTTGAGCCAGAGCTTGGTCTCCAATAGCATGGCCATAGGTATCGTTAATGTTTTTAAATAGATCTAGGTCGAAGATAATGACAGACAAGGGTCTTTCATAACGAAGAGCCTTGGAAAATTCTTTCTGAGCGATCTCAAAAAAATAACGGCGATTAAATAATCCTGTTAAAAAATCTGTGATCGCTTGGTTCTTTAACTCAATTTGCGCATGCTTACGTTCAGTTATTTCATCAGAAAGTTGGGCGATTAATTTCTTGAGTTTTGCTTCAGAGCGCTGGGATGTTTCGATGGCCTGTGTAAGTGTTCTGATCAAGAAGTAGACAACTAGAAATATCAGGATAAAAACTACCGTAAGGTCACGAGCGGCTTCATTCGCATTATCAATTGTTGGCACGAACAATCCATTCATTTCAATGAAAGCTAGCCTCCACAGGGCAGAAATACTGGCTAATGTGTATGCGGCAGCGATAGGCCATCCTAGCAAATAGCCTGATGCCATCAGAATGAGAATATAACTAAAAACCGCTTCGTCGCGGATACCACCTACACTTAGGTTGATCTTAGTCATGGCTACCCACCCAATAGCCAAAAGAAAATGGCTGGCTGCGGAGACATATCCTATCCGAATCATCCACTGGATCAAGAATTGTAGCAAAGCTAAGAGTCCAAGCAGCCAGTTTGCGGCTTTAGCAGCAGGTGAACCAAATTCCAGATTAATCAGGAAGAGGATTAAAAGTGAAAAGAATAAAATAATTGAAGCGTAATGAAGGGTTTCAGCACGCCGTGTTTTTTCGAAATCATCTTCAAATACGGGAGGGCTTAGAAATTTACGGAAAGAATGCCACATAATTCGTTTATTCTATACTAGATTTGAGAAAAAAGACTAAAAAGCATAAAAGATGTGAAAAAGATTTTGATTCATATCTTTTCTTATGAAATTATTGCTTGAGTTACTCTTTGAGCTTCTTTTTGTAAACGGTATCTTCTCCTTCAACTTTTATACGAAAAAAGCCAAGTTTTTCATAGAAATGATGATTACGGGTAGCCCAGGTAGGGGTTTCAAGATTCCATGATCTGGCATCTGGGTAGGTCGCTTCGATAAATTTCCAGGTGCGGGTGCCGATCTGATGGTTTTGATGATCCGGGTCAATAAAAATATTGCCCAGCCAATAATCTTTTTCTGGATTGACAAAGATGATGAAAGCGCCAGCGATTTTTCCCTCAGCGAAAATTATCCATCCGTGTCCGCCTGCTTTAAATGCCCATTTCTGCAGAAACTCACCTGTGTCGTAATCGGGTGGCCCACTTCTTGGCTGGCTCAGGAAGGTCTGGGCATCGTGATCGAAGGTGCGCGTCATGATCTTTGTTAATTCAGGGATGTCGGTTTCTATCATCCGCTCAAAGGTGAGTGTGATTTCTTCTTTTTGCATTTTCTCTCCTTTTGTTATAAAAAGGGCGACCAGCTGGTCGCCCTTAGAAGGCAGAATTATTTATCTCTTCAACGTTCTGTACTTTACGCTCTTGGGCACATCTACTGATTTGCCATAGCGTTTGTGATAGTCTTCTTCGTAATCAGACCAATTGCCGAGGAAGAGACGGGCTTGAGAATCTCCTTCAAAGGCAAGGATGTGGGTGCAGATTCTGTCTAAGAACCAACGATCATGGCTAACGACCACGGCGCAACCGGCGAAGTTTGAGATGGCTTCTTCGAGGGCGCGGAGGGTATTTACGTCTAGGTCGTTGGTTGGCTCATCGAGGAGAATGACGTTTGCGCCTTCAGTAAGCATTTTTGCGGTATGCACACGGTTTCTTTCACCGCCAGAGAGTACGCCAACTTTTTTCTGTTGGTCGGTGCCAGAGAAGTTGAAGGTGGAGACATAGGCACGGGAATTCATCGTTCTTTTGCCGAGCGTGATGGAATCTGTGCCACCAGAGATTTCTTCGTAGACAGTTTTGTCGGGGTTGAGCGTACGGGATTGATCGACATAAGCCATTTCGACGGTTTCACCGATTTTGATAGAGCCACCATCGAGTTCTTCTTCGCCCGTAATCATTCTGAGCAGGGTGGTTTTACCTGCACCGTTGGGTCCTACAATGCCTACAATGGAGCCAGGGCGAATTTCTGCGCTGAAATCTTCGAGCAAGAGTTTTTCGCCATAGGCTTTGGTGATATTTTCGAGATTGATGACAATATCGCCCAAACGGGGTCCGGGCGGGATGTAGATTTGTAAATCTTTGCGATGAGATTCACTTTCTTGAGAGAGCAATTTTTCGTAAGCGTTCACACGCGCTTGCCCCTTGCTCTGTTTTGCTTTTTGGGACATGTTGATCCACTCTAGCTCGCGCTGGAGGGTTTTTTGTCTTTTGCTTTCTTTTTTATCTTCTTGGCGCAGACGTTCTTCTTTTTGCGACAGCCATGAGGAATAATTGCCTTTCCATGGGATGCCATAACCGCGGTCGAGTTCGAGAATCCAGCCCGCGACATTGTCGAGGAAGTAGCGATCATGGGTAACGGCGATGACCGTTCCTTTATAGTTTTGGAGATGATGTTCGAGCCACGCAATAGATTCGGCGTCGAGGTGGTTGGTCGGTTCGTCCAGCAGAAGAATCTCGGGTTCGAGTAGCAAGATTCGGGTAAGGGCGACGCGGCGACGTTCACCGCCAGATAATGTTCGGATTTTCGTATCCGATGGAGGACAGCGCAGTGCGCCCATTGCCAATTCCAAGCGGGAATCCAGATTCCATGCATCGGCGTGATCGAGACTATCTTGTAATTTGGCTTGCTCGGCGATTAAAGCATCGAAGTCGGCATCTGGCTCGCCAAATTCGAGATTGAGTTCTTCGTAGCGAGCGAGCTGATCGACGATGGGCTGAACGGCTTCTTTGACGATTTCGATGACGGTTTTATCTTCGTCTAGTTGCGGTTCTTGCTCAAGGTAGCCAACTGCGTAGCCCTTCGATGTGGAGATTTCGCCGATATAGTCTGTATCTACGCCCGCCATGATGCGGAGGAGGGTAGATTTACCAGAGCCATTTAGCCCCAGCACGCCGATTTTTGCGCCATAATAGAAGCCGAGCGAAATATCGCGGAGGACTTTTTTATTATTAGGCGGGTGGACGCGCCCAACGCGGTCCATGGAGTAGATGATTTTTTTTGTGTCTGTGGTCATTTTAGTTTTCTCGTTTCCTATTGGATAGTCATTTGATTACAGAATGATTTTATCAGTTGATGGCAATAAAATCAGGTCATTTTTTTTATTTTTCTTAACACACTCGACAAATAATGTTTATAAGGGAAAGGCTTTTTATGCATAAAGAAGCCTTTTGTCCATTTATAGATATTTTGCCAATTACCTTCAAGCAAGGTGGGGATATCCACTTGCCTTGTTGTTTGCAAGTGTTTGAAGAACTCATCAAGCAATATTCCATGTTTCTTTGTATCTAACCCTGCATTGGAAATATAGTTAAATCGTGGTGAGTTTAAGCGTGTAACTGCAGCCTGCCATAACAGGCGGCGTTCCTGCGTAGTTGTTTCCACCCTCATTGCTTGTTCAAGCATACCAGCGCAATGAGTAATCCATGCTTTTGTGATTTTCTCAGCAGGCCAAGTAGCCCATTTAGCATGTTCATTGGTAGCATGATACCGTTTATGGTACATCTTATATGGAACACGTAATAGTTGGCCCCAACGCGCCATAGCTGCCATCCAAACAGTATCGGTAGCAAAACTATTAACATTATTCGCACGGATGTTGCCAGAATGATGAAGTGCTTCTACACGCGTGAGTCCGCGAAATGCAACTGCATTAAAGTGTTCATAGAGGAGTTTCAACTGACGGGAAGTTGGGTCGCCAGCGAGAGATTTCTGAACAATATTTTGATTTTGAAGTCCAAAAGCTACAATGTCACAATAGACAACAGCGGCTTCTGGAGCCTGTTGTGCGTGAGCTAGCAAAACTTCGATATAACGCTGATCGATCAAATCATCTTGTGCGTGGCAATACCAGTATGGTGTTTCCACCTGCCTCATGAGCCAATTGATATTATCAACCCAGCCAAGCCGTTCTGGTTGTACGAAGAGACGAAAGCGGGAATCTTTCAAAAATGATTGGCATTTCTCTTCTACTTCTGATTGTACCCCGTCAACCGAAATCATTACTTCAATGTTTTTATGGGTTTGATCTTGTATTGATTGGAGAGTCTCTTCAATATATAGCTCACCCTGATAAACTGGAACTCCAACAGTAATGAATGGCGCACTTAGCATTTTATATCAATCTTCTCTCAGAGAATGTTTGCAATCATATTCGCGGTTTCCTCAGCGAATAATGGTGCCATACAGTATTTACCAGTATCAATGGTCACATACGAACCATACGCGACTGGGCCGATTTCGGAACGTTGATGCAGGTGGCTCTCGGGGTCGTCTATATCTGTTTTGCCGCGGGCTAAAATTATTCCACCTCCTACTTCACAATGCCTAGATGTGCTATTTAATAAGCTTACTATAGATGGAATATACGCTGCCGTTTCCAAAATATTATCTGTTATAAATTTTTTGTGGGTTATTGACGCCACAAATTTTGAAATTGACCGATAATTGGATATTGCTTTTTTGATCTGATGACTTGCTGCTCCTTTGTGAACCATATCTTGTATGTCGCGTCCGTCCCCATGGATAGTTTCCGCAATTTTGCAAAGAGGATACCATGAGATATAGTATGCCCCATTGTTATGATTAACTACATCACCATAGCGACCAAGTATGCCAGTTGCAGATGGGATGCCATTTCGTGCTGTTCTTGGTGCTGAAATATTGATTGTCGCTTTATAACGCAAAATCCACGATCCCTGGTCATGAATTCCAGCCGTTTCGTCAATTCTCAATTTGCCTTCCCACAGGCAATTTACCACGCATGGATAGACCGTTTTTGAAGTTTCGTAATCTTGGCATAACTTAATTTCCACGTTGCCGCTCGCCAACCTGTGGGCGGCAAGCACCTCTGTTCCGCCTATGAAGGTAATATTGGGTTGTTGTTTTATCGCCTGGCAAAGGATATTCGCTACTGCAGCAGGTGAGATAGAAAGCTCCTCTGTTGTAAAAGAGCCAAGGGTATTCTCAGGAGAGAATATACTTTTGTGATATTCGAAAGAGTTATGTTCGAAGTAACGATCCACCTTGCGCCCAAGATAGGTGTCCGCAGAGATTTGAGACTCTTCACGAATAGCACCTTCAACGTCGTGAAAATGCTGATGGATGGTGTCCATATCCAATTGGCTGCTAGTGGGAACATAATAGTGAAATGGCTGCGATGGGCGTAAAGCATCCGGTTGGGAACCGGTCAGATTTTCAATGATGCGAGAAAAAGATAATGAACCGCGTGCCATTAACCTATGAGTTGCTTTTAGAGGGTCTTTTGCATAGACAAAACCTAGATGAAGCTTACCTTCATTATGAAGG
Organism: Anaerolineae bacterium; assembly: GCA_018645405.1. Lineage (GTDB taxonomy): Bacteria > Chloroflexota > Anaerolineae > Anaerolineales > Villigracilaceae > Desulfolinea. The sequence goes on along the minus strand of JABGOQ010000095.1, from coordinate 3,055 downwards.
CTGGCTCCTGTCATGGGCGCGAATGCTCTATCAACAAGATCAACCTTATATCCTCTCTGAGCCAATTCTAATGCCAGGCAACACCCCATGATCCCTGCACCTAAAATGCCAACATCGGCTTGATTGTTATTATTGTCCAATTGAAATATGTGATGAGTAGAAGCCGAGCGAAATATCACGCAGGGCTTATTTGTTGTTGGGGGGGAGAGATGCGCCCAACACGGTCCATGGAGTAGATGATTTTTTTTGTGTCGGAGGTTGACATGTGAGTTCCTAGTTTGTAGTGATTAGTTAGGGGGTGATTTTATCAGGGTTTTATCCACGAAGGGACACTAAAAAGCACGAAAAAAGAAATATCTCCGTTTGGATAGGAGGTTTTGGGGTGTTTTTTAGCTCGTGGGGATTTGTAAATAAAAGGTATTACCGGGGCAATTCTCTTCGTCATATCCTTCGCTTTCCACCCATGTTTTCCCACCGTGTGCTTCTGCGATACCGCGCATGATCGCTAATCCCAAAACTTGAGCTAAGTGCTTTCATTGGTCTTGTGAAATGAAAGCGATTACTTCCCCCCACCACTGAAGTTCCGGGTTTACTGGTACCTCGTTGTGTCTTGCATTTTCAAAGACCCAAAGCTTCTTCTCTGTTGTGATCGCTTCATAGAGTTTCATGCCGTGCTTGATTGGTATAACTTCATCTTCGCCAGCAAGAAGGACGGCTACTTTCCTATCATATCCTTGTAGGTTTTCAACATTATTGAATTTATCCAGCATCAGCCAGCGGACTGGCAGGTAAGAGTAGTGGGTTTGTGCCACGTTGTGCAGCGTATCCCAGGGGAGGAAGAGCACCAAGCCCTGAATGGGAACGTCCATTTTTCGGAGGGCGCTGGCAACAACGCCGCATCCCAATGACTCACCCCAAAGGTATAGCGGCGCTCCATACGCTTCATAAGCCAGTCTGATCGTTTCAAGCGCATCTTTTACTAAAAGCTCTTCGCTCAGCTGACCCTCGCGACCACCATAACCGGGATATTCGGCCAGAATAACGCGCATATTCTGCTTTGATAGCGCTTCGACGTAGAAAGAGCGATGATAAGCGACCCCGGCATTGCCGTGAAATATAATCACCGTCCCTTCTACATCTTCCGTATCTCTGGAACTAATAAATCCACGATAATTTTCAAACGTAGGCCAATGCCTTATACCTTCAAGGATGGCGCTCTCTTTTGAAAGCTGCAATTGCTTTGGAAAATAAAGCATTTTCCGTTGAGATACAAAAACAACGGTATACAAGGCTAAATATCCCGCTAATATAAAGAGTAGAGTTTTCCAAAGCATACGCATATCTTCTTTTGGGTTATGGATGTTGGGGTTATTAGGAGTAATATCACTATTGTACCTTGCTTGGACCTACTACCCTTACTAGAGAAACTCCCGGGCGCGAACCGACACAAATCCGCTCGGTAACGTGGGCAAAAGCCAAAAAAACGACTCTCACCGAGTCGCTTTTTAGTTACTAATTATTCATCCTCTTCCCCAAAATACTCCATAAATAAATCTCTCGATTTCTCAAATCCCTCTTCTGTGGCTTGAATAGAAATCGCCTTGGTCTTTGGGGGAATTTTAAGCAAGAAACAAGGATTGATTTAACAGACCTTGTCTACTCTCGGGGAACACAAGATATATTTTGTTTGCTTAGGTGGCTTTCACTTTCATTTCATCGAATACAGTATAGTCCATTGACAGCTGGTATTACCAGTGATATAACAATCGCAGTAACTGGTCTTACCAGTTGCAAAATCATCAAAATGGAGTTGAAAATGGGCGAACTTAGCGAAGAACGAGCTTCGAATCGTGCGGAGCGACATCTCATAAAGAAGATCGTTAACGGCGTATTTCCTCCGAACACCGATCTACCTGGAGAGCGAATCCTTAGTAAAAACCTTGATATTGCGCGCCCTGCCTTACGGGAAGCTATGCAGCGATTGAGCCGAGATGGATGGCTCAACATCCAGCAGGGCAAGCCAACGCGGATCCGTGATTATCTGAAAGATGGTAACTTTAACATCTTAGCCGGACTCCTCAAAGCGGATCCCAATCTAGTCCCCAATCTGGTTCCCAACTTGCTGGAAATGTGGCAATTATTAGCTCCTCAATACACTAATTCATCAGCACGACGTGTCCCTGGCTTATTAAATGATTTACTGGAGAGCTTTAGCGGAGTGCCAGATGAGGCAGAAGCGTACACAAAGAGCATGTGGGAACTACATCATATGCTGATTGCGTACTGTGACAACCTCGTTTATGGCCTAATATTTAACACGTTCAAAGAGTTTTATCGCCAACTTGCAATTCATTATTATGCCGACCCTGAACACAGGGAGTTGGCACGCGAGCTATGGGCAGCGATGATTTCTAGCATTGAGAGCCAGAATACGGAGGCCATGTCACAGCAAGTTTTGTTGTCTCTTTCCAGCACCGCTGAATTTTGGAAGAAGACCTCTTTTGAGCAATATCAAAAAGAGGCCTTAGATCATCCCAGGAAAATAGATGAAAAGAAAAAGACCAAGAAATAGGCAGTCTATACCTGACACTTGTTCACCACCCCATAATAATAAAATCACTGTTAGCATACCAGGAGAAAAAATGAAACCCACCCTTACTGATCCAAGTTCAAAAAAATCAAGAACGTTAAGAATCATTGGTGAAGTACTATCCCAATTACTAAATGTCCCCCTTCTTTCTGGGGCTCTCATTACGGTTATTTTCTTCAAACTTCCTACGGATATCCCCAATCGGGTGGGAGGATTTGGCTTGGCTTTACTGTTCATTAGCTTAATCCCCCTTTGCAGTCTTTTCTTTTACATCCCTGGCAAAGTTAAAAACTGGCCGACAATCATTAAACGACAGCGTATTGCCAGTTTTGTAATCATGATCATAAGCTTCCCAATTGGTTTTCTTGCCCTGCGGCTCAGCAATGCTCCTTTAATTTTTGAGGCTATTGCTGTCAACTATACGCTGATTACCCTTGGACTGATCATATTCAATTTGATCCTGCG
>JABGOQ010000112.1 GCA_018645405.1 Anaerolineae bacterium | reverse complement strand
TTCTCACAGGAGGCTCTTTTTATTTTGTGTCTTGTTTTAGGGGGGCAGTTCACATCTTTGCTTTTTCTTCAATTCCTTCAAAAAGTATGCCGAGTTTTGATTGGGCTGATCTGATTGTCAAAAAAGGCGGGCATTTGCTGGGATACGGTTTGCTCGCTCTTACCTATCTTTATGCTTTTAAGTTCGATACTTCAAAAATAAAACTTGCCTGGCTCTTCGCATTTCTCTATGCGATTACAGACGAGTTTCACCAGTCTTTCGTTTTGGGAAGATACGCCAGTTGGCTCGATGTGGGGATAGACGGTATCGGTGCAGCGATCGCCTTGATTTGGGCAAATAAGAAAACTTCTTATTTATCATAAATATAGGCAGAATTATCCAGTACAATACACAGCATGAAAAATACCGAAAAACTCTATGAACGAGCCTTGTGGCTGGCAATCATAACGGTTGTCTACAATTTTCTTGAGGGGGTCGTGGCAATCTATTTTGGCGTCTCAGACGAAACGCTAGCTCTCTTTGGCTTCGGCGTAGACTCCTTCATCGAGGTGCTTTCAGGCGCAGGGATTATCGCGATGGTTTTACGAATACGCAATAATCCTGATACAGAGCGCAGTCAATTTGAAATAACCGCCTTGCGCATCACAGGCACCAGTTTTTATATTTTAGCGGTGGGGTTAGGCGCGACCGTCGTCGTCAATCTGGTTAACGGACATAAACCTGAAACAACACTCGCTGGGTTAATTATTTCGCTCATTTCCATCGCGACGATGTGGCTCTTGATCCGCGCAAAACAGGATGTTGGCCAAAAGCTAGATTCCGCGCCTATTTTGGCAGACGCCAATTGCACGCGTGTCTGCCTTTATATGTCGGTGATTCTGCTCGTGTCTAGCGCAGTCTACACATTAACTGGTTTCGGCTTTGTTGATAGCCTCGGTGCAATTGGATTGATTTATTTCTCGTATAATGAGGGTAAAGAGGCTTTTGAGAAAGCGCATGGGATTGAGTGTAGCTGCGAGGATTAGGGGATTTTAATCATTTTGCGTTAGAATAGCCTTATGAAACGCACCCTTTGGCTAACGCTGATTCTCATCATCATCTCTGCCTGCCAACCCCAAACGCCCTTTGATACGATCAGTTTTATAGATGGCGAAAATTATCGCTCTCTGCCTGCAAGCTCGCACATCCCTGCCGAGATTTTTGCAGAGAATAAAATTTCGCTCGCATCTGCCGATCGTGTTTTACTCAACGGTCAAATTATTGACGCCAACACTGTGATGGATTGTGATATTTGTACTATTCAGATTCAGCGTGCAGTCATAGTCTCTCTCACCACGCCTTATCAAGATTTGGAAGTCGTGACTGCCGCGCCAACAGTTGGGGATGTGCTCACTGACTTAGGAATCCAACTTTATGATGCAGACTTTGTCGACCCGCCCGTGGGGAGAGTTACTACTGACCAATTAAAAATCATCTACCGCCCCTCACGTCAGCTTGCCATTCGCGTGGACGGGAGAATCGTCCAAATCCGCTCCTCGGCGGAGACAGTTGGCGAGGCACTGATCGAGGGCGGCATCCCGCTCGTTGGTCTTGACGCAAGCCAACCATCCGCGTCCGATCCGCTGCCCGAAGATGGGCAGATCCGCATCATCCGCATCGTCGAAAAAATTGAACTGGAGCAGACAGAAATCCCCTTTGAAACTGAATACGTCGCTTCGAATGAAATTGCAATTGACCAAGAGGGAATCCTGACTCCCGGCATCACAGGGCTTATCGTGCGCCGTGACCACGTCCGCTACGAAGATGGCGTAGAGGTTTCGCGCACCAGCGAAGATGAGCAAAAGGTGCGCGAACCCAGCACGCAAATTGTTGGCTACGGAACAAAATATGTGATCCAGATCATCACGGTGGACGGACAAGAATTGGAATACTGGCGATCGCTAAATGTTTACGCCACATCTTATTCGCCCTGTAACTCCGGTGCAGACCGTTGCTATCCCAGCACGGCGAGCGGAAAAACTGTACAACATGGCGTGATCGGTGTGCTGCGAAGTTGGTATAACGAGATGCAAGGACAGGCGGTTTACGTGCCCGGCTATGGATACGCGACTATCGAAGATATTGGCGCAGGCATCGAGGGCAAAGATTGGATAGACCTCGGCTACACAGACGCAAATTATCAACCCTGGCATCACTGGGTGACGATCTATTTTCTAAAATAAAGGAGGCTTTGGGCTTAAGGTTTTAGACTTAAGAAATCGAAAACTATCTTAAATCTGAAGCCTGATACCTTAGGTCTGATTTCTAAAAAATGACCCGCACACAAAAAATCATTCTTTTCTTCCTAGGTCTTGGTGTTCTTTGTCTTTGCCTGCTTGTTGCCGGGGTTGCCTACCAACTCTGGAAAAAACCCCTTGGTCCCTCTCTACAATTACCAACGAGCACCTACGCGCCTTTCGCGACCTTTCCGCCAACGTGGACACCCTTTGCCGAGCAAAGCCCTGCAACCAATCAACCTCCAGCGGGAACACCGGTGCCTATCACTGAAACACCTACGCCCGTCAGCGCGCTTTGTGGTGGCCCCGACCAAATGAACATCCTCGCCATCGGCTCCGATCAGCGTGGCGATTTATATAATTACGGTCTGGGAGATGTCATTCGTCTTGTGCATGTTGATTTTGTCAAACCACAAGTGATGATCATGTCTCTCCCGCGCGATCTCTATGTTGAAATTCCCGGCATCTCTGATCACTACGGAATCACGCATGGTAAGCTCAACCAATCATACCTCTATGGAAACCCTGGCTTTGGCTACTACGATGGCGCAGACATTGGTCCTGGCTTGATGGCGCGTACTTTAAATCATAATTTTGGCGCACAGCCTGATAATTATATTGCTGTCAATATGCAAACTTTCATCAAAATCGTCAATGCGGTTGATGGCATTTCCGTTGATCTCCCCATCACCATCGACGGCCGCGCCGCCGATCAAGCAGGACGTAGCGACCTCATCTTTTATGCTGGCTCCCATAATCTCAATGGCAAGCAAGCCTTGCAACTCGCACGCCTGCGTCCCTATGGCGTTTTTGACCGCGCCAAAGCACAAAACGAAGTTTTATGTGGGTTGTATAATAAACTCACCGCTCCCAGCGTCGTTGGCGATATTCCTGGCATTATCTCCTCCTTTGAAGACAACGTCCAAACCGATCTCAGCCCCGCACAACTCAGCCAACTCTCCTGTCTTGGCACACAACTCAAAGGCTCAGATATTCGTCTATTAAATTGGGATGAAGGCATCTTCAACGGAACGCGAGTGGATGACCCCATCATCGGATATACCTTTATCTGGGATGTGGATTTCAACCTGATGCGTAACTATGTTGCCGCTTTCGAACGTGGAGAATGGCTTGGTGATGCCTCAACAGCACCTGCCGCCCCCGTAGATTATCCCAATAAATCCTTCTGCGACTAATATCTATGCCTACTTCAACACCTCCTCCCCTCAATACCGCCGCTATTCTCCAGAAATATGGTCTACGTCCTAAGAAAAAACTGGGGCAAAATTTTCTTCAAGACCCCAATATTCTCAATAAAATTGTCCAAATCGCCGAAGTGAGCGAAACCGACACCGTCCTTGAAATTGGGCCCGGTTTAGGCAGCCTGACGCGTCATCTCGCTGCAAGTGCGAAAGAAGTTGTCGCTGTTGAAATAGATTCATGGATAATTCCTGCGCTAAAAGCATCTCTTGATGGTTATGCGAATTCAAAGGTGATCGAAGGAGATATGCTCGAAATCGCACCTTCTGAGATTATTTCTGCACCTGAATATCTCGTTGTTGCTAATATCCCCTACTACATCACATCTGCTCTGCTGCGCCATTTACTCGAAAATAACCCACGTCCTAACCGGATGATACTCACCATTCAAAAGGAAGTTGCCAAACGCATCTGCGTTCCAGAAGGGAAAAAAATGAGCCTGCTTGCCTTAAGCGTGCAAGTCTACGGGAAGCCAGAGATTGCTGGCCATATCCCTGCCGGAGCCTTCTACCCACCCCCTAAAGTGGATTCGGCTATCATCTGCATCAAGCTCTATCCAAAACCACGCATCCCCGCCTCCTTGCTGGACGATTTCTTTCTCCTCGCCAAAGCTGGATTTAGCCAAAAGCGAAAAACGCTCCGAAACGCCCTCGCTGGAGGCTTGCGTCTTTTCACGGTAAAAACAGAATCGCTACTCCGCGCCGCAGAAATTGATCCACGTCGACGTGCTGAAACTTTGAATTTAGATGAATGGGGAAGATTGAGCAAGGAGTGGGTTGAAACAAAAAAGAGCTGAGAAGTTAACCTTGCCAGCTCTGATATTTTGCAGTTATTCTACGCGAGCAGACCGCCCTTTTGCCCTAAGATCACGATATGCCCAGCGCACCAACCAGATTCGCATCGCAGCTTCTCTTTGAATTTTGAAAGACATTTTTGATTTCCCCCACTGACGGTCTGCGAAATAAATTGGCACTTCACCAACCCTGTACCCCAAGCTATATGCCATATAAATCATTTCAACGAGAAATACATAGCCATTCGACTGGATGCGATCAAGCGGCATCCCTTCGAGTATTTCACGACGCCAAAAACGGAATCCAGTGGTTACATCACGCAATCTAAAACCAAGAATGGTACGAGCATAGAAATTGCCAAAGGCCGAGAGCCATTTTCTCCAAAGGGGCCAATTTTCGTCTACACGCCCACCAGGAACATAGCGAGAACCAAGCACAACATCTCGGTCCTTGATCATCTCAGCCATATCTACTAACCGATCTGGGTTGTGAGAGAAATCGGCGTCCATTTGAACAATAGCATCTGTATCCGTAGCGAGGGCAAGTTGAATTCCGGTTAGATACGCTGTTCGAAGGCCGAGCTTCCCATCCCGATGTAAGATATCCACTTTATCTGGATACTCTACTGCCAGAGCATCTGCAATCTCGCCAGTTCCGTCTGGACTACCGTCATCCACAACCAAAATACGGAGGTCGAGAGGTAAAGAAAATAAAGCGGAGACCAGCTTAGGCAGGTTCTCCGCTTCATTATATGTGGGGATAATGATTGTAATTTGCAAATTATTTCCTATTTCTTGAGGCGCATAAGTTCATCTTTGAGTTCAGCAAGAGTCCCAAAAGAGCTAGTATTAGATGAAAACTGGGCAGTTTTGATAGCTAAACGATTTGGCCAACTAACAGCTTCATCACGATCTCGGATGGGATAAAAATAATCAAGGGATTGCTCAAGACGATTAACGATCCGCTCCGATAGAGCCGGAAGAGTTGCTTCAGAAACTATCAAAGCAAATTCTGATACTGAAAGATGTCCCAAGAAATCTTTTGCGCTACCAATCTCTCGCATTGCATTATGGACCATCAAGCTAACGGCACGCAGAACGTCATCGGAAGCTACAAAACCGTAGAGCTCTCGAAAAGCGTCAAGGTTTTCAAGAGATACAAAGAAAAGAGCATTTCCATCTTTTTGCAAAAATTCATCAAGGCGTTCGTCTACCAAGGCCCCTTCTGGAAGTCCGCTTACTGGGTTTGTTAGAGAGCCTTGCCCCATACGCTCAAGAGAGTTTCGCACACGCAAGCGAAGCTCTTGGATATCAAAAGGTTTTGTAATATAGTCATCCGCCCCTAATTCAAGCCCCTGGAGGCGATCTGCCCGATCTCGTTTTTCGGTCAGGAAGATAATAGGCACACCTTTCGTGCGACGATCCTTGCGCAAACGACGAGCGACTTCGTATCCATCAATATCAGGAAGGCGTATATCAAGAATAACTAAATCTGGGCGTTCTGCAAGACAAGCACGAACACCATCTTCTCCCCAATTAACAGTAAAAACCTCGTAGCCCTGAACGCCAAAATAGGCGTTTAACATCTCGGCAACATCGAGGTCATCTTCAACGATCAGGATCTTTGATTTTTTATTTGCCACTATGGATCAAGTTCTAAGAACTAAGAAGCCAAAGGTTCTTTTTGAATAATAAATTCACAAACTTCATCGCCCATCGCATGGCAACGAGATTCATTCACACGGAACTCATTCCCCCCTGAAATCCACTTAAGCCCTTCTTGCAAAAGACCAGTAGCAATAAAACAAACTGGCTTATCTGTACCTGTGCGCCCCCAGCAAACCGGGCACTTATGGATTGTATAAACAAATTCGGTATCTTTTTCTTCAACAGTACTATGTTGGTCACTAACCTGGGTGAAAATCTTTGCCATCGCCGGAAGACCAATGCGAAGCTTAGCTTGCAAAGGCAAGACCTTAAAGGCTAAATCGCCAACACCTGCCAAAGCACCAAAATCTTTAAGTGCATCAGAAAAAGTTGCTCTCCCTGCCCTGAGAGCCAAACCCCGACCACCACGTGGTCCATACATTTCTTCTAGGGCAACACCCAAAGCTGAAAGCTCTGTAAAATCGAAACCTTTCTCCAGATTGTCGGGGGGATAACTTTCCGTATACTTAGTTAGACCTGCTAGATTCAAAATGGCATTGAGACCATTTCGTCCCATCACGTCTTCTAAAGCCTGAATAGTAATCAGGCCAAATTTGTTAGGGTAATACAAACCGCTTTCTTCAATAGGACTCATGCTGTCTCCACTAAATCAGTTTCTCAAGGTCTTCAACTGCACGGCGCATATCAAGAAAAATTAGCCCGAGTTTGGCTTTTTCACTTGCCAAAGCGGTCAGGACTGCTTCTTCACCGACCGCCATCAAAACAACAAAACCCTTGTTGCCTTTAATGTAAACTTGCTCTAATGCCCCACGACCTAACTCGCTGGAAATCCGTTCACCCAATGAAAGCATCGCTGCCGACATTGCCGAAACCCGATCTTCTTCGATTTCCTGCGGTAAAGCGGACGCAATACTCAACCCATCTACACTGACAATCGCAGAGGCTTCAATATCAGGGGAAGATACCTGCATTTCACGCAGGCGGTCAATCATTTGTTTTGTTCGCGACTGAGACAAAAGAACCCTCCATAAAACAAAGTTACTTTTTCTTGTGTTTTTCGTAAGTTTTAGTTAATAAAAATTGCATATTAAAATTTAGCACAGGGGGAGGGATGTGTCAAGTTGGCAGGCTGCTTCATTTGCTTTTTTAGAGCCTAGAACCTTACAAGAACCTAACAATTGACACTACAGTTGAAGATTATATTACTTTGTCCTCCATTTTAAGAAACCGCATTGCATTGGTGCCGCATACTTTTTTAATTTCCCCTCCAGCATAAGCAAAAACGCCAACCTATAGGGTTCGCGTTTTTCATTGTTGAACGCTCTTCGGTAGTTTGGCAGCCTTAGCCACTTAATAAAAACGACTTTAGACCCATAACTTTGCGCCATCAACTTTCGCTGATTTTACCTGTTCGGCAAGTTAGCTACCTTTGCTATCAACTTCAAAAGTAACAACCCAGATACCAACTTTTGCGCTTCAAACTTTCGCTTGATTTGCCTTTTCGGCGGTCTTCTTTCCTAGTTTTTCAACTTTAGATACAAGACTCTGCTTTGCAAACTTTCATCTGCTTTGCTTTTTCGGAGCGTTCTACTTTCATTATGACATTTATGAATGTCAGAGTCAAATTAGTGAAATTTTGCGCAATCTATGCTTTGGTTGCCAGCAAATCCGTATACTCATCATGCCGTTGAATATATGTAGCAACGAAAGGGCAAAGCGGAATAACCCTATAGTCTTGTGAGCGAGCATAATCTAACCCCGCGCGAACAATAAGACTACCAATCCCATTTCCTTCCAATTCTCGTGGAACACCAGTATGTGTAAAAGTTATCGTTTCGTCACTCAAACGATAATCTAAAACGGGCTTATGCTTCTCAATATGAATTTCAAAACGCTGTCCTTCTTTATTGTGAATAACTTTTAGTGCATTTTTGTCGATTTTCATTTTCATCTCCTGTGAATTTCAACTATACTATAGAAGCCTCATTGCCCCAAATCCTTACGGAGAAAAATATGTCTCTCAGCTCATCTGCTCAAAAGGTACAAGACGCTCTTGAAGAGCTTGGCTACGATTACGAAATCGTCGAATTTGATGAAAGTACACGTACTGCAAAAGAGGCTGCCACGCGAGTTAGGTGCGAAGTGGAGCAGATTGTGAAATCGTTGATTTTTAAGGGGAAAAAGACGGGGAAGGCAATCCTGATTTTGACAAGTGGTGCGAATCAGGTGGATATTAAACGGATAAAATCTCACGCAGAAGAGAAGATCGGACGCGCCGACCCAGCCTTTGTTCGAGAGCGTACCGGATACGCCATCGGCGGGATCCCTCCGCTTGGACATCTCAATCCAATCGAAACATACGTGGATGTGGACTTGCTTCGCTTCGAGGAAATTTGGGCGGCGGCTGGTACACCCAACGCGGTCTTCAAAATGAATTCAAGTGATTTGCAAAAAATGACTGAGGGCAGAATAATTCAGGTTAAGGTAGAGGATAAGTGATGAATAAAAAAATGCTTGAAAAATACGCCGAACTGATCGTGAAAGCTGGATTAAATTTGCAAGAAGGGCAACGATTATTCGTTGCTGCCGAGATGAATACCGCTCCCTTAGTGCGGGAGGTGACGACGAAAGCCTACCAAAATGATTGCCCCTTGGTAACTATTTTATGGGCCGATGAAGAGATAAAAAAAATCAGGCATGAGCATGCTCCACGAGATTCTTTTGCCGAATTCCCTGCGTGGATTATGAATGGCGTTCTGAAAGGAGCACGGCGCGGCGATGCTTATCTTTCTGTTACGGGAACAGACCCTGACTTGCTCGCAGGATACGACCCTGAGTTAATTGCCCTAGAATTGAAGACCCGCGCGAAGCATTTCAGACCAGCACAAAGATTGATCACAAATGGTCATGTCCAATGGACGGTGATTTGCCCGCCAACCCCAAAATGGGCAGCAAAAATTTTCCCTGAGAGTTCAAAAGAAGAGGCTGAAGAAAAACTCTGGGAGGTGATGTTTAAACTCTGTCGACTAGATAACAATGACCCCGTAGAAGTCTGGCGCAAACATCTTTCTGATTTAGCAAAACGTCATTCTTATTTAACCGAAAAACAATTTGACTCGCTTCATTTTTACGGGGCAGGCACTGACCTAAAAATAGGCATGCCTGAAAATCATATCTGGAAAGGCGGTGGAAGCAAAACATTGGGCGGTATAGATTTCACCGCCAACTTGCCAACCGAAGAGGTTTTTTCGATGCCACACAAAGATAAAGTCGAGGGAACTGTGCGTTCAACGAAACCCCTTAACTATTATGGGAATTTGATCGAAAATTTTAGCCTGACTTTTGAGAAAGGTCGCGTCATTGACTTTAGCGCAGAAAAGGGTGAAGCGACTTTGAAGAAAATGCTCGAAGCTGATGAAAACGCAAAACAACTTGGGGAAGTTGCCCTTGTGCCACATCGTTCACCAATTTCAGAATCCGGGTTAATTTTTTACAATACACTCTATGATGAAAATGCAGCTTGTCACCTTGCATTAGGAAGCGCATACCGAGCCAATATCCAAGGCGGGGTAGAGATGTCTGAGGAAGAGTTGGCAGAGGCCGGAGTAAATAATAGCTTGATCCATGTTGATTTTATGATCGGCTCTAATGAAATTGATATTGATGGTATTAACGCAGATGGAAATATCTCACCAATTATGCGTAAAGGAGAATGGGCCTTTGAGGCATAGCCCCTCTATCTTTACGGACATCTGCCCTAAATTCTATGCACGGAATTTAGGGCAGAAAATAAAACATAAAAGGAGAATCGAAATGACTAAAGAAAATACTCGCACAGAAGAATTTGAATTCAATGGAGATAAGCTAATTACCCAGATCAAGGAGCTTATCAATAAAGGGAATATTCGCCGCATCATCATAAATAGCGAAGAAGGTCGTGTGCTGATTGACATCCCCCTCACCGTCGGGATTTTAGGGACTCTGGTCGCGCCACAATTGGCTGCGCTCGGGGCTATTGCAGCTCTGGTTACGCGCGGCACAATTATTGTTGAAAAGGTTGAAGAAGAGAGTCTATAATGAAAAAAGTATCGCCCTTCATCAAGGGGATGCTCATTTTCAATACCCTGATATTTGCACTAACATTGATTGACTTTCTTGCTTTACATGATATCGGGAAAGACTATCTGAGCAGCGAAACACTAGAAGTTTTGGGTATCTCTACTGCCCTCCCTGCGTGGACGGCAACAGAGGGAGAGTGGCAGATTCTCACTATAAGCTTTGTCTTACGCGTTCTTTTTCTCCTGTCAAATATATTCTTGCTTTGGTATCTTTTGAGAAAAGAAGAAAAAGTTTCTTGACCATCCTCGTGCAAAACTATTGCTTTTCGTTAAGGAATATGTCATTATGTATGTATTGTCATCGACAGGAGGAGTATATCTATGAAAAAGAATTTGTTCATTATTAGCACCGCACTACTGATGATCTTAGCATGTAGCCTGGAAAGCCTAGGTATAACTCCATCAACGGAAGACCCAGTTGAGGATTCTGTAACTCCTTCAATTGCATTAACTCTTGAAGAAAAGGATGGCGCACTTGCCACTTCTGCGGCAGCAACCTTTGAAGCAAATGACAATGTTGTCGCAACTTCTGTGGCAGCTACTTTAGAGGCAAGCAATAATCTTGCTACTTCTGTTGCCACAACTGTAGAAGCAACCGAAGAAGTTCCGCCATCTAATACGACTACACCAACTCTACCCCCAACGATGAGTCCGACACTTCCAGCAGTAGGATCGTCCACACCCACAGCGTCTCTTACACCTATACCCACCGTCACAGCAACACCATCTGCATCTCCTGCACCAATGGTTAGCGTCAGCGTAGGAACAAATTGTCGTACAGGACCCGGTAAAACTTATAATTATATTGGAGATTTGAGAGTTGGAGAAAGCGCAGAAGTAGTCGGCAAAAAAACTTCTTATAATTATTGGGTTATTAAAAACCCTGATGCGGATGGGGAATGTTGGTTATGGGGAGAATATGCAACAATAACTGGAGATACGAGTAATCTTCAAGAATATCCCGTTCCGACAGCACCAGCATCCAATACCTCTGCCACCCCTGTAGCCACAGCGTCCACAACACTTACTACGCCAATCGTTGGTGTTAGTGTAGACACAAATTGCCGTACAGGTCCCGGAAAAGTTTATGAGAGTCTCGGGGTCTTGAAGGTCGGAGAAATTGCAGAAATAGTGGGTAAAAAAGCTTATTATAATTATTGGATCATCAAAAATCCTGACACAAATGGAGAGTGTTGGTTGTGGGGAGAGTACGCAACCGTGCTTGGAGATACAAGCAACCTTCAAGAATATGTCCTTCCCTCTGCGCCTCCACCCACAAGCACAACGCTTACTGCGCCAATGGTTGGTGTTAGTGTAGACACAAATTGCCGGACAGGCCCCGGAAAAGTTTATGAAAGCATCGGAGTGCTAAAAGCTGGGGAAATTGTAGAGGTGGTCGGCAAAAAAGCTTTTTATGATTATTGGATCATCAAAAATCCTGATGCAAATGGGGAATGTTGGTTGTGGGGCTATTATGCAACCGTTATTGGGGATACCAGCAATCTTCAAGAATACGCTCTCCCGCCTGCGCCTCCACCCACAACAACAACTTCTACTGCGCCGATAGCTAGTGTTAGCGTAGGAACAAATTGCCGAACAGGCCCCAGCGTAGCTTATAGTATTATTGGTAGCTTAAGAGTCGGGGAAAAAGCAGAAGTAGTCGGTAAAAAAACTTCTTATAATTATTGGATCATCAAAAATCCTGATGCCATCGGAAACTGTTGGCTATGGGGATACTACGCAACTATATTCGGAGATACCAGCAATCTTCAAGAATATATCGTCCCACCGATACCTTAAAACATCAACACACCTTCAAGTCTAATTGCGAAAAAAAGGAGTGACGCCGTGAAAAAGAAGAATTTATTGATTATCAGTACCGCATTGCTGGTCATTCTGGCATGCACCTTTAATAATCCAACACCAACGCCAGAAATCCCAGCCAATAATAACTCGGTAGCGACCAATGTCGCGCAGACCCTGGAAGCCAGCGGACTAAGTCTTCCCAGTGCCGCGTTACCAACTCCGCTCCATACAATAACGCCTACACTTCCGCCAACAATAACATTTACGCCAACAGTCGCATTTACAGCAACACCCTCTGTTCCAGTCGCCAGCGTTAGCGTAGACACCAATTGCCGTACAGGCCCCGGAAAAGTCTATGACTATATCGGCGCTTTGCTTGTCGGAGAAAAAGCAGAAGTTGTTGCCAAAAATGTGTCTAGCAATTATTGGGTTATAAAAAATCCTGATGCCAATGGAAACTGTTGGCTCTGGGGATACTATGCGACCGTCGCTGGAAACAGCAACAATCTTCCAGTCTACGCTATCCCACCGACGCCGACACCCTCAATCCCCATTCCGCCATCAAACCTTCTCGCGACTAAAAATTGTGTTGTAGATGTGCTGCCAAATTACAAGCTAACGGTTAATTTAACCTGGCAAGATAATTCGAATAACGAAGCTAATTTCCTTGGTTATGCAGATGGGATCCTGGCTTTTAATGTCCCAAAAAATCAAGCACATGCCAGCCACACTGTTTTGGCTGTAGACGGTGTTCCGGTCGTCTTTTCTGTATCAGCCAATAACACAACCGCTGAATCCGCTAAAGCAACTGTGCAGGTTATTTGCCCATGAAAAAGCTAAATAAATACTGGATATTGGGGTTCGCCCTTGCCCTGGGCTTGAGTGCCTGCAATTTGCCAACATCCTCGGTCCCCAACAGCTTATCCCTAGAAGAGCAAGCCGGGACACTGGCCGCACAAACCGTCTCTGCGGCGCAGACGCAGATGCCCACACAAACGCGTCTCCCGGCTAACACGCCCACTTTGGCACGCCCGTCCAAAACAAGTGCGCCTCCCACGGCATCTCCCACATCTACTGCGGCACCACATCCACTTAATCCGCCTAGTCTGAAAAAATATGATTTTTCCTGTTCTTGGAATGGCACGAATACTGAACTCCAAATGATTATCCAGTGGACAGACAAATCAGATAATGAGCAAGGGTTTATCGTCCTTCGAGATGGTACAGAAATTGCCAACCTCCTGCCAAATGCGACCAACTACACAGATATTTTCGCGGTAAACACAGGGCAATTGGTGAACTACGCGGTGGCGGCATATAATAACGAAAGTGGAGAATCAGAGGCAATCACCCTCTCGACGACCTGTAATTAAATCTCTACCTCTAATCCCAATGCTCCGTCGGGATCCATCTATAACCGCAACGCGGAGCGTTTCTAAAAGGGTTTTCAGAGAAAAAGAGATTGGTTAAATACAAAAAGCTCTCCTTCCCATGATAGGAAGGAGAGCTTCGCTTTTTAAAAATACTCTTGCTTACTTCAACGCTTCTCGTGCCTGTTTCGCAGCGCGGCCACGTTTTTTGCTGTCCAAAATCTTCTTGCGAATACGGACTGATTCTGGAGTCACTTCTAATAATTCGTCATCGCCGAGATATTCAATGCACTCGTCAAGACTCATTTTGCGTGGCGGCGTCAGGCGAATTTCCATATCTGCCCCAGACGAACGCATATTGGTCAGATGTTTTTTCTTGCAAACATTTAAATCTAAATCTTCGTTTTTAACTCGCTCACCTACAACCATGCCTTCGTAAACTTCAACGCCAGGGCCATAGAAGAAGAAACCGCGATCTTCGCCGTTTTTCAATGCAAAAGCGGTCGTTTTACCCGCCTCCCAAGCGACCAGCGAACCCGTCTGACGGGTTTCCATCGGACCAGCCATCTTTTCGTAGCCGTGGAAAATCGTATTCATAATGCCTGTACCATGCGTCGCAGTCAAAAACTGGTAGCGAAAACCAAGCAAACCACGCGTGGGAACAACATAAGTAACGTGCGTATTCCCATCGCCACCATCTTGCATTTCCTGCATCCGCCCACGCCTTTTGCCAAGCATCTCGATCACCGAGCCAATCGTTTCAGGGCTACTTTCGATAAAGACCTTTTCGTAAGGCTCTAATTTTGTCCCATCGTCGCGCTCACGGAAAATCACTTCGGGGCGCGAAACTTCAAGTTCATATCCTTCTCGGCGCATGGTTTCGATCAAGATTGCCAAGTGCAACTCGCCACGCCCAGAGACAATAAATTTCTCTGCGCTGTCGGTCTCGTCCACGCGCAAGGAAACATTCGTGCGCAATTCTTCAAAGAGACGCTCACGAATTCTGCGCGATGATCCCCATCTGCCTTCGCGCCCGGTAAAGGGCGATGTATTGACACCAAAGGTCATTCGCACCGTCGGTTTTTCAACGTGGATTGTCGGCAATGCAACTGGATTTTCAGGATCGGCAAGGGTCTCGCCAATTGAAATACCTTCCAGCCCTGCCAGGGAGACGATCTCGCCTGCACTTGCTTCCGGTACTTCAACTTTGGATAGCCCCTGATGGATGTACAAATAACGTGCCTTCTCAGGCAGATTCTCGCCTTCGGCTGTTAGACGGGCAAGTTTCTGCCCTGCCATGATCTTCCCTGCGAAAACACGACCGACTGCCGTTACGCCACGATATTCGTCATAACCAAGTGTGGTAACAAGCATTTGCAAAGGTGCGGTCTCGTCCACAAGGGGAGCAGGCACCTGGCGCAGAATCGTTTCAAATAGCGGTTGCAAATTGGGGCTAAGGTCGACCGAATATCCCGCCTGTGCAGAGGTCGCTTTTGCGTAGACGACCGGGAAATCCGCTTGTTCTTCCGTCGCGCCCAAATCAATAAAAAGATCAAAAGTTTCGTTCAGCACGCGCTCAACATCGGCATCTTTTCGATCGACTTTATTGATGACAACAACAGCCTTATGCCCGAGCGTGAGGGCTTTTTTGAGTACAAAACGGGTCTGCGGCATGGGACCTTCCGCGGCATCGACGAGGAGCAAAACGCCATCGACCATATTGAGCACACGCTCGACCTCGCCGCCAAAATCGGCATGGCCAGGGGTATCAACAATATTGATTTTGACATCTTTTTTGGTCTGAGGATCAAGGATGGTGATGGCAGTACTTTTGGAGAGAATGGTGATGCCGCGCTCGCGCTCAAGTTCATTTGAGTCCATGACGCGTTCAGCGACGCGCTGATTATCACGGAAGGTATTCGCCTGACGGAGTAAACCGTCTACGAGAGTGGTTTTGCCATGATCAACATGCGCGATGATGGCGATATTTCGGAGGTCTTTTCGGGTAGTTTTCATAGGTGCTTGGTTCTATAGTTGAGTAGTTTTTAGCTTGGACGGTGGACGGTAGACCGTTGACCGTTTTTTACCATTTATCGTCTTCCGTCTACTGTCGTCGCTTTGCGACACAAAAAAACCCCGGCATCTGTGAGCCGAGGCAGGTTTCAGCGTTCAAGTGAATTGTAGTGTATCAGAGAGGAGGTATTTTGGGTAGGGCAGGTTATGGCTTTCTAAAGAAGCATCTAACATCTTTACTTATCTATTTTGACTTCATGGTAATTATCAATACTTATCTCGTTCAAATTATCGTCAGACTACCACTCCATCAGCCCTTTCACCACATCCGCCAGAAAATGATCCGCAATTGCGCCGTCTAAAATGCGATGATCAAAGGTCAGCGTTAGGTAGACCATTGAACGGATGGCGATCATATCTGCGCCAGAGTCATCGGTTACAACGACAACGCGTTTTTGGATTGCACCGATGCCCAAAATAGCGCATTGTGGCTGGTTAATGATCGGCATCGCAAAGAGCGATCCACTGACTCCGTGATTGGTGATCGAGAAGGTTCCATCACGGACTTCCTCTGGCTTGAGTTTCTTTCCACGCGCGCGTTCGGCGAGATCGTTGACGGTCTGCGCCAAACCGAGCAAGGAGAGTTTTTCAGCATTTTTGATGACCGGCACAATCAAGCCATCTTCGCCGAGGGAGGTTGCCATGCCGATATTAATTTCTTTGCGCAGGATGATGCCTTCGTCGCTCCATGAGGCGTTCGCAATCGGATAGGCTTTCAACGCTGCAACTGTCGCGGCGACAAAATAAGGCGTGAAGGTCAACTTTACACCATCGTTTGCAAAGGCTTCTTTATTGGCTTTGCGATGCGCTATCACGCCGCTGAAATCCACTTCCATGACGGTGGTGACATGTGGCGAAGTCCGGCGGCTTTCGACCATATGCCTGGCAATCGCACGCCGAAGGGAGGTCATCGGGATCATATCTCCGCTGTTTGGTGGTGTGGAGGCTGATTTTGGGTCGTCAAGATAAGTCAAAATATCTTTTTTTGTGATCCGACCATTACGCCCCATCCCTGCGATTTGATGTAAATCGATCTGATTTTCAGCAGCAATTTTCGCTACAACGGGAGAGATGAATCCCAGCTCAAGGTCACGTTTGGGAGCAGCTTTTAGCGGGGGCCTATTAGGGGAAGATGCAGCAGTCTCTATAAGGGAAGCAGGCTCCTCGTCCACGGGCGTTTCGTCTCCGCTGGGGATGGATTCCCCTGCCGCGCCGATCCATCCGAGGAGAGTCCCCACGCTGACCACTTTTCCTTCTTCTGCTTCAAGAATTTTCAGCAAGACACCTTCTGCCGGACTAGGGATTTCGGTAACGACTTTATCCGTCTCAACCTCCAGAAGACCTTCAAACTCTTCTATGGTATCGCCTTCGGCTTTCAGCCAAGCGACAAGGGTGACTTCCTCTACAGCTTCACCAAGCAGGGGAACAAGAATTTTTGTTGGCATAATTTCTCGCTTTTTTTCAGACTTAATCCCTTCCCCCTTGAGGGGGAAGGCCAAGATAGGGGTTTTAATAAAAAGATGGATATTTCTTCGGCTCAGTTTCTGACATGATTTCATAGATCGCATCATAAAGCGTCTCAAGATTTGGCTTCGACCAATAATCACCGTCCGAGCCAAAGGCGGGGCGATGCGGCTTGGCAGAGAGCGTGGCGGCGGGCGAATCGATCCACTGATAGCCGCCCTGCTTCTCGATAACCTCCTGCATCATATACGCCGTTGCCCCACCGGGCACATCTTCGTCTGTAAAAATGATGCGATTGGTTTTCTTAAGCGACTCAAGGATATGCCCGTGCAAATCAAAAGGCAAAAGCGATTGCACGTCAATCACTTCCACGCTAATCTCAATTTTCGCCAGCTCTTCGGCGGCTTCGAGAGCAATGCGACACATCGCGCCATAAGTGACGAGAGTTATATCTTTGCCTACACGCAAGACTTCAGGCGTGCCAACAGGCACAGTGACCTCGCCAATATTATCTGGCAATTGCTCTTTTAGACGATAGCCGTTCAGCACTTCAACGATAATGCCCGGCTCATCCGACTTAAGCAGCGCATTATAAAATCCTGCTGCCTGAACAGCATTGCGCGGAACCAGCACCGCCATCCCGCGCACCAGATGCACAATCGCTGCCATCGGTGAGCCGGAGTGCCAAATCCCCTCCAGGCGATGCCCACGCGTCCGAATGATCACAGGGGCTTTTTGCCCACCCACCGTGCGCCAATGCAGCGACGCCAAATCGTCCGACATCAGTTGCAAGGCATAAAGCATATAATCGAGATACTGAATTTCAGCAATCGGGCGCAAACCGCGCATCGCCATCCCGATCGCCTGCCCCAAAATCGTCACTTCCCGAATACCGGTATCCATCACGCGCAGCGTCCCATATTTCTGCTGCAAATCATGAAAACCCTGGTTGACCGCCCCCAACATACCCACGTCTTCGCCAAATGCGATCACGCGCGAGTCACGGGCAAAAATCGCATCAAAGGCATGGTTGAGCAAATCAAAGGCCTGAATTTTTGGGGATTTTTCTGTGATGATGGGAGGAACCGCCTCCACTTTTAAGATGGAATTTTCGGTCTGGCTATTTAGATGTGAGCTGAAACGCGGTTCATTACGTAGGTTTTGGGCTTGCTTCCACGCAATCAACTTTTCTCTCGCCGAAGCAGATTCCTGCCGCACAATACGCAAAGCGGCGTGGACGGCTGCGTGCTGGTCTCGCCGATGGGCAGTTGGCTTGCCGATCAACTTTGTCTGAATGTCTTTGATTTCTTCTTTAACAGGAGCTTCTTCACGCAATGTGGCAAGCAAATTAATCACCTCATCCCTTTCAGCCAATATCGGTGATTGAAAACTCTGCCAAGCCTGCTTACGACTATTTTCCACCGCTCTGCGGTCTTCTTTTTCGAGGGCGGTTAAGGCTTCATCATCAACAATCCCTTTTTCGAGCATCCATTCGCGCATCTTGAGATTGCCATCAAACTCACGCTCCCACGCTAAACGCTCCTTGCTCTTATAACGTTCATGACTCCCCGAAGTGGAATGCCCTTGCGGCTGCGTGACTTCGGTCACATGCACCAATGCAGGGATGTGAAACTCACGCGCAGTCTTCGCCGCTGCCCAATAAGTGTCAAGCAGCGCAGGGTAATCCCATGCGCGAACGGTGTAAATATCGTAGCCCCGATCACGCTCTTCATCTGGTTTCGTTGCGCGTTGAAAACCACTGATAATCTCCCCGATATTCTCTTTGACCATCTGGAACTTATTCGGGACAGAGATTCCGAATCCATCATCATAGATCGTGATGACAGCTGGGGCTTTTAAAACACCAATTGCGTTAACTGATTCCCAAAACATGCCTTCAGCGGTAGATGCGTTCCCGATTGTGCCCCAGGCAACTTCATTCCCGTTGTTTGAGAAAGTATCAAATTCTTTCAAGTCTTTTGATTCACGATAAAGTCGTGAAGCAAAAGCCAAACCAACAAGGCGCGGCATCTGTGAGCCAGTTGGAGAGACATCGGCTGAGATATTATAGAGTTGGGTTTGGTCTTTCCAGCTCCCGTCCGGGTTGAGATAACGAGATGCAAAATGGGCGTTCATTGCTCTTCCCCCGGTAGCAGGTTCAAAGTCCACGTCTGCGTGCGCGTATAGTTGAGCGAAAAACTGCTCAAAGGTGAGCACGCCTAATCCCAGTAACCAAGTTTGGTCGCGGTAATACCCGGAACGCCAATCCCCTTTCTTGAAAGCATGGGAAATCGCAAGTTGCGCTACTTCCTTCCCATCGCCAAAAATCCCAAATTTGGCTTTACCGCTCAAGACCTCGCGTCTCCCGATCAAACTCGCCTGTCGGCTTTTATAAGCAAGGCGATAATCTTGTAGAATCTTTTCTTTTGGAAAGGGTAACTTGTTTTTTTCTTTTATCTTCGTCATAGAAACTCTCGCTTAGGTCAAACTATCTAATACAGACCATTATAGTCCAAAAACATAACCACGAAAGATGAATTAAAGAAAAAAGGGGGATATGCATCAAAATTGATGTAAACTATAGGCAACTTTATTTACTCACTCACAAGGAGCCCTCAATGCAAAAAACCTACACTGACCTTAACCCCACTGAACGCGTCCTATTAGGACCTGGCCCCAGCATGGCTGCACCTCGCGTTATCCGCACAATGGCAACTCCACCCGTTGGTCATCTTGACCCAGCGTTGCTGAAAATTTACACCGAAGAGCAAGAATTATTGCGTCACGTCTTCAACACAAATAACGAGTGGACATTCGCCCTCTCTGGCACAGGCACATCTGCGATGGAAGCGGCGATGGCAAATCTGATTGAGCCCGGCGATCCTGTCTTGGTCGCGATGATCGGTTATTTTGGCTCGCGGCTGGCCGAGATCGCATCTCGCTTAGGCGGAGAAGTGGATACGATTGAACGCCCGCTGGGAGAGATTTTCCCTGTCGAGGAAATTGAAACTGCGCTAAAAGCAAAATCGTATAAAGTCTTTGGCCTTGTCCACGCTGAAACATCAACTGGCGCGGAGCAACTTCACGTTGGTGAGATTGTCAAAGCCGCGCATGAGCAAGGCGCGTTGGTTGTGCTAGACACGGTCACTTCGCTAGGGAGTATTCCCGTTCTTGTTGATGAATGGGATATTGACGTCACATACTCTGCCAGCCAGAAGAGCCTCTCTGCGCCTTCGGGTCTGGCACCGATTACAGTCAGCGCACGTGCTCAAGAATTCATTCAAAACCGCAAAACGCCTGTCTCCAGCTTTTATCTTGATTTAAATCTTTATGCCAATTATTGGGGAAATCATGGCTACCACCATACCGCGTCTGCGAGTTTACATTATGCACTCCGCGAGGCTTTACGTGTCGCCTACGAAGAGGGGCTGGATGCGCGTTATGCCCGTCACCGCGCAAATGCAGAATTACTCTGGGCTGGACTGGAAGAAATCGGTGTACCGCCTTTTATCCCCGCGGAATATCGACTCCCACCGCTAACGACGGCTATTGTCCCCGAAGGCGTTGATCCACACGCATTGCGCGCAAAATTGCTCAACGAATATAATATCGAAATCGCAGGTGGGTTTGGCACGCTAGCAGATAAAGTTTGGCGCATAGGCCTGATGGGCTATTCTAGCCGCAAGGAGAATATCACCCTACTGTTGGCGGCGTTGCGAGAGTTGATCTAAGACCTTAGACCTCAGACTCAAGACTTTAGCAAAGCAAAAAACTGATGTCTAAAGTCTGAGGACTGATGTCTTTCTACTCAAACTCCAACTCGAAATCTTCATCCTCAGCAAATTCCCCCATTCTCTCTACCTGGATATCGCCAAAGAGTCCGTCTTGTTGAATATTCACGCGGTAACGCTTGACCAACTCTAATAAGGCAAGAAAGGTAACCGCAACTTCGATGCGGCTTTTTGCATTCGAAACCATCTCTCTAAAAGTAGTTCTTTCTTCAGAACTGAGAAGTTTGGTTATATGATAAACCTTCTCGCGGATGGTCACCTTTGGGGCACGGATGACTGTCCCCAACTCGGCTTTCTCGACTTCGCGCGCAAAGATATTTTGGGCGGCTGCCACAAGATCTGCCAGGGTAACGTCGCCCATTTCAAAGCGGCTCTCAACTTTGGGTGGCGCAGCGATCCGTAAATAGGTGCGCAAGTTCTCAGAATCGCGCTCTTTCAGCCATCCCGCAATTTCTTTGAACTGCTTATAAAGTCGCAATTGACGTGCCAAAGCCTCGCCGGGGTCTTCCTCCCCAATCTCTCTCACGGGCGGGCGCGGCAATAATGCCTCAGATTTGATCTGAATCAACTTCGCCGCGATCACCAAAAAGGCTGAGATTTCTTCCGCATCCAAATCCCCTAATTCTCGAATTCGCTCAAGATATTGGTCTGTGACCAACGCCAAAGAGACACTCGTAATATTGAGTTCTGCGCTCTCAATCAGATTGAGCAAAAGAGCAAGTGGACCCTCGAAAACGGGTGTACTGACGGTATATTTTTCGGCTTGAGTTTGAGCGATATTGATTGCCATAAGGGGCGATTATAACAGACTGCGGTATAATCCGCCCATGAAAAAATTGACCCATATAGATGAAGCAGGCAAAGCCCACATGGTAGATGTGGGCGCAAAAGACGATACCGAACGCGCAGCTGTGGCACGCGGTGAAGTCAAAATGAAAAGGGCGACTTATGATCTCGTTGCCGCGGGAAACATGAAAAAGGGCGATGTTTTAACAGTGGCTCAAATTGCCGGCATCAACGGAGCCAAACGTACATCTGACTTGATTCCGCTATGTCATCCGCTACTGCTAACCCACATCTCGGTGCAACTCGATTTAGACGCAGATTTGCCCGGTGTGCAAATTACTGCATCCGCACGCTTGCGCGGAAAAACCGGCGTTGAAATGGAAGCGTTAACGGCAGTCTCAGTTGCCGCATTAACTGTTTATGATATGGCAAAAGCAGCAGAAAAAACAATGCTAATCCAAAATATCCGCTTAGTAGAAAAGCGTGGTGGAAAAAGCGGGGATATCTTAAATGAATAAAGTCAAAATCCTTTTCTTTGCCACATTACGCACTCGCGCCGAGCGTTCTACAATGGAACTAGAGCTCCCCAATGAAATCAGCGTTGCTGATTTTAAAGAAATCCTTATTGCTGAAATCCCCGCCTTAGAGGCATCCCTGCACCACACACTTCTTTCCGTCAATAAAGAATATGCCTTTGATGAAGATATTATCCCCAAGGATGCAGAGATAGCCCTCTTTCCACCTGTAAGTGGAGGGTAGTACGCCCTCACCTTCGCATCGTGTCACTTGCTCCTCCTCTCCCCTAAGCAGGAGAGAGTAATCTTCAATCTTAAACTTTCCAACACTCAAACATTCCCCATGAAACCTTCAACCTTCCCAACCATCTGCAAAATAACCGAAGAAGAAATAGACCTAAACACCCTCCTCGAAGAAATTACCATCACTTCCACTGGTGCGGCGGCAATATTTACAGGAATGGTGCGCGGTGAAACCTCCCGCACGGGGCAGGCGCAGGGCATTAATTACGCCCCCCATAAAACTACCTATCTCGAATACGAAGCCTATACGCCAATGGCAGAGGCAAAAATGAAACAAGTCGCTGACGAAATCCGTCAAAAATGGGATGTAGTCGAGGGCATCGCCATTGTGCAACGCATCGGAAAACTTTATCCGCGCACGCCAACCGTACTTATCGCATGTACTGCCTCACATCGTGACACAGGCGTCTTTGAAGCCGCGCGCTATGGGATTGACCGTTTAAAAGAAATTGTCCCCGTCTGGAAGAAGGAGTTCATGCCAGACGGCGAGGAGTGGGTTGAGGGAGAGTATATTCCAAAGCAAGGGGAGTAACTCAAATATAACAAGGGTGGCAAAGGCCAGAAAAACAAAGATTTTTGAAATTCTCTCGTGACAAAATTTGCTTATAGGGGTTGTTTTTTTATAAAGAACAAAGATCATCAATAAAAAAGCACCAACGAGAAGAGAGGCTTCATGGAAAAGATCGTTATCACAGGAATGGGAACTGTTAACCCTCTGGGTTTAAATGTTGCAGATACTTGGCAAAATATCGTCAATGGCGTTTCGGGCGTTGCACCGATCACGCGCTTTGACGCATCACAATGGCGCACGCAAATAGCATGTGAGGTGAAAGATTTTGATCCTAAAGATTATATGTCGGCAAAAGATGCCCGTCGCCGTGACCGTTTTGAGCATTTCGCAACAGTCGCCGCGCAAGAAGCACTCAAAAGTTCAGGATTAGAAATCATCGAAGAAAACGCAGAGCGCGTCGGTGTACTTGTTTCATCGGCATTGGGCGGGTTAAAATCATTACAAGATTCAATTCTTCGGCTCGAAAAGGAAGGACCAAAACGCATCAGCCCCTTTCTGATTCCAATGCTCATGCCAAATGGCGCGGCAGGGTTAATTGGCATAGACCACGGCATCAAAGGCCCAGCCATGTCTGTCGCTTCCGCCTGCGCCTCTGGGATTGATGGAATCGGGCTGGCCTGGATGATGCTCCGCACCGGGATGATTGATGCCGCGGTCACTGGCGCATCCGAATCAACCTTAACCCGAACAGGGATTGGCGCATTCGACAGAATCAACGCCCTATCCACAAAAAGCGACCACACGATGACTCCCGCTCCTTTTGACAAAAACCGCGATGGTTTAGTCATGGGCGAAGGCGCAGGAATCTTGATCATGGAAACTGAAAACCACGCCAAAGCACGCGGAGCCAATATCCTGGCGGAATTAGCGGGATACGCCGCAACTGCAGACGCTTTCCACGTCACTGCTCCCTCGTCAGATGGCTCTGGGGGCGGAACAGCAATTTCAAACGCGCTCGTCTCCGCAAAAGTTCATCCAGATGAAGTTGGCTATATTAGCGCCCACGGCACAGCCACCCCGCTCAATGATGCCACCGAGACCAAAGCAATTAAATACGCATTTGGTGAGCAAGCCTACAAAACGCTAATCTCATCCACAAAATCCATGACGGGGCACATGATGGGCGCAACTGGCGCATTAGAAACAATCTTTTGTGTGAAAGCAATACAAGATGGCATTCTGCCTCCCACCATCCACTACAAAACCCCTGACCCTGAATGTGATTTAGATTATGTCCCTAATCAAGCACGAGAGAAGAAAGTAGAGATAGCCATCAATAACGCCTTTGGCTTTGGTGGGCATAATTCGGTTTTGGTAGTAAGGAAGTATCGGTAGGGTTTCAATTGCAAAAAAGGGAAATTTAGATCTTTTATTAGAGGGCGGCATATTCACTTTGGGCGGAAAACAGTTGACAAACACTTTTAAATTTGCTACTCTGGTTACATGCTTGGTTCAGGCACCCTGAGTGAAGTGAAGTCGGAAGCATGGAAAATCACATAGGCTCCAGACGCATTGAGGGTGTTTGTATTAGAAACAAGGGAGATGATATGAGTAAAACAGAT
>JABGOQ010000195.1 GCA_018645405.1 Anaerolineae bacterium | reverse complement strand
TCGAATTTCACTTTTTTCTAATGCTCTCTCTGCCCGATCTTGACGTATTGAGACAGATACCCACATCAAAAATATCATCAAAAGAGCAAGGGTCTCTATGCCCATATTCATTTTCAGGATGCGGATTTGCTCTGCCGCGCCAGTAGATTCTAAAATTTCAGACAGGGGGGTGGATAGGCCAATCATCCAGACATACTCCCCCACCCGAGCAGGAGTCCAGGCTGCGATTTCTTTGCCCTTCTCAGGCAACCAGATGTACCACCCTTGTCCTTCTCTTGCTACCTTTATATCAGCAGTCATCTCTTCGTAATGGCTGGCACCGTTAACTTTTTGAATCTCGAAAATCTCTGCCATACTTTTCCCAAAATATTCATCAGGAAAATCTTCACTCAAATCAAAGACAACATAATCAGGAGCATAAATCCAGGCATCACCATTTTCTAATAAATGAATAGGAATAATAAATTTCTTGAAAATTTCCTGCTCAAATTCAGATATATCTGTGCGCTGATGCGCCTCGGTCTGGTCGCGAACATACGACTCTACACCTTGCGCTGCAGCCCGAACAATCTCTAATTCGGTTTGCTGGTAGGCAACTATATTTGTTTCGATCAAAGCCTCTTCTTGTTGAAAAACGGTATACCATCCCGCCATTAACAAAAAGATAAGCACCCAACTTAGTACCACTCGTCGAAAAAACCATTTCCTCATCATATATCCTTCCCTATCCTATAATTTTTTTGAAAGCTTTCACGACATGCCGGTCAAAATGTTTTCCAGCTTCTTCCTGAATATAAGCAATCGCTTCCTTCTCTGTCCATGCCTTGTGATAAGGGCGGTCATTAACTAACGCATCCCAAACATCTATCACGGCGAAGATTCGCGCTAAAAATGGGATGCCTTCTCCCTCTAACCCACGCGGGTATCCGCTTCCATCCCATTTTTCGTGATGATAAAGAACGATATCGAGCGAAGGTTTGAGATATTGGATATCTTTCAACATATCATACCCATATTGGGGGTGCTGTTGAATTAAATCCCATTCTTCTGGCGTACAAGGGCCTTTTTTTAGCAAAATCGTATCTGATATGGCAATTTTTCCTATATCGTGCAATAAGGCACCATGCCTAAAATGCGTTAATTCTTCACCAGCAACACCAAGCTCTTGTGCCAAATCTAGCGCGAGCTGAACAACACGGTCGGTATGTCCTTTTGTTTCATAGTCACGCAGTTCTAAAGCGCGTGCCCACCCTTCAAGGGTCGTTTCATAAGCGAGTTCAAGCTCCAAGTTTGAGCCGCGTAGCGCATCAAGCAGAAAATGATTATCAATGGCAATCGCTGCTTGTTGGGCAAGGTTTTCGAGAAAAGCCATCCACGCTTGATCTCGATTTTCTTCAGAACGGTGAAAAACTTCCAAAATTCCTTTTAGCTCCCCCTTTACGAGTAGCGGAATCCCGTGATAGCTTAGAAATTCTTCTTCCTGCCAACGACTCGGGACATTATCCATCTGATCTTTATTTTTAAGGTTTTCAACGACCACAGCTTTTCTACTAAGAGCGGCTTCGCCGGCATAGCCTTCACCAACACGTAAAACCGTCTTTTTATCTCCAGCAGGAGATTTGAAACCATATTGCGCAGCGCAGGTGAGCGTGAGTCTATGTTCATCAAAAATGAGCAAATCGACAGAGTCTACTGATAAGTTTTTAGCAATTTCTTCAACAACATTGACGATCATTTGGTCAAGGTCTGTGCGGGTGATGATGGCTGTGTTGATGGCATTAATCGTGGCAAGGTTTTTGAGTTGCTCTTGAATATCATTTCTATTGACAATCTGCTCGGTAATATCTTCAAGGAGAACCTGGATACCCAGCAAATCTTCTTTGGCTCCACTAATGGATGTAAGGGCATAGCGAACATAAACACTTTTCCCCCACTTGCTTGTATATGCCATTTGGTTTTCTACTCTTTTTCCGGTAGCGAGACAAGTTTGAAAATCTGGGGCAAAACTACTCATCGCAATGGGGGGGAAGGTGAGCAAATTGATTTTTTTTGTCGCCTCTTTAGAAGGTGAACCTATAATTTTGAGTGTGGCTTCGTTAACTGAGATAATCTCACCTTTTGGGCTTGCTAGAAGAATGCCGGTTGGAGAGTTTTCAACGAGGGAGCGATATAGTTCTTCATTCTCACGGAGGGCGTTTTCTGCTTGAACCTTTGCGCTTATATCACGTGCTGCGCCCAATACGGCGTTTGGATTCCCTTCATCGTCATATAAAAAACGAGCTGTGGTCTCACAAAGCACGATATGCCCTTCTTTATGAAGCATCTCTATTTCTATAATGCGTGTTCGATCAGGGTCTCCACCTTTTTGATTGATTTCAATTTCTTCTGATAAAGTTTCCCAAACCAAATTAAGAGATTTATCAGATAGCCTTTCTGCTATGGTGCGTTTTTGGACATCTTGTTGGGTATATCCTAAAAGTTCTTGCACTGAGGGGCTGGCATAGGATAACTTGAAGCTCTCTAAATCCATTATCCAAATGAAATCGCTCATATTCTCAGCAAGCAGGCGGTAGCGTTCTTCACTTTCTCGCAGAGAAGCTCCTGCCTCCACTCTTTCGCTAATGTCGCGATTGCTTGCTCTATAGCCGACAAATTCTCCTGTAGAAGTGATTACAGGTTGACAAGTGTGCTCTATCCAGATCACTTCCCCATCTTTGCGTTTGACCCGAAAGCGAACTTCCTTAGGGGCATGCTCTCTTTCTGTTTCAAGCCCGTGTTGCGCAAAAATCTCTTTGTCTTCATCTATAACAATTTCTTGAAGAATATTTGGATGGTCGAGGATATGGTTGACAGAATATCCGGTAATACGCTCACAGGATGGAGAGACGTAGAGTAATTTCCCATCGGGTGCGCGCCAATACTCCCAGTCGTAGGTGAAATCTGCTACGGTGCGATAGCGTGATTCGGCTTGATCGCGTGTTTTTATCAAACCACTAATTTGTCTTAAAACATAGACGGATAAACCTCCCCCCAAGAGGATTATGCTAATCGTGACGATGGTGCTCATTATTCTTATTTGTTTGAGAACCTGGGTTTCTTCACTGACAATCTCTTGCATTTTAAGATTGCTGTTGTAGTATATTCTGTTGGCACTTTCTCTCGAGCGAAGAAGGAAGGTTTCGGCTTGTTTCAGCAGAAAAGATGCTTCTTTTGCGGTAGCAAGTTTTAGGTCGGGGGCGGTTTCGCCGAGTCCTTCATCCACTATAGAAATCAGTTTTGTAGCGGTATTTTCTAGATCGAGAATGCGCGGCAAAAGTTCCAATGCTTCAACAGCGTAACCTTGATCTTCTCTTGTATAGGTGAAGGTGTTTTTAATTTCATCTGTGGTATCAAAATTTACAGGGGTCTCTTCTGTGAAGGTGCCGCCATTTTGCAGGATATGGATAATTTCTTTAATCTCATTGGAGGGCTTTACTATTTTTTCTTCAGCAAGGGTAAGATCACGGGGGTCTTCTATAGCGGGGAGTTTATTAACCTTTGGTGCTAGTTAGTCATGGGGTATCCTCTGGGTTTGCGAAACCA
>JABGOQ010000120.1 GCA_018645405.1 Anaerolineae bacterium | reverse complement strand
TTGCATAGGACTCTCTTTTATGCAATAATAGACATATCTTATCCGATTAGAATAAAAGAGGGCACGATGGCGAAAAATATCATTGTTCTATCCGATGGCACAGGGCAGGAGGGTGGTAAGGGGCATGATACAAATGTATATAAATTGATGCGGATGTTGGAAGACCGTACAGACCGCCAAATCGTTTTTTATGATCGGGGGATTGGCACAGATACCAATAAGATTACAGGGAGTCTTGCAGGGGCAGGCTTTTCAGAGAATCTTTTGCAATGCTATCAATTCATTTATGAAAATTACACAGCCGGTGACAAAATTTATCTCTTTGGCTTTAGCCGCGGGGCTGCAACAGTCAGAAGTTTGGCAAATTTTATCCATTATTTTGGGATTATGCCAAAGTCGCGCCCTGAGTTGATCAAACAGGCTTATAACCTCTACAAAAAAGGGAGCGAGAAAAGGGATAACGAAAGCGCAGAAGACGAAAAAGGATATTTGGCAGAGCAGTTGGCTAAAATAGTGGAAGCAAATCCACTCACGGACGCACTCTCGCGTGGTTCATCCCTAAATGCAAAAGCAGAGAGATTTGTCCACGAGCATCCCAACCAGTGGGCATCCATCGAATTTTTAGGTGTCTGGGATACTGTCCCCGCTTTGGGCGTGCCAGGTGCGGTGATCGATACATTTGTAAATTTCATCCCCGGTTGGAAGCATCGCTACCATGATTTTGCTTTGCATCCCACTGTGCTCCATGCGTATCAGGCACTCTCGATTGATGATGACCGCAAATGGTTTCAGCCAACGATCTGGAATTCATTCAACGAAAAATACCAGAAAGTTGAGCAGGTTTGGTTTAGTGGTTCTCATACAGATGTGGGTGGTGGATTTCAGGAGCCGGGTTTATCTGATATTTCGCTGGAGTGGATGGTGCAAAAGGCTGTGGCGCATGGGGTCAAAATTTTCTTTAGGTCTACAAAATATTGGAACTTCTGTATTGCACCAGATCCAACCGATGCATGGCATTTGCCACGAGTTGGTGCAGGCAAGGCATATCCTGGCATGCAAAGAACATGGCCCAAGAGTGCGCAGAAAACTTTTGGCACCCCCACCATTCACGCCAGCGTGCTTGAAAGGGCGAAACGAGTTGAGGGCTATGAGCCATGGATACTAATAGAATTCCCCGAGCATAAAATTGAACCATGGCATGAGAAATTTGATTGCGAAGGGACAGAAATGTCTATTCGAGATTATGATGAGAGTTGCTGGCAAGAGAAAATTGATTTTGATGGTAAAAAAATTAAGATCAAGAGTCACGAAAGCTATTACAGTAAATTACTTCAACGCGGAAAATGGAGCAATGATCGTCTCAAACGCGATTTAATGCGTTGGAAGAAAAATTCAGAAAAACCTGAATAAAAATATCTCTGAAAGAATAATGCGGATGCGAAATAGAAAAGAGAAAACCCCTCAAACGAGGGGTTTTTCTTGGGTATAATTGCTCCGCTTCGCTCTTGACCTTGGGCTTGCCCTCGTTATATCAACAAATCATCGTAAAACAAGATTTATATTGCTACCACACGATGAAAAAGGATTTTATGAAACTATCAGAACTTTTTGGCCCCACTCTTCGCAAAGCCCCCACAAACGCGGAAACAAAGTCCTACCAACTCATGGCACGCGGAGGTTATATCCGCGCCGCTGATAATGGAAATTTCGTCACTCTGCCCCTCGCTACGCGTTCGCTGAATAAACTGCGAGCCAGAATCCGTCACGAAATGGAATCGCGTGGCGGGCAAGAAATTGGCGCACACGCAAATATCGCCCAACTCGCGTCGGGGAATATCCAATCCTATAAAGAATTACCGCAAATTCTCTATTCTTTTGACGAGACAGAGCAAGAAGCGCATCCTCGCTTGGGATTATTTGGCGCGGCACACTCTCCGAGTATTAGCATCCATGTTTTGGCTGAATCAGAAGAAACACAAATCAAATTTCAGAAAATGGTTGCAAGCATTATCGAAGATTTCTTTGACAAACTTGATTTAGATGCCAAAGAAACGGATTGTGGCGGAAAAGCTTTCATCGCTGAAAATGCAGGCGTAGATTATATTCACTGCACGCAATGTGATTATTTAGATACGCAAGAATTTGCACGCCGCTCGAAGAGCGCACTCTCAGCAGAAGATGCTCGTGAGCTAGAAAAAGTCGTCACGCCCGATGCGCATACCATTGAAGCATTGGCAACGTTGCTGAATATCCCCAAAGAAAAAACGGCGAAGGCCGTTTTTATGACCGCTACAATAGATGGTGAAGAAAAACTCGTCTTCGCCATTTTGCGCGGCGATATGGATTTGAGCGAAGCTAAGTTGATCTCTGCTCTCAAAGCATCGGATTTGCGCCCTGCAACGGATTCTGAAATTTCGGCTGTGGGTGCCGTCCCTGGCTACGCTTCACCCGTGGGGATAAAGGGCGTGCTGGTCATAGTGGATGATTTAATCCCGCAATCAACAAATCTCGTTGCTGGGGCAAATGAAGCAGGTTTCCACCTCCGCAACGTCAATTATGAGCGTGATTACACCGCCAACATCGTCACCGATTTAGCCCTAGCGAAAGCTGGTGATAATTGCCCTAAATGTAACTCACCCCTAGTAGCAGCCGAAGGCATAGAATTGGTCGGAACATCTCCTGCTCAACCAGCAGACGATGCCACCTATACCGATGAAAATGGCAAAGGTCAGCCCACTTGGGTCTCAAGCTGGACGGTCGATCTCGGTCGGATTTTTGCCGCAGTAGCCGAAAGCCATAATGATAAATATGGCATGATTTTGCCTCCCACAATCGCCCCCTACGATATTCATTTGGTCTGGCTCCCCAGCAAAAAGATAGACACTCGCTCTGATGCCGAAGATATATATTTGAATTTGACAAATACTGGCTTCACCGTCTTATTCGATGACCGTGATGCGCGTGCTGGTACAAAATTCAACGATGCAGACCTTATCGGTTGCCCCGTCAGAATAACAGTCGGTGAACGCACCCTAGAGGAAGATTCTGTTGAAATCAAAATGCGCGCTGAAAACGATAAAGCGTTGATTGAAATTGATGATATTGCAAATTATGTTTTGGAAAACCTATAAAAGATAGAACGCGGATTTTCACAGATTTTACGGATTTACGCGGATAAAAGCTGATTTTATGAACGCCGCAAAGCGGCGTTCTGGACAGGAGAAAAAATGTTATTGCATAAAGAAATCACTTCGGCAATTATCAATGCTTTTTACACCGTCTATAACACTCTCGGCTATGGTTTTCTTGAAAAGGTTTATGAAAATGCACTTCTTATAGAATTAGAAAAACAGGGATTAAAAGTCCAGACGCAAGTTCCCATTCAGGTATATTACAAAGAGAAAATGTTGGCAATTATTTTGCCGATTTGCTCGTCTCAGATTCTGTTATCGTTGAACTCAAAGCCGCAGAAAAACTTATCTCTGCTCATGAAGCACAACTGGTCAATTACCTTAAAGCCACCCAATTTGAAGTCGGTCTACTTCTCAACTTTGGAAAAGAAGCCAAATTTAAGAGAAAAATTCTCACCCAACAAAAGAAAAATAACTAGCCACCAGACAGTTTCATAAATATTTACAAAGAGAGATGCGGATCGGCAA
>JABGOQ010000054.1 GCA_018645405.1 Anaerolineae bacterium | reverse complement strand
CCCTGCACGCTTCATGGGAAAATGATTGGAGTCGTCTCTTCCCGATGATGCTAAGTTATACAATCTACGGTATTTTACAAATAATTAGTCTGATCCGTTATCCTGAATTTTTAGACTGGTCTCATTTTTCAGCGATCGACTATACCATTTTCATCGTCAGCATTTTTCTTATTGGCGGTTATGGAACGCTGGTGGCATGGCGTAAAAAGGATTCTTTAGTTTAATCCAAAACGCGGACACATAGTTCGCTTTCTTAAAACCTATTCAGCAAACCCCAGCTTGAAATCACATCCAACTGCTACTAATTATGGAGCAGATCATCAATCGTTAATGTTTTTGTCTCCATTGCCTTTTCTTTCCGTAATTCATTATGCTTTGCAATAGCGCGATCAATTATTGCGACTTTAATATTTTCCAATAAACGCTCTTTTGATTTATATTCAAGTGTTTTTAATACCCAATGAAAATTCTTTTGCAAGTCAATTAGCATAGAAAAAGAGTACTCATCTACACTGGTATCAAGGATTGGCAAAAATGGAATTTTAAATTGTTTTGCAGTGGCTTCTAGTTCTAAAGGAATGGATTTTGGACTAGTCACATCTGCAATAACGAACAAACTCATCCCCGCCAGTGTTTGTACAGTTTCAGTGTAATCTTTGTCTACAGGGCGGTCAAAATCAAAGACAATTGGTAGCAAATTAAATTCACGTAGCTTTTCCCGCAAACCATCGAGTACCACCTTTCTTTCTGGGGGAGAAAAACGCCCTAGAATTAACACCCCCTTTGATGTGACAGAGTTGATTATATTGCGGATTTTCTTATTGTCATACATCAAGTAAATAAATTGAGCAACTTCAACATCATCTGTAGTAATATCTCCATCATTTTTATCAGAAATTAGCAAGTCTTTTTGTGAAGCAGGCTCCCCTCTGATATCCCAAACAGAGCAACCATATACTCTACATCTATCTAGGTATGCCTGCTCAAGTTTTGTTTTTATAATTGAAGCCTGACTCAAATTTGCCTCATAAAGGTGGGCTTCAGTGAAATCAGCTCCTTGCAAATCTGCTTCAGTTAGATTTGCAGAGGTCAGGTCTGCACCACGAAAATGGGCTCCTGCTAAATTAGCTTCATGGAAATTAGCATTAACTAGCGTAGTCTCGATAAAATTTGCATCTTTGAGATTCGCCTTGATGAGAACAGCATAGTTTAAATTTGCTTTATTGAAGCTTGCTCCCCCGCTAATCTCAGCTAATTCCAATTGAGCGTTGGTTAAATTAGCTCCTGAGAAGTTGATTTTACTCAAATTGGCTCTTTTCATATATGCACCGCTGGCAATTACATTTTGTGCATTCACACCGCGCATGTTGGCACGCCTAAAATCGGCTTGTTTTATATTGGCATTTTCCAAATTGACTTTATAAAGATTTGCATCACGCAAAACTGCTTTATGCAAATTTGCCTTTGCCAAGTCTGCTTGATGCAAATCTGCGTCGCGGAGATTTGCTCGGCGAAAATTTATCCCCCTTAAGTCTTTTTCACGCAGATTAGCCCCGCTTAAATCTGGAGTGATGGCATGATGATTCTCTCTCCAAGTGTTCCAGGCAAGCACACCTTCTTCTAATATCTCCAAATGTTCATCTATAGCCATATTGCCTCCTCACTAAATTTCTTTTTTAGACTTCGCCTATCATATTATAATTAATTACCAAGCTTTTTGCGCACATTCATACAAAGAGCATCCACGCCAAAATTGCACCCCGCATTAAGAATTTAATCCCGTATAATTTCTTTTATTATTCTTTCTAAGAAGAAGGAGATTTGAAATGGAAAAACCCTTTGTCCCTCCTGAATTTGAAGTCCCGGAGCCGATTAAAACCGATGATTTCATTCTCAGAAAATTGACGACCAAAGATCTTGAACAGGATTATGAAGCAGTCATGTCGAGCAAGGTGAGTCTGCGTCAGATATTCCAGAAAGACGATGATTGGCCCGCGGATGATATGACGCTGGAAGCCAACTACGAAGACCTGGAATATCATGAAGAGGAATTTGATCAGCGGAAGAGTTTTACCTACACCATGTTAAATGTGGACGAAAGCAGCTGTATCGGCTGCGTCTATATTTACCCTTGGCGCGGAAAAGTCTATGATTCGCAGGTCTATTATTGGGTGATCGACAGCGAGAAGGCCAAAGGCCTCGACGAAAAAGTCGGCAGTTTTCTGCGTGATTGGATAGAGCAGGTATGGCCGATTGAAAACCCTGTTTTCCCGGGCAGAGATATGGATTGGGAAGAATGGGAAGCTTTCAAGGAAAAAAATCGAAAAGAAAGCGACTGAGATAGTATCGCATCCCCACATCGCGATTCACTGAAAGCACGGATTTTTTCAACACGAATTACGCGAATTGGGCGAATGACACGAATTCAAAAAACAGAGTCCGCTTTAGCGGGGTTGAGCCTTGAGCGTGGACGTTTACGTCCATGCGGACACCGCAAATTGCGCACCGCGTTGAGAATTTAATGCCGTATAATCTCTTTATTGACATAATCCAAGGTGCCGCTCTAGCAGGATATGGGCTTTATAAAAACTAATTAGGTACCATGAGTAAGGAGCATATTAGAGATGGCAGATGAGCGATATGAATATGAAGTCGCGTTTTCCTTTGTAAAAGACGATGAAGCTATCGCTACAGCACTAAATGATTTGCTACAAGATAGACTATCCACATTTCTATATTCTAAACGACAGGAAGAGTTAGCAGGTACTGATGGTGAGCAGTCATTTAATGAGATATTTAGTCAAAAATCAAGAATTGTTGTCGTTATTTATCGTAATGAATGGGGTGATTCCCCATGGACTAGGATAGAAGAAACCGCAATAAGAAATAGGGCATATGAAGAAGGTTATGCTTTCGTTATTTTTATACCAGTTGAAGACTCAGCAAAACTCCCAAGATGGCTTCCAAAAACACAGTTATGGGTTGGTTTTAAACGATGGGGTTTAGAAGGTGCTGCCAGTGTAATCGAGGCGCGTGTACAAGAAGCAGGTGGAGAACCACGAGAAGAATCAGCAACTGACAAAGCTGCACGTATGCAACGTCAAATTGATGCCGAAGTTGCGCGTAAGGCCTTTCTCAATTCAATAGAAGGAGTGAAAGCAGCACTCGAAGAAGTAAATAATTTGTTTGCTTTTTTTGAGTCAATATCTGCTGAAATAAGGGGAAAATCTGGGTTTGAAATCAATTGTAAACGAGTAAATGATAGAAAGATGGACATCTGTGCAATTGGATATTGTTTAGCCATAGATTGGAATTACTCTTCATGGAACACACTTGATAGGTCATATCTTAGCATCTCCACTTGGAATGGTCTGCCTCCTAGGTCTGGCAGGAATTTCCTTGAAAAACCCAAACAAGTATCAAAATCGAAATTT
Source organism: Anaerolineae bacterium (assembly GCA_018645405.1). Lineage (GTDB taxonomy): Bacteria > Chloroflexota > Anaerolineae > Anaerolineales > Villigracilaceae > Desulfolinea. The sequence goes on along the minus strand of JABGOQ010000054.1, from coordinate 22,004 downwards.
AACTTTGATAGAAAATGGACGGAAAATGTTGGCTGGGTTGATTCTGGGGAATCACAATTTTTATCAACTGAGCGCCTCGCGGAATATATATTGAAAAAGCTAATGGGGAGAGTACACAAAGGACAAGTAGGAAAAAGAAACAGTTAGTACCTAACAAGTGCCTTGTTAGGATGCTTCTTTAAATTAGAAGCAAAAACAGACCGGCTCACGCCGGTCTGTCCTTTTACTCATTACTTCTTTCTACAAACCTACCTCACCATATTCCTCAACACCGTGTGCAAAATACCGCCGTTGCGATAATAATCTACCTCAATCTCAGTATTTAGCAGAACTTTTGCCTTAAATTCTGTCTTAGCGCCATCGGCGGCGGTTGCTGTCACACTCACTTCACTGAGCGGCTTCAAATCATCGTCTAGACCGAGAATGTCGAAGCTTTCTTCGCCAGTCAAGCCAAGTGATTCGTAGCTTGCGCCATTGGCGAACTGGAGGGGCAGTACGCCCATCCCGACCAGGTTGGAGCGGTGGATGCGCTCAAAATCACTGGCGATGACGGCTTTTACGCCGAGGAGCAGAGTCCCTTTTGCCGCCCAATCTCGGCTAGAGCCATTGCCGTATTCGGAGCCTGCCAAAATAACCAGCGGAGTCTTATCTGCGGCATATTTGACGGAAGCATCGAAGATGGACATTTTCGCATCAGCGGGGAGATAGCGGGTATAGCCACCCTCCACGCCGGGGACAAGTTGGTTGAGTAAGCGGATATTGGCAAAGGTGCCACGCACCATCACCAAGTCGTTGCCGCGGCGGGAGCCAAAGGAGTTGAAATCGCTCACTTTTACACCGCGCTCTTGCAGGTATTTGCCCGCAGGTCCATCTGCGGGGATATTGCCAGCCGGGGAGATATGATCTGTGGTGATGGAGTCTTTTAGCAATCCCAAGACTTTTGCCCCTTCGATGTTGACAACCGGTGCCAAGCCCAAGGTCACGTCTTGGAAAAATGGTGGGTGATGGATATATGTTGACGCCTCATCCCACTGATAAATATCGCCCGCGCTTACTTCAATCCCACTCCACAAATCGTCTCCCGCAAAGACTTCGGCGTATTTCTCTGTAAACATCTCAGAAGTTACGCATTCTGCCACCACGTCCATAATTTCTTTGGTGCTGGGCCACAGGTCTTTGAGATAAACGGGATTGCCATCTTTGCCCGTGCCGATGGGGTCGGTGTCGAGATTGATATCGACCGTGCCAGCCAGCGCGTAGGCGACCACGAGTGGGGGTGATGCCAAATAATGGGCTTGCACGAGTGCGTGCACGCGCCCCGCAAAATTGCGATTTGCCGAGGTGACCGCCGAGACAATCAGGTCTTCGCTGGTGATCGCTTTTGCTACTTCGCTGGGGAGCGGACCCGAATTGCCGATGCAGGTTGTGCAGCCGTAGCCAACCACGCCGAAGCCCAATTTGGCGAGCGGTTCGAGCAGATTTGCCTGTTTTAGGTATTCTGTGACCACGCGTGAGCCGGGAGCCAGCGATGTTTTTACTTGCGGTGCAACTTCTAAGCCTAGTTCAAGTGCCTTTTTTGCCACCAATCCTGCGCCCACCAAAACCGAGGGGTTCGATGTATTTGTGCAGGATGTTATCGCGGCGATGGTCAATGCGCCGTGACCGATTTCATACTCTTCGCCATTTTTGCCGATCTTGGCGGTTTTCTTGAGATCTTCTTCAGATAGTCCGAATCCGTGCAACCCTGCTTCGGATGTGAGTGCCTTCTTGAACGCTTCTTGCATATTGGACAAAGCGATTCGATCTTGTGGACGTTTGGGTCCTGCCAGCGAGGGCACCACTGTCGATAAATCTAGGGTTAGCGTAGTCGTATATTCTGGGTCGGGCGTATCTTCTGTGCGGAATAAGCTTTGTTCTGTGAGATAGGCTTTTGTGCGTTCAATCGCTTCATCCGAGCGACCAGTAAGACGCATATAATTAAGAGTCTCTTCGTCAACGGGGAAGAAACCCATCGTTGCGCCATATTCTGGAGCCATATTAGCAACTGTTGCGCGGTCGGGGAGTGACATACTATCGAGACCTGGACCATAGAATTCGACAAATTTACTAACTACACCTTCTTCACGTAGCATCTGCACAGCGGTCAGCACGAGATCAGTAGCAGTGACGCCTTCCTGCATCTCGCCAAAAAGTTTGAAGCCAACGACATCAGGCAGAAGCATATCAATGGCTTGCCCCAACATAGCGGCTTCGGCTTCGATTCCGCCCACGCCCCAGCCGAGTACGCCGAGACCGTTAATCATCACGGTATGTGAGTCTGTGCCGACGAGCGTATCTGCAAAGGCTTGAAGTTCGCCATCAATCTCGCGGGCGGGCACACATTGGCTGAGAGATTCTAAATTAACTTGGTGAATAATCCCTGTGGATGGGGGTACAACGCGGAAATTATCGAAGGCTTCTTGTCCCCATTTTAGGAATTCGTAGCGTTCTTTATTGCGCTGATATTCAATTTCGGTATTGCGCTGGAGGGCATCTGGTGTGCCAAAAAAGTCTACTTGCACAGAGTGGTCAATAATCAAATCAACCGGCACAAGCGGATTCACGTTGGAAGCATCCCCGCCCAATCTATCAACAGCCGAACGAATCGCGGCTAAATCAACAACAGCGGGCACGCCAGTGAAATCTTGCATCACCACGCGTGAGGGCTTGAAAGGGATACCAGGGCGTTCACCATTCGGTGTCCACGCCGCGATACGTTTTACATCCTCATCGGTAATTGATTTCCCATCCATTTGCCGCAAGGCAGATTCGAGCAAAACTCGAATCGAGAAAGGGAGCTTTTTCAAATCAACTAAACCGGCTTTCTCAAGCGCATCTAGTCTATAAAATACATACTCACCGCCACTGGTTTTGAGGGTATCACGAGCGTTAAACTTATCTTGGGTCATGGGATTGCTCCTTTAGCTTTGGTACTGGTCGTCATCATTCGTCTTTTTACTTATTGAGCAGAGTAAAAAGGTTTTTGAAAAATATGTAGATGTGCGTTGCATCTTGCAAATGCGCTGTACATCGGGTCTAGCAACAGAGACAAAAAAACCTTTGCGCTCTCTCCATCTTAATCAATTTCTCTAAAGATGGAAGAACCCAAAGGTGCGCCTTTGCTGTCCTAACTGGTCAGTGAATACTGAACACTGATTACTGCACTCCCTATTCTAACCCTTTTTTGAACTCTTTGACAAGTCCTTCTCGTTCTTCTTCTGAAACAAAAGCCGCATTAAGCGCATTAAGCGTTTGTTCTTTTAGCATTTTCATAGAAAAACCAAGTTTCTCATTGGCCATTTGGAACTCACTACTTAGAGAAATTCGAGAAATACTGGGGTCATCCGTATTAATGGTTGTTTTCAAACCAGCTTCAATCATTTGAGATAATGGATGTTCTTTAAGCGTAGGCGTAACACCTGATTGGTGATTGCTTGTCACGCAAACTTCAAAAACCGTACCACGTTCTTTTGCTAAGGCAACTACATTCTCGTCTTCCATGATGCGCACACCATGACCGATGCGATCCGCACCCAAAACTTCTATTGCCTCGCGAACATTTCCTGCCCCGCCCCACTCCCCGGCGTGAACAGTGATCTTTAGCCCCGATTCCTTTGCTTCGCGGAAAATCGGCGCAAAGGGTCTCCCCGAAAAATCCGCTTCATTGCCTGCAATATCCAGCCCAATGATGCCCTTGTCTTGATAATTGGATGCAATCCAGGCAACTTGCTCTGCCAACTCCGGGCTTTCATGACGATTTACACTTGCAATTAACTTGACCGTGATGTCAAATTTTTCAGCCGTTTTATTTGCACTCTCGCAAACCCAATCCATCACATCATGAAGGGGAAAACGCTCAGCGCGACTCAAGGCAACGGGCGTAAAGCGCAATTCCATATAACGCACATTATCACGTGCGGCGTCTTCAACTGCCTCGCGAGTAACGCGTGCAATCACTTCTGGTGAGCGATAAAAAAGACGCAGGGTTTTAAACTTTTCAAGAAAATTGGTGAAAGTATATGGCTCTTCATCGTGGATCTGAACCAAATCGCTTAGATGCACAATACTATCTGGCACTGTCAGCCCATGAGAGCTGGCAATATCGCGCATCGTCTCAATCCGCAACGAACCCTCCAAATGGCGGTGAAGTTCCGCTTTTGGAAGGACGAGGAAAATATTTAGAGAGGAGGTTGGCGCGTAATTTTGCATTTATTTAATCAGATCACTTATTAGGTAATTTCGTGGTGGCATTGCATCTGGCAGATGCGTTGCACCACGAGTCTCTTCACAAGATTATTTCTTCTTATGTCGCTTTCGTTTCTTTTTTGTTTTGGTTGGCTTCGATTGCTGTGTTGCGCTGGTAGAAACGGTTTCCGTTGCGCCAAGCGGATTAGCATTCCAGCGACGGGGCTGGTAGGCAAAGACTCGGCTGACAACTTGCGAGCGAATATCGCTTAGTAAGAGTTGGAACATCTCAGAAGCCTGACGTCTATATTGTACCAGCGGGTCGCGTTGGGCGTAGGCTTCCAAGCCAATTGAAACACGCAAAGCCTCAACTTTTGTCAGATATTCAACCCATTGATCGGTAATTGCCTTGAGCAAAAGCTGGCGTTGAATATCCGTCATACGCAGACGCCCCAATTCTTCGATCAGCGTTTCACGCTCTTCGTCGGGGAGGTTGGCGGGTGTTGCTTGAGCATACTCCTCTGCCAAAATAGCGGAAGCAGGCCCAAAGTCGGCGAGTGTCGCGGCAGTTGATCCCTCATTCCACTTTGTTTGCCCCCACGCACTCTGAAGCGCACCCTGCGCGGCATCGAGATGATCCATCACCTCTGCGATCAAATCTTCAGGTTCACGATTTTCTAAATATTGCGCAGCCAGGTAGATATACTGAAAACGAGCATAAACTTGTTGGATTTGACGGTGGGTGCGGGGGTCAAAAACCTTACGGGCACCCTGCGCAAGACCGAGCAAAAGTCGGGCTTTTGCGGTATCGCTCCAGACCTCCACAGGCTCCCGTTTAAGAGCAGATTCGAGGTCCCGAGCAAGCTGACCGTTTTCTCCCGCCATTGAATCAAGCCGCGCTTCAAGGGTTTTGTCGGCAGCGTTGACCATTTCTTTTTCTATCTCGTCCCAGCTTTTATGAGAGAGTATGTTTTTATTGACATCAAGCGGCTGCCCCAAACGGAACTCGATAGCCGAAACCATGCGCGTCAGATTGACTTGTTTAAGTTGGGCTTCGATCATCTCGCGTATTTCATCTTCAAGTTCGTAAGCGTCGTCAGCCAAAATGCGGAGTTGGTTTTTGCTTAGCTTCAAGCGCATACCAAGCAAGCTATTTAGATAGTCCAGCATCTCTTGCGGGCGAAGCAATTCTTCACTCTCACCCTGATTCTGGATGAAGGTATCAAGGAGGTCAAAACGTTCTTCAAGCAGCGTGTCAAAACCATCACTTGCTTGATAAACGGCGGTTTCAATCGCGGTAAAAATACGCTCCTGCTCGGCAGAAATAGCTTCACGCAAAAGCTCGAGAAGTGCAGCTTTGGGGTTCTCCGCATCCTTTAATTCGTTGAGGAGCAGTTTTATTCCGAAAGAGGGGGAAATCTCATCATCGCGATCTCTAAAAGAGGGCTGAACGCCTTCTACCCATGCCAACAAACGCCAGGGACCTTCCTCTTCATCTGCCAACGCGGCATGGACACGGTTTTCAACTTCCATGCGGAGCATATCAGCGATATCCTCACCCAAATCTTCCTTAAGGAAGACACGGTCACGTTGTGAGTAAATTTTTTCACGCTGACTGTTGAGCACATTATCATAATCAAGCAAATGCTCACGCGTATCAAAGTTTGCCCCTTCTACACGATGCTGTGATTGCTCGATGATATTGGAGACGATTTTATTTTCGAGTGGAAGCGTATCGTCTACATTAAGTCTTTGCATCAAACTACCAACCTGCTCGCCACCGAAGAGACGCATCAAATCATCTTCAAGGGAGAGGAAGAAACGCGAGGAGCCAGGGTCGCCCTGCCTGCCAGCACGTCCACGCAACTGGTTGTCAATACGGCGCGCATCGTGCCGCTCTGAGCCGATGACGTGTAATCCGCCCACAGTTTTGACATGCTCCATCTCTTCAAAGTATTGGAGGAAATGTTTGATTTCAGTTTCGTAGATCCCATAATCAAGATCATCTCGTTGGAGCAAAACCTGACGCTGTTCTTCAAGCGTGAGATTATAGGAATCTTCTATATCATTTTTGCGTAAAACACGATTCACGGTGGAGAGAATCTCTTCGGCAATATCGCCGCCGAGTTTGATATCCACACCACGCCCCGCCATATTGGTCGCGATCGTAACCGCGCCAAATGCGCCTGCCCCTGCGATAATTTGACTCTCTTCAGTATGCTTGCGCGCGTTCAAAACTTGATGGGGAACTCCTCCCTTGATCAGCCTTTGAAGACGTTCAGTATCTTTTTCTTCCAAATCCAGAATATAAAATAAAGCTGTGAGATTTTCTGGGTCGGCGGGATTGATAGACATACCCAAAGGTTTTGCGAATTCACGCAAGATCGTTGGCGTAAGTTCTTCAAGGGGTGCGTATAGCGGCTGCAACTCGGCAATCGCACGTCCATCTTCAAAGCGATCGTTTACTTCCATCCAGCGAGAACGAAGCAATAATGTTTGCAGAAGACGGCGAACTGGCTCGGCACGCAAACGGCTGGACAATCTATCCGAGGATTCAACAGACGTTGTCCCCAGCAATTGTGGTCGTCCGATGACATAAAAGTGAGCAGCCTCTTTGACAATTGCACGGAGTTTGGCTTCTACCGTTCTATAGATTGAGTCCGGGTAATCTTTCCGCTTCCAAAGTTCAGGGGTAGCTTCATCACCTGACCCTGAAGGAAGATAGTAGGTGTACTCATATCCCGTCGCCTCTTCTTTGGCTGTACGCGCATCAAGAGAATAGTTCTCACTGGATGCTTGATGATCCAGATTGGTCGGGATGGGCAAAACTTCGAGTTTATAAATCTTGTCGAACTCTTCAGCTTCTGTTAACGCAGTCCCTGTCATCCCCGAGAGTTTTTCGTACATACGATAATAATTCTGCAAAGTGACGGTTGCGTAGGTAATGTTTTCGGGTTCAATACTGACGTTTTCTTTTGCTTCCACAGCTTGGTGCAAACCATCTGACCAGCGACGTCCTGCCATCAAGCGACCAGTACTCTCATCCACGATAACAACTTTGCCACCCTGTACGAGATAATCTTTATTGCGTTTGAAGAGATATTCGGCACGCAGAGCCTGTTCAAGATAACTCATCAGGCGTGCTTGTTCAGGGGTCACATCTTCGGGTCGGTCGGGATCGCTCATCGGTTCGCCGAGCAACTCCTCCGCATGTGTGATACCGATTTCCGTCAACGCAATATTACGATTCCGTTCATTAATCTCAATATCTTCTTCCCGCAAACTTCTGGCGACTTGCGCCATCCGCGTATAGTCACCCATATCAATTTGAGAGGGGCCAGAGATAATGAGCGGCGTGCGGGCTTCGTCAATGAGCACATTATCAACTTCATCAATGATCGCAAAATAATGTCCACGTTGGACGCGGCGTTCAAAAACCATCGCCATATTGTCGCGGAGATAGTCGAAGCCAAATTCGTTATTTGTGCCGTAAGTGATGTCGGCGGCGTAGGCTTCTTGTCGGTCTACGAGTTTAAGCTGATGCTGATCTTCTTGAGATGATTCTTTTGCGGGGTCGTAGAGATAGGCTTTCTTCCCATGCTCTGTTGTCGCGGCAGATTGCAAAATCCCCACGCTTAAGCCAAGAAAATCGTAGATGGGTCCCATCCAGCGCGGGTCACGGCGAGCGAGATAATCGTTAACCGTAATCAGGTGGATGCCGCGTCCTGTCAGCGCATTCAGATAAACGGGCAGAGTCGCAGCGAGTGTTTTCCCCTCACCCGTTTTCATCTCAGCAATTTCGCCACGATGAATGGTGGTTCCGCCAATTAGTTGCACATCGTAGTGACGCATCCCCAAAGTGCGCTTGGATGCTTCGCGAACAGTTGCAAAGGCTTCAGCCATGATCTCATTGAGAACTTCCTGCTCAACGAGAAAAAACTCTTCTTTATCTTCAATGCCTTCGACTGCATTTTGAATTTTTTCACGAAACTCATCCGTTTTGGCGCGCAGCTCGGCATCGCTTAATGCTTCAAAACTTGGCTCAAGCGCGTTAATTTCATCGGCGATATAAGCCAAATCTTCTATTCGTTTTTGGTTGGGGTCACCCCCGAAAATATTTACAAATTTCTTTAACATATAGGTTCCTCTCGAAAAGCGATTATAACAGAGAGGAGAGATGGGACGTCTTAGCTTTTTATTAACAAGGAATTTGAAAAGAGAGATTCATATCAAGGTTTTTAGGAGGATAAAAAAAGGGCAGACTTTATGTCTGCCCTTTCTGATATCTAATTATTTGATCTCTTATTTTTGCAACGCCCGTATTCCATTATGGACTTGGTTGAGCAAGCGGCTCAACTCATCCTCCACACTTGATAAAGTCTCAACTACATAAGAATCAGCATCAGCACGTGTCGCTTCTGCATCTGCGCGGGCTTGATCGAGAATATTATCGGCACGGCGTTGTGCCTCCTGGATCAGTGAATCTTCTGCCGTCATCTCATCCGCTTTTTCTTTTGCCAACGCAGTTGTTCGATTCGCTTTTTCTTCAGCTTGCGCCAAAATGCGATCACTTTGATTGAGCAATTGTTGTGCTTTCTTCACCTCTTCAGGAATCGCGATACGCATTTGGTCGATAATATCCAACATACGATCTTCATCCACAACAACATTATGGGTAAAAGGCAAAGCACGACTCTCGTTGAAGAGTTCTTCCAGGCGGTCAATTAGATGCAAGATGTCCATAAATTTTCTCCGTTGAATAGGAACATCATAATTCTATCTTAAATTTCATCTACCTGACACCTTAGTTTCTGATTTGATAAAAACAGAATAGGTTTGAATAAATATTTTACAACCTGAGAAAAAACACCCTTTCAGGATAAATATTATTTATTCATAAATTTTGCGAAGTTTTCACCACTCAAGCGCTTCACAAGATCTCGTTGCGCGTCCTGCCAAATCGAGGTAAGAGGGCAATCATCCTCAAAAGCGCACATGCCACCAGAATGGGCACATTCGTTTAAGCGGATTGGTCCATCAATGGCTTCCACTACTTCTAAAAGAGTAATATCTTCTGGTTTGCGAGCCAAAGTCACGCCGCCTCGTGCGCCGCGTGAAGTATGCAACAAACCTGCAATAGAAAGTTGTGAAACGATCTTCGCTAAAAAAGAAGGGGGGATATGCTGATCTTCAGCAATCTTGCTGGTTGCAGCTCGGTTTCCGATGCCCAAACGAGAGAGGTATAAGACCGCACGCACTGCATAATCTGCTTGTCGAGTAATTTGCATTTTTTAATCCTTTTGAATTGGGTAATATTTATCTATTATATTTTAATCCCCCAATTTGTCGTAGTGAAAGACATCATATACAAAATATGACCTTTTACTCCGAATTAGCATTCATACTTTTTGCTCTTCTGTACACTTTTACGGAAATTCTCTATGATTTTCCCCTATTTCGCCAATTGAACGCTTAACGTATAAGCAATATAATTCAGGTTAATATTTTCTTGTGCAGGAAAGAGCCGTAGCGTATAAGGCGCGCCCACATAAAGATATAAAAGCAACTGATGGGGTTGTCCACAGCTAATATCACCCCAGCCTTGCAAGAGAACACCATTTTGAATAAGCTCCAAATTTAGCTTGCTATTTCCTGAGCAATTTAACACAACCGTAACAATCGTTTCTTGCCCAGTTTGCCCGCCGAGCGAGAAGCGCACCCAATCATCCAAATCTCCTTCGGGTGAGGAAATATCACTGCTATGATTGAACGAAGGCAATGAAGATGTTGAAAGCGTAGTGTTCACCGACGGGGATTGGGAAGAATCTTCATCCTGAAGTGCTGCTGCCAATATCAGCGTGGGCGTTGCAGATGGGATAGGAACGCTTTCTAACGCGATAGTTGGGCTTGCTCCCGCTATAGGAGCAGAGTCCGATATTTGAGGTGTTGTACCGATAACGGGCAGAGCAGGAACGGTCGCGGATGGATACGGGGTCAGTGTCAAGGGGAGTGTGGCAGTTATGATAACCACCTGCGTGGGCGTAAATGTAACCGTAGACACTGGCGTACTCACCTCAGCATTACAAGCTGTACCCATAAATAGCAGAAAAAGGGATAAGGAAATTTGCAAGATTCTCGATAAAATATCTTTCATAAGCTTATTGTACCCAAGGATTATCATCTTCCGCAGTTTTCGAAACATCCCATTTATTTATCAGGTGAATTCCAGGAGGGTTTTTCTGCACTCGCCACAAGCCCAAATCAGCTACGTCCTCGAAAAATTGCCAATGCAGACTCATTTTCGCTAATCGGCGGAATGCGTTCAAGCCAGGGCAATTCCGACAAAGGTTGTGAACTGGTGCCATACGAAGAAACCCAAATATCACGTTCTTGCATTTCCAACTGCAACCTTTCAAGCACAGCGGGAAAAATATCGCCACCAAAGGGATTAAAGAAAAAGAAGACTGTAGCATCCGCATAATCTACGTGACGAGCATCAGCGTTTAGATAGGTCACGCCATTTAATTTTAAATCATTTGCTTTTTTACTTGCATAGGTACAAAAATCAGGCTGAAACTCTACTCCTATAGAGCGCGCGCCTGTAAGAAGATGTACGAGTAGGGTTACTTTCCCCAGCCCTGAGCCAAGATCATAAAAAACATCATCACCCGTAAATGCGATTCGTTCCGTTAACTCAAGGATCACGCTGGCGGGCGTTGACTCATAGCGCACCATGCCCTCCTGTAGAGGCAAGCTGGCTTGCGGATGTGGTTGGGGAAGCAAAATTTCATCCAGCAAGAAATCAAGATTTTCGTAACCATAATAAGGCTGCCCCCACTGATGCGGCAGATAATCCGAGTAGGGTTGCAGCCATTTTCGCAACACTTGGGGAGTAGGCTTTTCATTTCTTAAACGCAGATGCCAATCTTCGGCAATTGAGCTATTGAAGGCCTGTAATTTTTTAGCCAATGCTCGTGCCTGTTGCTCTAAACGCCCCCCCTTAGGGTTGTCCATATAATTCTCAGTATCGATTCGGTCTATTACAGCCACAAAGTCAAGAGCTTCTTTGCGCGCTCGAAAATTGAGTGCATCAAAAAGATTTTGAGAATTTTCAATTTCATCCAGTTCGCGTTGAAGTATGGCAATATTCATGAGATAAGTTTACCAAAGCATTTTTTGCTAAAAACAGACTCTTAAATTATTATCTTCTATACTCATATTACGCGTTTTCTCTATCGAGCTGCTTGCCCCTCTGTCCTAGCAGACATCTCCCCATTTTGAAAACCAAAAATGGGGAGAATTAGTAAAATGCTTAACTTTCTCTTTTGAGCCAAGCCATTGCTCTCCCCCAGTCTTTTGCAAATCTCATATATTTTGGTGCATATTTTTTAGCGTAATTCTGTGAGAAGTCGATAATTTCTTTTGGTACACTAAATTTCTCTGTCATTTCTTTTATAGCAGATTTGCGTAAAGCCTCCAACGCAGCGGGGATAAAATCATTGTTGAGCAACGCGCCAGGATAGGGAAGAAATTCATCGGCGGAGAGGTGATACAGATTTAGCTTCTCTCGTTCGTAAATAAAGCGAATCACATCTTGTCGCATTTTGGCATATTGGGGGGCTTCAAAATTTCGCGGCGGGAGGTGGGTGATGGTCATTTTTGGGTCAAAGTAAAAAGATTGCCCAACGATACGCGCGTTAATCAGATAATCTATATCTTCACCGCGAGTGATGGCAGGGTCGAATCCGACTTGGGTAAATAGATCACGATGGAAAATCATATTTCCGCCCAATGCCATCGGGCTTTTCGTTAATTCATCAGGATGCGCGAGAAGTTGGCGCATAGTCTGATTCATGAAGATGGATTTATCAACAAGGATATTGCTGATTTCTTTGGCTTCTGAAATATAGGGGCTTCCTTCTTCGTTTAAATATGGCCCTGCGATTCCTGTGATTTTTTCACCTTCATAATCTCCCCCGATCCATTTTAGGGCTTGTGTTAAGTAATTTCTTGGCAAAACTTCATCATCGTCTATGGCGATGATAATTTCGGCACCCAACATAGCGGGAATTAAAAGTTGCAGATTTCGCACTGCCGCGTAGCCGCGCATGGATGCGATTTTCAAATCTATATTTTGCGTTTTTAGTTTTTGGTCTATGGCTTGTGCTGTCTCACGTGTTGCGATGTGAATATCAAGTTTTTCTGTGTAGGACGCAATTATTTTTTGGATGCGTTTTTCTGCTGCATCTTCATATTTTGGATCAGTAGTCGAGACGAGAATTAACGTGCCAAAGCTGAAGACAGAATCCTGCTCTCAGAGGCTATCAAGTAGAAAGGCGAGCGTCCCGTCTTCATCCAATGGAGTCGGGTGATCGTAGATTCCCGAATCTGCGTCGCCCCAATAGGTTGGGATGACTATCCAAATCTTATTCTGTGAGCCAGAGAATTTCATAGGGGGCAATGGTGATTTTTAGCTGCTGATCCGTGATGGAAAATCTTTTCTTGTTGAGAATATCGGTAAGCGAAGTTGCATCCCACGTTAAATCAACGGCGATTTCAAGATTTTGACGGGAGACGTTATTGAGACAAAGGGTACGCGTTTTTCCATTGCAGGATGTGCGGATGAGCGCAAAAACGGAGGGATGAATATCCAGAATTTCCTGCGCACCATATGGATGAAAAGCAGGGTTGCTCATGCGGGCTTGGAGCAGTTTTTTATAGCCGTTAAAAACTAGATGGCGAAGTGAAGTGGGGTCTGTTAACTCAGCTTCGATTTGAGAAAGCTCTACTTTCTGGCGATTGATTGTGCGATGCCGCCCCGTTTTTTCTACGCCTTCTGTCCAGTTTTTTGAACCAAATAAACTATGAAAATAAATGCCCGGTACACCACGCAATGCCAGCATAATTGCCTGCGTTGCCAAAAATCGTTTTGCGATCAATTCGGTGTTTTGCTCTGGAGAATCAGGATTATTTAAGGCATCCAGATAATTGATATTAAGTTCATCAAGATTATCTATGCCCTTTTTAACTTCGACTGGGTCGCTGAGGGCGTCCAGATAATTGATATTCAACTCATATGGACTTTGAGAACCATCTTCATTACTTTTATAGGAAACGTAGCCACCAAGCGATTGTGCGCGCGCCGCGAGATTGCCTAAATCTTCAAGAGAGAGAATGTCTTTAACCGGCAACATGCCGATGCCATCGTGAGCGGCCAAGAAATTAAAGAAAGTCGCCTGATCAGAGGGCAAACTGAGAGTGGCTGCCCACTCAGACAAGACGCGAACATCTTTTTTATGGAAAGAATGCAAAGTTAGAATGGGAAGGGCAAAGTTATAAACCATCTGCGCTTCGTTAGTGCCGTCACCAAAATAGGCAATATTATCTTTATGCGGCACATTGGTTTCGGTGATAATGACTATATTTGGGGCAACCATATCGAGCACGGTGCGCATGGCCTGAACAATACGATGTGTATGCGGGGAATTAATGCAAGTTGTGCCAATTTCTTTCCAGACAAATGTGACGGCATCAAGGCGAATAAACTCCGCTCCATGTGCAGCGTAAAAAAGCAAAATATCGGCAACTTCGAGGAGAACATCGGGGTTCGCAAAGTTTAAGTCAACCTGATCTGCGCTAAAGGTTGTCCAAACGTGTTTTGTCCCCTCAGCCGTTTCAAAAGGCGTTAGTACCGGTGTTGCTCGCGGGCGGAAAACGCGGGTCAGGTCGATATCGGGATCAACAACGGTGAAAAAGTTTTCAAATTTTGGGTCGCCCTTCAGAAATCCTTGAAACGCCGCACTCTTTGCAGATGTGTGGTTGACGACCGCATCAAACATCAGGCGGAAATTTTCACTTAAGTTCGAGACATCTTCCCATTCTCCAAAATCAGGATTGACACGCCGATAATCAATTACCGAAAAACCATCATCCGATGAGTAGGGGTAAAAAGGTAAAATATGGACGGTGCTAATGACATCATCCAAATATTTTTTCAGGAAAGATGCCAATGTTTTCAGCGGTGCTTCGCCAGGCTTTTGCACCATGTCACCGTAGGTGATCAGAATTGCATCCCGCTCGCTCACTTTTTCCTCTGCCGAAGATTTCGTCAACTCAGGGTACCGCTCTCGCGCTTTATTCAGCGAAGCGACAAAGCGTTCTGTCAGAGCGGGTGCTTTTTCTTCTCCGTAGAGAAAAGCCAGATGGTCGAATAATTTCTTTTCTAATGCATTCATAAATTCTCTCAATTGGTATTACTACAAATAAAATCACATCATTACAAGGCAGTTTAAATTCAATCGCTCATTAATTTACCAAGAATATCGCGCAAAGCATCCATCGAATAATATTTTTGACCTAATTGGAAGTTCTGCTCGACAGCTTTTTGACGTTCTTCTGGATTTGTCAGTAGTTCGACAGCCTCTTCGGCGGCTCGCACGTGGATTTGGGCTTGCACCCGTGCCAATCCGCTTTGGTCGTAGCCCTCAACATCTGCTCCCAACGATACGACCTGAAAACCTTTCGTCCCAATATCCGCGTTGTATACGGGATACTCAAAAAGCATTACCGGCAAACGCGCCCGAAAAGCTTCCAGAAGCTGATTTCCCCATCCCTCCCACAAACTAGGATAAGTGACGAAATCGGCAAAGACGTAAGTATCCCAGAGCGAGTAGGTTTTTTCACCATTTTCTATCTGGCGCTCATGGTGCACCAAGTCTTCGATGTGGATCATATCCACGCCTTCACGCGCAGCTTTCTCTTTCAGCTTTGGCAAATATTTGCCAGTCATATCATCGCGTGCGTAGCCAGCCAAAACCAGAACAATACGACTATCATTATCAAAACCCTGTCCATTATATAACCCCTTCAACTTGAGTTTGGCACGCATCTCGGGGGTTTCCAAAGCCTTAACAAAATCAATCGCCAATTCAATCCCCTTGCGCGGCACGATGCGGGTGGCTTGTAAAATTAGAATGTCGTTTTCTTTTAAACCAATCTTCTCGCGGAAGTCGGTATTATAGTCATCTTTTTCCCATGCTGGGGCAGAAAAATCAAAGATATTTGGCACTACGGTAGATTCGATCTTTTTACGCCTTCGCAATTCTTTTTGGGCTAAAGAATTGATCACTGCATGTTTGATTTTTTCATCCTGCGGCGGGAGATATATCTGTGCCAATTCAATCGCGGCGGCACAAGTCAGGGAAACGCCACCACTGCGCTCCCAGAAAAAATCGTGATTATGCGCCAATGCGGGGATGTCAAACTCACGCCGTACATTTTCCAAGGCAACGCCCACGGCCGGGTTCGCCGCTACGCACCATACATTTTGGGGGACAATAAAATCGATCTTTTTCTCAACGATGAAAGCGCGAATTTTTTCTTCGAGAATACTCACCCAACGATCAAGTTCTGTCTTATAACTGTCGTCATCGAAATCACGCAACTCTTTGAAGGTATTGTAATTCAGTATCTCAATCGCGAGGATATGGTGATACATCTCTTCAATAAGTGTCCCCTCTGCTGAGCCTAGATCGCCTGCACAAAGATGGACAGTATGCCCCATCTCTTCAAAGACACGTACCCATTTTTCTAATTCAAGAGAAACCCCATCCGTGCGACCAACTTGATAATGAAAAACGCCGATATTTTTTGCCATGATTTAAATCCTTTATTATATGTAGATGTGCATTGACTTTCAAAGTGTGTTGCACATCGGCTTGCCAAGAAGAAATAGTGCAACGCATCAAATGCAGATGCAATGCACTATTTCTTAGAAAACAATTTCATCCATTCGAATCTTTGCAACGCCAATTGCCGTATCTGCGCCGCCATAGTAGACAAATAGCTCATCACCGATGATTACTTGCCCACAGCTGAAGACAACGTTTGGGACATAGCCATTAACTTCCCAATCCAGTTCTGGCTCTAAAATCGGTTCGGTTTGTCGCGCAATCACTTTTGTGGGGTCAGCGAGATCAAGTAGGGCGGCTCCCAAACTGTAGCGTTTTTCTTTGCTCACGCCATGATAAATTAGCAACCAGCCATCTTCTCTTTTGATTGGCGGTCCACCGATGCCGATTTTCTCGTTTTCCCAACTCGAATCAGGGAGAGATTTCATCACTAATTGATGGTTATCCCAATCTTTCAAATCATCTGATTCTGCCAGCCAAATATCGGGCGGGCGACGATGGAACATCAGATATTTCCCGCCGACTTTCTCTGGAAATAAGGATGCGTCTTTATTTGCCTCATCCAGCATGACGCCATGTCGCTGCCAGTCAATCAGGTTTTTGGATGTTGCCAAACTGATACGATAATCACCTCCAAAGCGTCCACCGTAACCTGTGTACATCATATAAAAAGTATCGCCAATTTTAATAATGCGCGGATCTTCAGGACCACGCGCTTCTTGTGGAATATCGTTGACGAGAATTGGTTTCTCAAGACGATTGAAATGTATCCCGTCCGTACTGACAGCATAACCAAAGCTATTGATATATTTGCCATCCCGACCATTCGATGTGATGTCCGTAGCACGATAAATTAGATGCACCAGCCCATTATCGTAGATCGCGGCTGTGTTAAAAACGGCAGTCGCTTCCCATTCATGAGCGGAATTTGGGGATAAAATCGGTTTATCAGATACTCTTTTTAATTTAATCATAACGTTGTATTTACCTGATGAAAGAATTTCAAAAAACGAGCAAATTGATTTTTCTTATCAAAATTATTTTGCACAAAACGAAGCGCGTTGATGCTCATCTTTTGACGAAGAGCAGGGTTCTGCCAAAGGTGCAGAATCGCATTTCGGAGCAGAATCGCGTCCGAGACGGGGAGGAGAATGCCCGTCTCCCCGTCGATGATGACTTCTGGTATCCCGCCCAAATCAGGAGCGATGACGGGCGTTCCCATCGACATAGATTCTAGTAAAACGTTGGGCAATCCCTCTTTGGCAATGCTCGGCAAAATGACCATATCCACACGTTCAAAAAGAAGTTCTGGTTGCGTGGTGAAAGGGTAAAAGCTGACGTTCTGCTCCAAACCCAGTTCCTTAACCAGCTTCCGCAATTTGTCTTCATCAACGCCATCGCCAACGAGCAAGAGATGAATATGGGGCAAGGTTTTTTTTGCAAGCGAGAGAGCTTTGAGCAGAAGCGCCTGCCCCTTGCGCTCTTCAAAAGAGCCGATACAGCCCAAAATTGGCGCGGCGTTGTCGGGCAATGGATAGCATTTTTGCGCTTCAGCTTGGGTTTCTGGCGATGAGCTAAAGCGGCTTAAGTCTACGCCTTGATATATCAGATGGACTTTTTCTGCCGAAATTTTATAATGCTCAATTAAATAACGCTGTGTAAATTTTGCAATCGCAATCACCGCAGAGCGGATATTTTCATTCGGTTGATAAAATTCACGTTTGTAATCAGGGACAATTGTTCCTGTTTTTGGTATCAAAACCGTTTCCAAATTAGCATCGTGAATCACTTTGGCTGCGAAAGGAACGCAATGAAAATCGCCGCGCGGAGGATGCACGGTACAAAGTGCAATATCGCAATTTTTCAGCGTATCTATCCATATTTTTTCTTCAACATCATCCCAACTATAGCTTGCAATCTGCGCCTTTGTATTGCGCATTTGCTCAACAATCCAGCTATTTTCTGGCGCAAGCAAGGTCACATTTTCTCCCTGCGCCAACGCATATCGGATTGCTTCCGCAACCCAAATTTGCGTACCGCCGTGCAGGGGTGTGTCTTCAATGAAGCAAATCTGCATAATTAACCTTGTGAAATAGACGACGCACGCTCTTAATACTGCGTAATTTGATTCTCTTCAAAATCAATGCTCAACAAAGGAATATAGGTATTCATATCTGTAAAAGATGTCAAATCAAATTGAGAAAAAGTCAAATTGCCAAAAGATGCGCGCTTATGAGCTCGTAGTATTTCTCTAATTTTGCCAGTTGCATTGCCAGGGGCAGAAACTAAATAGGCTAAACTAATATGCCCAGTAAAATTTCGCAAATTGACTTGGGCGGCATCTTTTAGTCTTTGCTCTAAAGCAAGCACCCTTAAGAGCTCATTCTCTTCAAATCGAACTAAAGCAGATAGGGTAGTCGCTAACCCGACAGCGTTCACCTGGCAATGTATAGCTTCTGTTTTCGCTGTTCGAGAAAACGCGTCACCAATTTTATCTATAAATACTCTGGCTTTTTCCGATTGAATCGGCATCGGGCTGGCGACAATATCGCAAATCGTCATATGAAAAGGTTTGGGGTCTAGAAAACAAAAGAAATCCACCAGTCCTGCCTTCTCCAATGCTTTTTTGACAGCTCCTTGATAGGCTACCAGCTCTTTATATAGTTTTGTTTTCGGGTCTATCCAGACGATACAGGTCAAGCCAAAGTATGGCTTTATTTCTCCATTTGCTTTGAATTTCAAATTTTCAAAACTGAAATCTTTTTTTTCTATGTTTGGGTCAGCATCAATATCTCGTTTAGATAATCTTTTTTCATATTCAATGAGCAACGCCGACATTTTGTTTTCCTAAATCGCAGGCAATAAACGCAAGGTCAAAATTTGATAGGGCTTAATCGCGTACTTCAAACTCAGCCCTTTAACAGGGATTTCTTCCAGATTTTCTTCCAAAATATTTGCACGCCAAGCCTCTGTGAGCGGGAAATTGGTCGTCAGCGTAAACGCCCCTCGTTTGCGTTGGCTTTCATAAAGCCGGATGATATATCCCTCACCGTCTTCCGCTTTTTTGACTGTTTCGATGACGATATTCGGCTGATCCACTTGGATGAAAGACTCCGCTCCACACTTGAGTGAACTTGCTTTCGTTAAATCAACATCTGCTTGATAAAAAAGAATGGGATCGTTTAACGCGTACGCCTCAGCAATTGTGCGCTCATCCCAACCTCCGCTATGCGGATATAGACTATAAGAAAATTGATGCTCTCCCAAATCCGCGTCTGGGTCGGGAGCAGTTGTGCCACGTAGCAGCGTTAATCGCATTATATTATCGCGAATATCATGTCCATATTTGCAATCATTGAGCAGGCTAACGCCATAATCGCCTTCGCTTAAATCGACCCATTTTTGCGCCGCGGTCTCAAAGCGTGCCCAATCCCAACTGGTATTGCGATGTGTTGGTCGTTCAACATTGCCCCATTGGATTTCATAAGTCGCGGTCGGGGAGAGAATATCAACTGGGAAGGCGACTTTCAAGAGAATTTTGCGCTCTCGCCACTGGATCGTTGTCTCAAAATTAAGACGGGGGCTGTTGTGTTGCAAAGAAATGCGCTGAATATAGTCGCTGTTCAGGATGCGGCGTTTGATTTCCAATGTTGCGCGTAAAGCATTGGATTCCACAACGCTAACGGAGGTTGCCGCTTCTGCCAGCCACATCTTGTCGTCGTAGAAAATCTCTATATCCCAAGCATCCCAATTAATGGGAATATCTTCAAAAGCCTGTAGTTGATTAGCAATCTCATTCTCAGCGAGAACTTCACGCTCTGCGATTTTGTCATAAATGCGGGTGATGTCACCATCGGCGTTAAGTTCAACACGCAGGAAGTTGTTTTCGAGTAACTTGGGCGAAATGTTGAAGAGTGATGGTTTAAGGTTTGAAGGTTTAAGGTTTAAGGTTTTAACAGAGTAAGGGGATAAGTCTCCTGTTTGAATAGTTTCGCCATTTACTTCAAGAACTTCATTTCTGGTAAATGATGTTGGGTTAATAATGATATTTTTGCTCCCCATTTTTTTAGCAATCGCATCCAATGCCATATTGCGTGCTTTCTCAACAATTTGACGAACTTCTTCATATTGCTTCAAAGAATCTTCATAAACGGCTTTAATCGAAGAGCCGGGAATAATATCGTGGAATTGATTGAGTGCAACTAATTTCCATGCTTCTGTGAATTCAGCATGAGGGTATTGATAATCGGCATCAAGTTGACTGGCATAAGCCGCTAAAAATTCAGTATCGTGGAGCAGGAATTCGCTCTTTCGATTGGCACGTTTATTGCGGGCTTGGGTCGTATACGTGCCACGATGATATTCGAGATAAAGTTCCCCGTTCCAAGTAGGGAGATTGCCTCCGACATCGTTTTCCAGTTTGCAGAAAAACTCATCCACGCGACCAGTGTGAATCTGCGGCGTAGAGGGGAACTCGCCCATCTCACGGATATTCTCAATCATCTCACGTGTAGGTCCCCCACCGCCATCCCCCCAACCATAAGACATGAGCAAAGGAGGCGTCCTACCTGCATCGCCATAATCCTTTTGCTGAAAATTACGCCATGTTCCCAGCGTTTGGTCTGGCGAGGCATCCGAGTTATAGGTTGCGGCAAAGACACTTTCGGTCTTCTTGGTTGTGCTGAAATGAGTCAGGATGCGTGTCCCGTCCAAACCTTTCCACCAGAAAGAATCATAGGGAAAGCGGTTATATTGGCTCCAACCAATTTTTATAGTGAAGAAGTATTCCAAGCCCGCTTCTTTGATCAGCTGGGGTAAATTCCAGGCATAGCCAAAGACATCGGGGAGCCAGAGTACAGGGGATTCGGCATCTTTCCCAAAATGCTCACGAAAATAATTTCTACCAAGCAGGAATTGGCGTGCGAGCGACTCTGATCCAGAGATATTGCAGTCGGCTTCGACCCACATCCCGCCGATAGGCTCCCATTTTTTCTCGCTAATACGTTTTTTGATTTCAGAAAAAAGTTGGGGGTGGTCTTCGCGAATCACTTCGTAGAGATGGGGTTGACTTTGTGTAAAATGAAAATCTGGAAATTCTTCCATCAAGCGAATCACATTGTGAAAGGTGCGCTCTGCTTTTCGGCGGGTTTGGGATAATGTCCAGAGCCAAGCTACGTCAAGATGTGCGTGCCCAACAGCGGTGATGTCAACATTGAGGGGAGCTCCTGCGAGATTGATTCCATCTTTTAAGATTTTATGAGCAGGTGAAATACTCTGATAAAAAGAATCCTCTACAGGAATACGTAAATTAAGTTTCTTGAAGGATGCATCTAACGCGATGTAGAGATGATGGCGAGCGGGGTCGTTTTCATCAAGATGATCGGCGATCTCTAGTGTGACACGGGCTGTAGCAATAAAATCGCGCGTTGGCTGATCTATCTGGACAACTTCGCAGGTTTTCATCTGAAGCTTTTTAGTTGCATCTCCAACTGTGGAGCCGCCGATTCCCGTCCATCCGTGTAGGGTGAGGGTGTGTGTTTTTCCATTACGGAATTTTTCGGGCAAGATAATTTCTTGATGGTGTCGATCTGCTGAGGCGTAGGGAACGCCGTCTATATAGGCTAAGGCTTCGGGATGCGAGAAATCTCCGGAGATGCCGAGGGGCAAAAATAAAGCTAATTTAGCGGTAGCAAGCCACTCGTCAGGGAAGTTGAACCGAGTGCGTAAGGCAAAATTAACGCGTGGGAGTCCCCAATAGTCGTTGGGCAGAATCACGTCCCAGTCGCCGTCATCCACGTCTACTGAAATGGGCGGCGGAGAGAGGGGGGAATCCAATTTTTTATAACGAAATGGGGCTAAAGACTGACGTTGGCGGTAAACGAAATTTTGTACCAACGCCAACCTTTGATGGATTTTTTTCGACGTCCAGCGAATTTGATGACGCATGGACTTTTAGTCGCCAATGGCGAGGGTGCTATCTGGATCGAAGAAACGCAGGGCTTCTTGTTTGAAATTCAGATGAATGGTTGAGCCCGTTTGTTTGCCCTCAAAGGTTAATGGACAAATATAGCGAAATATTAATGGAGGCTT
>JABGOQ010000084.1 GCA_018645405.1 Anaerolineae bacterium | reverse complement strand
AGATAAATATCAAACTGAGACATTGTTCTCCATTTCTTTCAGCTCATCCTCCCCAATCACCTTAACTTCTAGAGCTTTTGCCTTTGCTAACTTCGAACCAGCCTTCTCCCCCGCGAGCAAATAGTCGGTTTTGCTGCTGACGGAGCCTGTCACTTTGCCGCCACGCGCCAAGATATATTCTTTCGCTTCTTTGCGGCTCATTGTGGGCAAGGTTCCCGTGATGACGAAGGTCAAACCCTCCAGTAGGGCAGGCTGTCCATCATCCACCGTTAACTGTCCACTGGGGTTTAAACCGGCATCACGCAACTTGCCAAGCATTTCCTGATTAAACGGGAGCAAGTGCCAATCCACGATCGCAGCGGCGATGTTGGGCCCGATTCCTTCGATACTCTCTAAATCTTCTTGAGTAGCGGCGCGGAGGGCATCCAAATCTGCAAAATGGAGCGTTAAATCCCGCGCAACGCTTTCGCCCACGCCGCGGATGCCTAATCCGATAATCAGTCGATTTAATGGCTGGTTGGCTGAGGCGCGAATCGCATCCAGCAAATTATTTGCCTTTTTCTCTTTGAAACCTTCGAGCGCGAGCAAATCATCTTTTGATAGCGAATACAAATCTGCCACATCGCCGACCAAGCCCTCATTGACCAACTGCTCGACGATTTTGATGCCCAGCCCAACGATGTCCATTGCGCCGCGAGAAACAAAATGCTCAATGTTGCGGATGAGCTGCGCCGGGCACGCCGCGTTGACGCAATAATAGGCGACCTCGCCCTCGAAATGCTCGATGGGCTGCTCGCAGGCGGGGCAATTTGATGGAGGGAGAATGGCGCGCGCGTGTTTTGGGCGTGCTTCCGTTATGGACGCGATGATGTAGGGAATCACCTCGCCAGCCCGCTTGAGCAGAACGCGATCACTGATGCGGATGTCTTTCTCGGCGATGAAATCGAAATTATGTAGCGTGGCGTTGCGGACGATTACGCCGTTAATTTCAACCGGCTCAAGGATGGCTTTGGGCGTGAGAACACCGGTGCGCCCGACCTCGACTCGGATGTCGTTGAGCGTGGTCGTGACCTCCAACGAGGGAAATTTATAGGCAATCGCGCCGCGCGGGTCTTTGCCCACGATTCCGAGAGAATCGGAGAGGGCGCGATCGTCAATTTTGATGACAATGCCATCGGCTTCGTAGGGGAGTTGGTCGCGAGTTTCCTCCCAGCCTTCTACAAAGTGGATCATTTCTTCAAGATCGTCAAAATGACGCGAATCTGTGTTGACGGGGAAACCGAGTTCACGCAGATACTCCAACCGCTCCCATTGCGAGTTGGGGACTTCGCCTCCCTCGGCGTGGACAATTTGATAGATGAACAAAGTTAATGGTCGCGTGGCGGTGACTCTAGAATCCAATTGACGCAACGCGCCCGCGGCAGTATTGCGCGGGTTAAGATAGGTTTTTTCGCCTGCTTCTTCTTGGCGTTTATTTAGGGCAGCAAAATCGGCATGGGTGATGAAGACTTCGCCGCGGACGACCAAGTATTCAGGGGGAGAGTATTCAGTAATCAGTGATGGGGAGTCTTTAAATAATGGCAACTCATCCTGCCCACTGACCACTGGACACTGATCACTGTTCACTGGTATGCGAAGTGGAATTGCTTTTATCGTCCGCAAATTCGCCGTAATATCCTCGCCAATTTCCCCATCTCCGCGGGTTGCGCCTTGATCGAAAACGCCGTCTTTATAATGAAGGACAACTGTTAGACCATCAAGCTTTGGCTCAACGGTGAAAGTTGCCTCGCTAATTCTGTTATCCATTTTTTGGATGCGTTCAAACCAGGCACGCGTATCCTCTGCACCGAAGGCATTTGCGAGAGAGAGAATTGGTGCGGGGTGAGGCACCTTGTCAAATTTAGATGCAGGCGGCGCGCCAGCCCGCTGACTCGGAGAATCGGGGGTGATCCACTCAGGATGTTCAGCTTCGATGGCTTTGAGTTCATGGAGCAGACGGTCATATTCCCCGTCGCTGATAATGGGCGCGTCGAGGACGTGGTAACGATAATTATGCTGGCGAATTTCTTCGCGGAGGATTTTAAGGTGAGTTTGGGAGGGCATGGGAGCATTATAGCTGATTTTTGAAAGGCTTAAACACGAAGCACGTGAAGTTCACGAAGGAAAAAGCTTTTAAACTTTGTGTCTCTTCGTGTTCCTTCGTGGTTTAAAAAACATTCGTGCCATTCGCTTCATTCGGCACTTATTCGTGATAACACAGCATCCAACTCTCTCACCAGCCTCGCTGCATCATCTTCATTAAACACAATCGGCGGCTTGATCTTGATCACATTATGCAAGGGTCCATCCACGCTGAGCAGGATTTGGCGATTCCGCATTTCCTCGACAATCTGATGTGTCTCAGCAGAGGCAGGTTCGAGTGTGGAGCGATCCCGAACAAGTTCGATGCCGAGAAAAAGCCCCTCGCCACGCACGTCGCCAATTAAGGGGTAGCGGTCTTTTAATCCCAATAATCCCGCCCTAAGTTTTGCGCCTGCATGGAGCGCATTTTCCTGCAATTTTTCATCTTCGATCACATCCAGCATCGCCAAACCGACCGCGCAAGAAACGGGATTGCCGCCGAAAGTGTTGAAATACTCCATGCCGTTGTTGAAGGCGGCGGCAATTTCAGGGCGCGTGACGACCGCCGCGAGCGGATGCCCGTTGCCCATCGGCTTGCCCATGACGACGATGTCAGGAACAACGCCATGACTCTCGAAACCCCAAAAATGCGTGCCGAAACGCCCAAATCCGTTTTGGACTTCATCGGCAATACAAATGCCGCCCGCCGCGCGCGTTTGCTCATAAATTTGAGCCAAATAACCTTCGGGGAAAACGATTTGCCCACCCGTGCCGATCATCGACTCGCTGATAAAAGCCGCAATGCCATCAGCCGCATCAATTTTCTCTTGCGCTTGCAAAGCATATCGCTCCATAGGGTTTTCAGCCTCCCGAAAAACGCTGCGATAGCTGCAAGGCATCGCCAATTTATGCACCCAACTCGGCGCACCCGTGCCGCCCACGCCGTCAAATTTATAGGGCGAAATCTCCACCAAGCTCGATAAATTCCCGTGATACGCCCCCTCCAAAACGAGCATATCCCGCTCGCCAGTATACGCCCGCGCCAGCCGCAGCGCAAGGTCATTCGCCTCGCTGCCCGAATTCACAAAAAAACAAACCGAAAGCGATTTCGACATTTTCGGCGGCATCGTCGCCGTCAGCCGCT
The DNA here is from genome assembly GCA_018645405.1 of Anaerolineae bacterium. GTDB lineage: Bacteria > Chloroflexota > Anaerolineae > Anaerolineales > Villigracilaceae > Desulfolinea. Next base: position 22,346 of record JABGOQ010000084.1, on the reverse strand, counting down.
CCGCCAGCCGCACGATATTCTCGTGCAAATAGCGCGTATTCGTGTTCAGCACCGCCGCCTGCCCCGCCAACGCCGCCACCACACGCGGGTGCGAATGCCCAACATGGCAAACATTATTCACACAATCCAAGTAGGATTTCCCCTTCGTATCATATAAAAATTGCCCCTGCCCACGCACAATATGGAGCGGATTTTTATAAGATAAACTTAAAGCAAGACTGAGATTATTTTCTCTTTTTTGGATGATCGCCTGCGGCGTGAGACGCGCCTGTTTTGGGCTTGCTTCCGTTTGTAATCTTTTTCTTGGCGGACACATCGAGCCGATAATCGACGTCGCATCTTCGGCATCTACTGCCAATAATTTTTCCATCGCCTCCCAAGCTGGTTTCGCGTGGGTCTGATGATAAGCATCATAACGATCATCCCCCTCTCGTTCAGCTGAAATAGATGCACTAACCGCTATTCTTGCACAAATCAAATCATAGAGCAGAGAAATCTCAGTCGCCGTGAGCGGGATTAAGCTATGGTATCCCGCCACGAGATGCGCCACAGCCTCGAGCGGATTCTCTTCGCCGAGAAGCGCATACGCCGCGCAAATCGCCACTTCAAAGATGCGTGGTGCGTAGCGTAAATCACCGAAATCGAATATCTGGTTAACCATTCCATCTTGCACAAGCAGATTTTGGGTGTTGGCATCATAGTGGATAACTTGCTGATGCAAATCTGGAAGAATGGGAATAACGCGTCTTTTGAAACGTTCCAGTACCTTCTCCGCCATGATTCTGTGAGGAGCATGCTCTTGCGACGTGGCAGTCTCCCTTTCAACGGTGGAGATTGCTGCGGCGGTAGTGCTGCCTCGCAAATACTTAAGACGCGGCTCAATGGCGAGATGCGTAAGAGATAAATCCCAAAGTTTTTCATCACGTTTCTTAGCTGGGTGTGTGAAATCTTCCAGAGCGAGATCAAGTTGCGCTATATATGCTCCTAATCCACGTAAGAGATTTGGTGTTTTGGGGACAATCTTCTCTAGCAATGTACCGTTTAAATAGCTAACCATACGGACGAGGTAATCGTCACCGTCGTAGGAGATGGTAAAGATTGTCTCTCCATCTTTGGTCGGGATAATATGCGGCACACCTTTAAATCCGCTCAAATGTTGGAGGGCGGCATGCTGGAATTCGATTTCCACACGTGTGTTTTCAAGCGCGTGGATTTTTAGGATGAATTTGTCATTTTGTGTGGAAAGAAGGAAGTTGCGGTCACTGTCGCCGGGGAGGGGTTTGGCTGTGGCTGTGAGACCGTAGTATTGGGAGGCGATTTCAATAGCTTGTTTTTCGTTGAGAGGAGGGAGGGGCATGACATTTCCTTTTTGAGAAAACGAAAACTGCATTGCACCCGTAGGGTGCGTTGCAGTATGTATGGTCTGCAAAATCGAACTGCAACGCACTTTTCACCCTTACGGGTACAGGCAAGTGCAGTTCTTGATTATTTCTTCACTAATTGCTGCCCATCAGCGCCATCCTGAATCATCCAGCCGAGAGTGGCGATTTGGTCACGCAAACGGTCGGATTCTGCCCAATCTTTTTCGGCGCGTGCTTTTTGGCGGGATTCGGCTAGTTGTTGCACCTCTGCTGGGATAACGGTATCAAGCTCAGGGTCAGGGGCGTTGCGGAGGAGATCGAGTGCGGTGGAGGAGATGCCCTCATCCAAATCTGGGATGTGGAGGGTGCCGAGTTCATCCATCCCAAATTCCGCACCTGCGGGATAAATCTTGGTTTCTTTGCCATCGCAAACTGTTACAGAACTGACTCCGCTAATTTGGCATGTCTGTGTTTCAAAATCGAGAATGATGCCAGTATGTTCGTCCAATCCAACAATGGTTTGGCTGGGCGGAAGTTGTTTGCGCCAAAGATCGAAACGCTCACGACCGACGAAACAGCGGCTGGTATCGACATCTGCGCCGCCTTCGGCGTTGTTCCAGTGGGGGATGAAGGAGATGGGGAGGTTGTAATCGGCGAAGAGATTTAAGCCGGGCTTGGCGTGGACATCTTCTCCCACTTTGAAGATTTCATAAACGGGGAGGGCGTGCGCACCGACTGCGATGGTGGCTGCGCTGGCAAAAATGAGCGTTGCGCCGTTGCGATGGCGGGCGCGGATGAGATCCCATGCGAGGCTGTTTTGGAGTTGACGCACGGCGTAGGTGGGGCTGCCGGGACCCATGAAGATCAGGTCGGCCGTGAGGAGTGGGGATAGGATTTCGGCGTTGTCTGGGCTGAATTCTGTGCCACGCTTGCGAGCGGGGATGATGTGAATTTGCGGATTGTAATTTTGTAGACGTGTTTGGAGATAATCCCCCACTTTTTGAGCAACGAGAGCGGAGTTGAGTTCGAACCCCGCTGTAGTCTCCATGATGGCAATTTTAGGTTGATTGGTGTCTTTAACGAGACGCTCGAAGATGCGTCCGCCTGCAAGAGAGGTTTCGCCAGAACCGAGAAAGGCTATTTTTCCGAGCATATTTATTTACCTTTAAATTTGGGTGGATAGGGAAAGAGGAAAGAAGAAAGAGTAACCGATAAATTACGCTATTAGTTCGTTGGCTTGTTTCCATATTTTATCAAACATCTCAGCAGTAAGTCTTCCCGTTTGGGTATTTTGCCGGCTGGGATGATAGGAGATGAGGAGCCAGTGCCCTGAGGGAAGTTTGTGGAGTGCGCCATGTGAGAAAGCGTAGTCTTTTTTACGAAGATTGTAGATTTTCAGCAATCTATCATAAGCGATGCGTCCGAAGGCGACCAAGACTTTGGGCTGGAGAATCTCAATCTCACGCTCTAAAAATGGCTGGCAGGTATTCAGTTCTTCAGCAGTGGGTTTGTTTTTGGGCGGGGCGCAGCGTCCAACGGAGGTGATCCACATATTGGTCAGGAGTAAGCCATCGTCACGCGCGGTGGCGTCTGGCTGAGAGGCAAATCCCGCACGATGAAGGGCAGGGAAAAGAAAATTGCCAGAGCCATCGCCGGTAAATCCGCGTCCTGTGCGGTTGGACCCATGTGCGGCGGGGGCTAATCCCACGACCATGATCTGGGCTTGTGGGTCGCCAAATCCTGGGACAGGTTTTCCCCAATACTCATGCTCACGGTAGGCTTTTCGTTTGGTGATGGCAACTTCTTCGCGCCATTCTACAAGACGTGGGCATTTTCGGCAGGCGATGATTTCGGAGGTGAGGGTTTCGAGTTTGGTCATGGATTATTTCGTGTTTCGTGTTGCATAAAATTCAGTTTGTGATTACGGACATTACGCAATACGTTTTACGCATTACGCATGAACTCAACCGTATTCTTGAAAATCTCATCCACATCATCTGCCACGCCCCCGCCCTGCGCAATGGATTTATCCCCACCACCACGCGCCTCGAAGGGAGCAAGATGCTTCTGGAGCAGATCATTCGCGCTCACGTTGGTTTCATCTGCGCAAGATGTGACCAGAGATAGTTTCTTCCCGTCAAAGGATGCCAGAATGGTGACCATATTTGGGTAAACGCGTAATTTCATTGCCATAGAGCGTAATTCTGCGGGATTGCGGTTTTCAAAGAGTTTGGTAACAATCCAGTTTTTTTCCACTTCTTCGGCGTGTTGCACCATTTTTGAGACTTCAACATCCAAGGCAATTTCACGCAAAGATTTCAACTCTTTTTCTGCGCTTTTAAGTTGTTTCTGTAAACTCACCACTGTTTCGTTCAATCCATCAACGCCCACAGCGAGCATCGCGGCGGTTTCGCTCGCGGCAGTTTGCACCTTGCTCAAAAATGCTAATGCCTGCCAACCTGCCACAAAATGGATGCGTACCTTCTTATTAATTCGCTCGGTGCGGGTAATTTTTAGCATTCCGACCATGCCCGTTTGTGGAACGTGTGTTCCGCCGCAGGCTGAGTAATCGTAGCCATCAATTTCGATGACGCGGATTTCCCCATCCACTTTTGGGGGACGGCGAAAATCAACACTTTTGTTATTTTCTACAAAATATGCCTTCATTTTGCGGTTTTCAAAGACAATCTGATTTGCTTTTTTCTCGACGAGAGCAATTTCTTCATCAGAAAGTGAAGCCTTGTCAAAATCAATCGTTGATGGGGCTTCTCCGCTGATATGAGAAGAGAGCGTCTCTAGCCCAAGTTCTTTCCAGAAGACTGCCGAGAAAATATGTTGCCCAGAGTGATGCTGCATATTGGCAAAACGGCGATCCCAGTCGATTTTTGCGGGGTAGCTGCCGATTTCGATTTCTTTGTCGAGGAGATGCACAATTTTGTCTCCCTCGGCGAATACGTCCACAACGCGGGCAGAGCCGATTGTGCCGGTGTCGTTAGACTGGCCTCCGCCCGTCGGGTAGAAAAAGGTGAAGGGCAGAATCACACCAAAACCGCGTTCGCCCCGCTGCGTCCCCACAATCTCGGCGGTGAATTCGGTCGTCATTGGGTCGTCAAAATATCGTTTTTCGGTCATAGTTTTCTGTCCGCGACACTTGCACCTGCGGTGACAAGTGCAGGTGAGTCACACGAAGTTCACTAAGAAAAACATAAAAACTTCGTGTCTCTTCGTGGATCAAATAATTATCATCGCATCACCGAAGGAATAAAATCTGTAGCCTTCTCGGATGGCGGTCTCATAAGCGTTCAAAATCATTTCGCGCTCGGCGAAAGCACTCACCAGCATCAGCAAAGTGGATTTGGGGAGATGGAAGTTTGTAATCATTATATCAACGGATTGAAACTCGTAGCCGGGCAAAATAAAGAGGGATGTCGCGCCGCTCGTGGGGAGCGTTGCGCCGGTTTGGGATGCAGATTCAAGCGTGCGGACGGATGTTGTGCCCACCGCGACGACCCTGCCCCCAGCTTGCTTGGCGTTGGTAATCTTCTGTGCGGTCTCGGGCGTGACCTGACACCACTCGGTGTGGATGTGATGCTCTTCGACATCATCTTCGGTGACTGGAGCAAAAGTATCCAGCCCAACGTGCAACGTGACTTCGGCACGGTTCACGCCTTTGGCATTGAGTTCGCTGAGTAAGCGTGGTGTGAAATGTAACCCCGCAGTCGGCGCAGCAGCCGACCCCGGCTCTTTCGCGTAGACGGTTTGGTAACGCTCGGGGTCTTCGAGCTTTGCGTGGATATAAGGCGGGAGCGGCACATTTCCGATTTGTGAAAAAAATGGCTCAATTGGCTCATCAAAACGAATTAATCGTTGTGCACCTTCGAGAACTTTAAGAATTTCGGCGTTGGGCGCATTGTCGAGAATGATTTTTTTACCCGCTTTTAATCCTTTTCCGCCGACGAGAGTGCGCCAAGTAAGTTCATCTTCTTGACGGAGGAGAAGCAACTCCATTTTACCGCCCGTTTCTTTGCGAGCAAAGATGCGAGCAGGAATAACGCGCGTTTGGTTGACAACGAGCAAATCGTTGGGTTGGAGATAGTCACCAATATCGCTGAAATGACGATGCTCAATTTTTCCGCTCTCACGGTGTAAAACGAGCAAACGCGATGAATCGCGTGGCTCTACGGGGGTCTGCGCGATGGAATTTTGAGGGAGGTGGTAGTTGAAGGAGGAGGTTTTCATCTTTTGACGGTGGATAGTGGACGATGGACGGTTGTTTTACGGTCTTTGGTCTATCGTCTACAGTCTTTTTTACAACAACTTCCCCTGCTGTTCTTCTGCGAGATATTCAAATCCTAGATGCTCATATGCCAAGCGTGTGGCGATTCGTCCTTGTGGAGTGCGATCTAAAAAGCCGAGTTGAAGTAAATATGGCTCAACCACATCCATAATTGTGTCGGGTTCTTCGCTAATAGATGCGCCAATGGTGTTCAATCCAACGGGACCACCACGAAATTTTTCGATGATGGCTTTCAAGACACGCCGATCCATCGTGTCTAAACCGAGGGCGTCGATGGAGAGCAGATTCAGTGCATCCGATGCGACGGGGACAGTGATCATCCCATCCGCGCGGACTTGGGCGTAATCACGGACGCGGCGCAAGAGGCGCAGAGCGACACGCGGTGTGCCACGTGCGCGGTGGCTGATTTCTTTGATGCCATCTTCATCGGCGGGGACATCTAGCATTTTAGCGGCGCGGGTGACGATGGCTTGCATCGCGTTGAGATCATAGTATTCGAGCCGATAGACTGCGCCAAAACGTGCCCGCAAAGGTGCGGTGACGAGTGCCAGCCGCGTTGTCGCGCCGACAACAGTAAAGCGTGGTAATTTCAGTCGAATGGAGCGGGCTGAGGGGCCCTTCCCGATCACAATATCCAGCGAGAAATCTTCCATTGCAGGGTAGAGTACCTCTTCAACAACGCGCCCTAAGCGGTGAATTTCGTCGATAAAGAGAATATCTCCAGCACGGAGATTGGTGAGAATAGCTGCCAAGTCCCCGGCTCTTTCGATAGCGGGACCTGATGTTACTTTGATATTCACCCCCATCTCGTTTGCCAAAATATGGGCAAGCGTTGTTTTACCTAACCCAGGCGGGCCATAGAAAAGAACATGGTCGAGCGCTTCTTCACGCTTGCGCGCGGCTTCGATCAAGATAGATAGATTCTCTTTGACCTGATGCTGCCCGATCAAATCGGTGAGCAGTTTTGGGCGCAAAGCATGGTCAATGCGGTCGTCGGGTTTTGGTTTAGGGTCGAGGGGGCGGTTATCGGTAGATGTCATGGGTTGAATTATACCTGACAGAGGGAAGCAAGTTAAATGCAAGCGTGAGGCGATTTATCCGCTATAATGGGGCAACTTTTATTTTAGGAGAAAATTATGTCAAATATATACCCGTCCCAGCATCCCCTCGTTGCTCATAAATTAACCCGTCTGCGTTATAAAAATACACAGCCCCAAAAATTTCGAGAGTTAACACGTGAAATTTCAGCGTTATTAACCTATGAAGCCACCGCTGATCTTCTCACCTCGCCACGCCAAGTTGAAACGCCGCTGGTAGAAACAGAAGGTGTTGAACTCAAAGAAAGAATTGCGCTAGTGCCAATTTTGCGAGCAGGATTAGGGATGGTCGAGGGTGTTTGGGAACTGATGCCTTCTGCCGAAGTTTGGCATATTGGATTATATCGGGATGAGGAGACTTTGCAGCCAGTAGAATATTATAATAAGCTGCCCGCCTCACCGACTGTTTCTGTTTGCCTCATCCTTGACCCGATGCTTGCTACCGGGGGATCAGCAGTTGCTACTGTAGACATTGTGAAACGGTGGGGTGTGAGCAGAATCAAGTTTGTGGCGATGATTGCCTCCCCTGAAGGTATTGCAGCGATGCAAGAAGCGCACCCTGATGTACCCATCCATCTTGCCGCAATTGATGAAAAGTTGAACGAGGTTGGTTATATTCTCCCCGGCTTGGGCGATGCGGGTGATCGACAGTTTGGGACATTATGACATTAATCGGTTTTCCGTAATCAGTAATCAGATATAAGGAGAATAAAATGACCACATTAAAAGAAATTATGCCTCTTTTAGAATCTTTTCCTAAAGAAGATGCAAAGATGGTTCTCTCACAAGCAGAACAATATGATGAAATGCTTGGAAAACTCCCAAAAGTAACAGATGGTGCTGGCTCAAAAAAGAAAATCAATGCGGGCATTTTGGCTCTTAATGGCGCATCTGGTGCCGGGCAAAGTTATGTAATGAAACGCGTTGAGAATTTATTAAAGGAACGATCTCTGATATTGCCTCGCATCTATTTGCTGGCAACTAGAGCACCTCGCCCAGATGAAGGACATAAGAATCCTTATATCTTTGCGGAAGAGACTTCTGAAGGATTTCAGGATATTCATAACCCCGATCTTTTTTACCCACATGCTGATATATATTACCGCTATCAATCTCGCCCTGGTGCGGATAATGCAATCCTGTTGTCGGATATGCAGGCAGCTAGAGAACAAATTATGTATCTGGAGACTGTTATCCCGACTTTGTTATATCTCAAAGAAAACGCAAATTCTGGAATTCCAGCGTGGGGAGATAATCTGAAAATTATTTATCTTGCAGCCCCCAGCGGGCATGAGTGGGTTTTCAGGTTACTTAATCGTGAACCAAGCCGACTTATTGAAGAAAAATTCAGAGCAACGATTTTGGGTAGGCTATCGTCATCGCTTTCAGATATGGAGATTGCCTCTGGAAACAAGATTACTTGTGTGCTTAACCACTTTGGTCTCGCGGAGCAAGCGGCACAGGAAATTTTGAGCTACTGGGGAGTGTAGAGATAAAAAAGTAGGTCACGCTTCAAGCGTGACCTACTCCATAAACGTTATTGGGGGAGAAGAGATTTTCTAGCCAATATCCAACCCTGTAACCCGCGTTAGAAATTTGTGAATTAACATCAAAGGCAGAACTAAGATTCCATGCACCGCCGCACTTAAGCCAAAGATGGTCGCTACGGAGCGGAAGAAGATATTCATCGGTGGGGCGAGGGTTTTCAGCATCCAAACATCTGCGCCTGCAAATGCTGCAATCGCAATCAAGAAGATAGTCACACCCGTTAGGGGGAGCCAGGCATTTCGATCTGATTCTGAGGGGAGCATGGTGCTACTCACGGCAAAAGTAAGATAAAACCAGAGGGGAAAATCTGGTAGAGATGGCAATGTTGCCAGTCCTGTCCAGAAAAGGCTGAAATTGGCTGCACGCAGGGCGTCCCACAAGGGGAGCAGATTGAGTCTATAGATTGCTGCGTAGGAGATGAAAAGCCCCCCTGCTATGAGGGGAGCCATCCCAATAAGTGAATCGCGCAAAATATCGGTTTTTGAGACTTCTACATAGCCAAGACGTAAACGTCCATTTGGTATGGTTTTGGGGATAAGGGAAACATTCCCTGTTGGCACAAAGAGCAGCTTTGCCATCAAAAAATGGCTCAACTCATGGATGAAAACACCAGGAAAGAAAAGCAGCGAAAAAAGCACCATCGTAATATTGGCACGACGGGTTAGAATCAAAAAAATGGCTTGTATCTCACGATGCAAGCCACGTTGTAAATAAAGGAGTGGCACCAGCATTAACAGGAGCCAGATCAGACCATCAAATTGAGCCAATATAATCTCTAAATGATTAGGCGTTGCTTTTCATCACTTCTGCACGAGCAACGTAAATGATCTTGACAAAATCATCCGCTTTTAGGGCTGCTCCACCGACCAAGGCTCCGTCAATATCTGATTGGGAGAAATACTCTGCGGCGTTGCTGCCTTTGACCGATCCACCATAGAGGATGCGGATTTTCTGTGCGTCTTCTTCGCCAAAAAGTTCTGCCAAGACCGCGCGAATGGTTTTGATCGTGTCGTTTGCTATCTCCGCTGTTGCGGCGAGACCAGTGCCAATTGCCCAAATCGGTTCGTAGGCGATAACCAAAGCAGCTGAAACATCTGCCAAGCCAGCTTTGATTTGACGGGATACAACCTCGGATGTTTTATTTGCCTTATTCTCTTCGAGTGTTTCTCCGACACAGACGATAGGCGTTAGTCCATTTGCTTGGGCTGCGCGGATTTTTTTGTTTACGGTCTCATCTGTTTCGCCGAAATAGGCTCGTCGTTCAGAGTGGCCGAGAATGACAAATTCGCCGAACTCGCTCACCATAGCGGGAGCAAGTTCACCGGTGTACGCTCCGCCAGATTCCCAGTGCATATTTTGCGCACCGAGGTCTATATCTGTCCCCTCCAGCATAGCTGCGATCGGTAAAAGTGAAGGAGCAGGCGGGCAAAAGACGGTTTTTACGCCTTGTACGTCTTTCAAGAAAGGAATCATTTCTGCAACCAATTCGCGGGCTTCAGCGACGGTTTTGTTCATTTTCCAATTTCCGGCAATAATGGGGGTTCTCATTTATAGCTCCTATGGCATTCTTTCTAAATTTTCATTTGCAAACATCCAAATCCAAGCGGGAATATTCTCATCATTCGTTAAAGTCTCAAATTGGATACGGGCTTCATCAGGGTTATGTGTGCGCAAATTTATTTCAGCCTCGAGCAAACGTGCTTCTGGCATATTTGGCATCATGCTATTTAGTTCTTCAAGTAAATGACGAGCATCTTCAGGATCACCATGATGTAGAGCATGCCGTGCTTCAGCTATGGTCATCATTGGCGGGTCAATACGCTCAATTTCTTCCATCGGTAAGAATTTTGAGATTTCTCTCATTCCTGCGCCTCGGTATAAACTCTCATGGAAAAGATCACGCAACTCTTGAGTTTCAGGAGCATTTTCAGGGGTAACGATTAAGGCTTGCAAAAAGACTTGCGCCGCGCCTTGCCAAGCATCTCGGTCCATGAACTCAAAACCTATATCAAAATAAAAATCGAGTTCGTCACCAGCTAAGTCGAGAGCTTCGTTTAGCTGCTCATATGCTTCTTTAAATTGTCTGGCATCCCAAAGTGCCAGTGCCAGGGCTTTATGTGCATAAGGTTCGTCTGGTTCTCCACCTACCCATTCACGTGCTTCTTCAATTTCAGGAGATGTTCCCTGTTCTCCTCTCACTGGCGGTAACGGGACTTCGCCCAAGTCATTTGATGGAGGCGCCTCTACTTCTTCTATCGGCGGTTGTTCTGTATCTTCGAGGCTGGTAAGCAGATCATCTTGTCCTAGTGCGTTAAGTGCGAAAAGGACAGCTGCAATTAATAAAAGCCCTACTGCAAGAAAAGCCCAGATATTACGTTTCTTCTTTTCAGGTTTTTCAGAAACCTTGGTTTTAGCAGATGCAGGAGGAGCCTCTGCTGATTTTTCTTCTTGTGCGACTGTTTTTGCTTGTGCTTCGGGGGCTACTGTTGAAGCGGTTGGGACGATGGCAGGAGCCGCAGGTGTTGGAAGGGGATCAATTGGCCCAGGTTTACGGATTGGCGAAGTCATGGTCACATCCGCCATATCTACGTCGGTATCGTCCCAAGCCTGTTTGAAGGCTATGCTCAGAGCTTCAACATTTTCGTAACGATCTGGTCGTTCTTTTGAAAGTGCTTTGAGCAAAACACGTTCTACCTCGTCTGGAACATTAGGGTTAACCAAATGTGGTAGTGGAAGGGGCGAATAAATATGATCATGAATAATAGAAAAAGGTGTATCTGAGCTAAAGGGGACTTGCCCTACAACCATCTCGTAGAGCATGACCGCAAATGAGTATATGTCGGTGCCGTTATCAAGATTCTTTTCACCTTTTGCTTGCTCAGGGGAGATATATTGGGGTGTACCCATGATCATATCGGAAGAGAGTGTAGATTCTCCCGATTGTGCGATGCGTGCCAATCCAAAGTCGGCGAGATAGATTCTTCCATCTGTTGCCATGATGACGTTAGAGGGTTTAATATCGCGATGCAAAATACCCTCTTTATGGGCATATCCCAGCCCTGCGCCAACCGCATCCACAACACCCCAAATTTGATCTACGCTTAAACGGTCACGATTTAGATGCGCTTTGAGCGTCTCCCCCTCTACATATTTCATCACCAAATAAGGTTGCTCTTCATGGTCAGCAAAATCATATACCGGAACAATATTTGTATGCTCCAATTTGGCAACCAAACGCGCCTCGCGTTGGAAGCGCGCCAAAAAATTTGGGTCTTCTAAAAACGCAGGATGCAGCACTTTTAAAGCTACATAACGGTCTAGCGAGGCATGATAGGCTTTAAACACAGTCGCCATACCGCCACGCCCCAGCTTTTCCATTACTCTATAGGCACCTACATTTTCGCCAGTATTGAAGGACATAAGATTTTCCTTGTTGTTTGACTATATAACAATGAGACCAAATTATAGTCCACTTCAAAAGTTTTGTGTTTCAGAAATGTTATAAACTTGTAAAAAAAGCCCCATTTCCTCATAAGGAAATAGGGCTATAGCTTTACTTATCTTCCAGAGCATCTACTCCAGGCAAAATCTTGCCCTCTAGCATCTCTAGTGATGCCCCCCCGCCCGTAGAAATATGGCTCACTTTATCGCCTAAGCCAGCTTGCTTGATCGCTGCAACTGAGTCCCCGCCACCAATGACGCTGACTACATCAGCATCTGCAACGGCGTGCGCCACACCGAAAGTTCCTTTCGCAAAGTTGGGGAATTCAAATACGCCCATTGGACCATTCCAAACAACAGTTTTGGATTTTTTGATGATGGACGCATACGCGGCGACTGTATCGGGCCCCACATCTAAAATTCGCCAGCCAGCGGGGACATCACCAACCGAGACGATCTTGTTTTTGGCTTGGTCGGCGAAATCATCAGCGATCACAACATCAACGGGGAGTTGCAACGCATCCCCAGCTTTTTCTAGCAATTCAGTAGCTGTGGTGACTGCATCATCTTCCACTAAAGAATCTGCCATCTCATAGCCCTGTGCTTTGAAGAAAGTATTTGCCATCCCACCACCGATCAGAATTTTATCGGTTTTTTCTAGCAAGTTGGTGATCACGCCTATTTTATCGCTCACTTTTGCGCCACCCAAAATAGCAATGAAAGGTTCTTTTGCATTTGCGATGGTATCGCCGAGATATTTCAATTCTTTCTCTAAGAGAAATCCTGCGGCAGAGGGGAGCAATTTTGCCACACCTACGTTTGAGGCGTGTGCGCGATGGGCTGTCCCGAAAGCGTCATTGACGAAAACATCCGCCAAAGACGCAAGTGCTACTGCCATGGCAGGGTCATTTTTCTTTTCGCCTGCGTGGAAGCGAGTATTTTCTAGCAAAAGAATTTCGCCGGGTCTTAATGATGTCACGGCTGTTTGGGCTACCTTACCAAGACAATCTTCGGCAAATTTGACGGGCATCCCGATTACGCCGGCAAGATGTGTGGAAACGGGACCCAGTGAAAATTCACGTTTGGCTTCGCCTTTTGGTCGCCCCAAGTGAGAGGTGAGAATCAGCGCGGCTCCTTTATCCAATAAATATTTAATGGTCGGCAACGCGGCACGGATTCGGGTATCATCTCCCACTTTTCCCTTATTGATCGGGACATTAAAATCCACTCGCACGAGCACTTTTTTACCTTTGACGTTGAGGTTGTTTAGTGTTTTTTTGTTGAGCATATTTTTCTCCAATTAAAAAGACACCGAGTGTTTTTGAAACACTCGGTGTCTGATTTTGTGCTAGAGACTTTTTGCAATCTTCGCTGCAAAATCGGTTAGGCGAGTGGCGTAGCCCCATTCGTTATCGTACCAAGAGACGACTTTGACCATATTGCCATCCATGACAGCGGTTAGGTCTGCATCGACGATGGAGGAGCGTTCGTCACCTTTGAAATCCATAGAAACGAGGGGTTCTTCGCTGAAGCCGAGATAGCCTTTCATGACACCTTCGGAGGCGGCTTTGAGAGCGGCGTTGACTTCTTCGGCTGTGGTGTCTTTTTCGACTTCAAAAACAGCATCTACGATAGAAACGGTGGGGGTAGGAACGCGCAGGGAGTAGCCATCGAGTTTTCCCTTGAGTTCGGGGATTACGAGCGCAATTGCTTTTGCCGCACCGGTGGAGGTGGGGATGATGTTGATAGCAGCAGCACGAGCGCGGCGCGGATCACTATCTGCAAGATCAAGTACATTTTGGCTTGTGGTATAAGAATGGATGGTGGTCATTAAACCTTTTTTAATGGTGAAATTATCGTTGATGACTTTGCTAAAGGGCGCCAAGCAGTTGGTAGTGCAGGATGCGTTAGAAACGATGTGGTGATTGGCGGGGTCGTAATCTTGATCGTTTACGCCCATGACTGCGGTGAACACATCGCCACCTTTTGCAGGGGCTGTCAGAATAACCTTTTTAGCACCTGCTTCAATATGCGATTGGGGCCCGGGGCTTGTGGTAGGGTCACGGAAAACGCCAGTGCCTTCAAAAACAATGTCTACGCCAAGCTCGCCCCAAGGGAGATCGGCTGGGCTACGTTCAGCAAAAACCTGGATGGTTTTGCCGTTGATAACCAAATTGCCATCTACAATATCTACTTCGCCTTCAAATTTCCCATAGCTGGAATCATATTTGAAAAGCTGTGCATTTATCTCTGTGTCCCAAAGATCGTTGATTCCGACAACTTCTAATGTGTCTGGATACCGTTCCAAAATAATTTTGAGTAATTGACGACCAATACGTCCAAATCCGTTAATACCTACTTTTGTAGCCATTGTTATCTCCTTAAAGATAGTGAGTTTGTGAAAAAATTAGCGAGGTTTATTGTATCGTATTTTTGGGTTAGATGGTGAAGGTTTAAGGTTTAAAGTTGAAAGGTTGAAGGTTTTTTTTACCCTTAAACTTTAAGCCTTGAACTGCTACCCTTTTAAATCATCGGCCCTGTGCGCTCAAAGTATAAATTCATAATTGTCTGAGCTAGTTGTATGGAATCGTGTCGCCAGGGGTGTTCGCGGTCAAGTAAATCGGCGGTATAAAGTCTGCGGTCACCAGAGAGTTCATCGCCGATTTCTGTCCAATTTGTGTTGGAAGGCAAGGTCGCTTCCTGGCAATCATTTGCAATGACCAACTCAATAAGATTTTTTCCGATATGGGATTCAAGAGCCGCGAGATGATCGTAGCAAGAATACGAATCCGTTTCACCAGATTGGGAGGCGATATTACAAACGAATAATTTCAATGCGCGGCTCGCTTCAATCGCGGATAACAGGTCTGCTACCAATAAATTAGGCAGGATACTGGTGTACAGGCTTCCGGGTCCGATCACTATTACATCTGCCGCTAAAATGGCTTGGATTACAGGTGGAAATGCGGGGGCGTTATCTGGCTCCAGCCAAACACGACGAATACGTCCCGAAAAGGCAGGGATTTTGCTCTCACCCTCCACACGGACTTCGTAAGCTGAGTGCGGCAAGGTCATATCGGCAACCAATTTGACATTATGCAGTGTAGATGGAAGCACTCGTCCATGCACTGAAAGGACTCTGCCAGATTCTGCGACAGCTTCTTCGAAAGAGCCAGTAATATTGCTTAACGCGCTAATAAAAAGATTGCCGAAAGAATGCCCACCTAATCCATCTGATCCACTGAAACGATATTGAAAAAGTTGTGTCAATAGTGTCTCATCGTTTGAGAGGGCAGCGAGACAGTTTCGGAGATCACCTGGGGGCAGGATGCCCATCGATTCTCGCAATTTACCCGACGAGCCACCATCATCTGCAACGGTGACAATAGCCGTAAGATTATGTGTATATGCTTTTAACCCACGCAACAAGGTAGAGAGCCCATGCCCTCCGCCGATAACGACAATGCGCGGACCACGTCCACGGCGGTGATACTGAGATAGCTCGTCCACGATCTGGCTACCCGGGCGCAGAAAGGGGCGTAAGAGGGTGCGATTCACTCCCCAGATCCCATAGGCGACGAGTCCGATTCCGATACTACCAAAGATAAGGATGCGTATCGTGCGCGGCAAAAAGCGTAGGGCAAGATAAGAAAGACTCGGCAACCACCAAGTATTGGGCGCAGTGCGGTACACATCCAATAAAAGATAAGCTAATCCGACGCCGAGGAGAGTAATTCCGGCTAAGACCAATCCCAGCCAGCGTTTGACACCCAGCCCGGGCGTGAGCCAGCGTAAAAGCTGACGAAAGTTTTCTTTTAATCTCATAAGGTGATGATAGCAAGAATCGAAGAAATTTACCAGCAACACCTGAGATATTTTAATCTAATATGATTATGAGGGTTTAACACAAAAAAGCGGGAACGTCTGTTTTCCAGACACTCCCGCTTTTGTATTAAAAGGCTTTTTGAATTAAGCTTCTTTTTCGAGTTGAGCAAGTTTCTTCATTAAGCGACCCTTACGGCGAGAAGCGTTCTTTTTATGAATTACGCTTTTCTGAGCAGCTTTATCAAGACGACTTACAGCCAACATGGTGGCTTCGCGAGCTTCTTCAACATTTCCAGCTTCTAGTGCGACACGAGCATTTTTAATAGCTATGCGTGTTGATCCATGATATACACGATTGCGTAAACGACGTTTTTCATTTTGACGATTACGTTTGATTTGAGATTTTAGATTTGCCACAGGTCTTCCTCCGAAATATTCTTTCTAATACGCAAGGCAATATTCTACTTGATGGAGTGCATTTTGTCCAGCAAAATATAAGGAATATCCCAGATAAATTTCAAAAGTGAACTCTCCTTATTTCTATATTTAACCACAATCTATTTTAATTTAGGGTAAGTGGGGTGTAGTTGGAGAGACTTTATGGGAGAGAATGTCAATAAAAAAAGCTGACAGGTTTCAAAAACCTGTCAGCTTTGGGGTTAGCGGGATGATGCTTGTTTAGAACATCACGTTAATTTGACGGAAGCAAGCCTAAAAACATGTGCGTTTCGGCTTCATATCCCAGAAAAAATTAGGCTAAGGTAGCGGGTGTAACAACTGCGCCAGATTTTTCTGCGAGGGCTTTTAATTCTGCGCGCTGTGATTTTAGCACTGTCCAGAATTCTTCGGGCATATTTTCTTCGCTGCTAAAGAGTTCTTCCATGCGATCCAGTTTTGCGAGGTATTTATCGATACGGATGCTGAATTGCTCATTATATTCTTCGAGAGTGTAGTCACGATCGTCGAATGCGCCATCGAAGAGAACTTTAAGATCTTCATATTTGGGGAGGAGGCCAATAGGCGTGGAGATGGCTTCGTAATCGTCATGTACGCGACCTTCTGCCCAAAGTGCCCAAACGCGCTTGTCGGTTTTTTCGTTCATATACTGTCCATCTTCATTTTTAAGGAAGTAGTTGGTAGAGAAGACTTTCGGGCATCGTTTGAGTTTATTTCCGAATTTGATGTGATTTGTGAGATAACGTGAAAGTGGCACAATGACGAAATCCATATTTGCCATTGGGCTAGATTTACGTTGACCGACAGCACCAAGAATGGTGGCGGTTGTCTCAGATTCGATGGTTGCGCCCACGAATACGCCGTGCTCCCAGCTTAGGCTTTCTGCAACGGGGACGTTGGTGTCTGAATCTCGTCCACCATAGAAAATACCATCGACAGCTACGCCGTCGGGATTATCTGCGTTTTCATCTGCATTTTCTAAATCGCTGATGCGTAGGGTGAAGCGAGAATTGGGATGCGACATAGGGATTTCTTTGCCAGCATCATCTTCGTTGCCTTTTTTCCATGCGCCAGAGTGGTTGAAGCCCTCTTCAGGGATTTCAGTATCCTTACCCATGCCAGACCAGTAAGTTTTGCCATCTGCTGTGGTTAGGATATTGCTGAAAATAATTTCTTTTGGCTCGGTGATTGCTTTATAGATCAATGGATCGTCTTTGGCATTCACATCGCCGATGATGCCGAAAATACCACGCTCGATATTGACGGCGCGCATTTCACCCTCTGCACCTTCGCGGATATAGGCAATATCATCGCCAACAATGGTGGAGCCTTCGATCATGGCTGTGGAGGTTTTCCCGCATCCGCTGGGATACGCGCCCATGAAATAGGTCTTGCGGCTCTCATCTAGCGGATAAAAAGCAGAGATGAACATATGCTCGGCGAGCCAATCTTCTTTATTGGCTTTGTTAATAGCCAAACGCAAGGCTAATTTTTTACAAGCAAGAGAGTTGCCTGCATATTGGTTATTAACAGACATTACGCAATTATCTGCCGGATTAATATAAATACGGCGTTTATCTATATTTTTTGTTACATTATTTTCGAGTTCGCCTGCGCTGTGACGAAAGCAGAAGAAATCATCTTTGTCTTCCAATTTTTTGAATTGCTCATAACCGGGTCGATAAAGAACATCTTCACTATGCACTACATAATAGGAATCGGTGATTTGCATAACGCTGAGCGAGAAGCGAGAGTTTGTAGGCCCCAAGCTGTAAAAACGGACGATCATCTCTTTGCCTTCCATGATCCCGTCGAGCAGTCCCCACATTTCTTCAAGTGCTGCATCGCGTTCTTTTACGTTCAATCCGCGGCTCAATGTCTGTCCGGCGGGGAGCAGGGTAGCGGTATTGGCTTTATCACGTCCCTGATCAAAATAGCCATCATAATGAATGGTGTGGCCATCCATTGAAAGGAGTTTTTCTTCATTGTTTTTAAGAGCAAGCTGGCGGACTCTGGCAGTATCCTCAGCAGAATCATCGAAGATAACCACTTTAGCTGGTTTTGTCGCAGCGGCGGTCTCTTCAATAATCTGCATAACCTTGGGGTTAGCTAGAGCATCTAGCTTTGCTTTATCAGCATCTGAAATTTTGTATGTCATAAATCTTTTCCTTTGGTAAGGTGAATATGTTTGGCTCTCAAACACTCTTGAGAAAATTAGGCTTTATAGTAGCACATTTTTCAGACAAAAATCTGAAAATCTAAGGGTAAAAACCCGAAAAAACAATTTTAGTGACTAAAAAAAGAAAATCAAGATGCCTTATATCACTATATTAACAAAAAAATCCCGCACACTGTGCGGGATTTTTCAACAAGACTAAATTTATGCCCAACCTTGATTTTTGACAAAGTTGGTAATCACGGGGATCTCAATATATTCGCCTTGGTAGGCTTTATAAGCCCAGTACCACATAAGCAAGAAAATAATTGAGCCACAGCCAAGAGTTAGAGCGGCAATAGGCACAACAACAATTGACATAACAATACCGGCTACCAGAGCCTGTACATTATGTGCCTTGATGAAGGGACGATCTTTTTTATCATCCATTAACAAAAGGATAATGGAAACGACAGGTGAAAAGAAATAGGCTAAAGCCGCCCATAACTTATCATCACTCGTAATTTCTTCTTCAGCATAAACCGGTTCTTCAGACATTTTTAACTCCTCATAATATATGAATAAGACTGAACTTGCCCTATTTTACAGTGAATACGCCTAAAAATCAATCAGAAAAGATTGTATAATATCCCTATGAAAAAATCACCCCGCATTCTTTTTATGGGATCGCCCGATTTCGCCGCGATTTCACTGCGTGCTTTAGCGCAAAAATTTAACGTCGTTGGCGTTCTTACTCAACCAGATCGACGTGCTGGGCGTGGCAAAAAACTTGTCTCTCCGCCGGTTAAGATTCTTGCAGATGAATTGGATATCCCCGTCATTCAACCATATCGGATAAAAGATGATATCGCAATGGATGAGTTGCGCCGCTTCGCCCCTGACCTGATCGTGGTTGCCGCCTATGGGCAGATTCTGCGCCCCGAGCTCCTTGCCCTCCCTCGTTATGGATGCGTGAACGTACACGGATCACTCCTCCCGCGTTGGCGTGGAGCTGCTCCCATCCAAGCCGCGATTTTAGCGGGAGATGATGAAGCAGGTATCACGATTATGCTCATGGATGAAGGTATAGATACCGGTGATATGCTTTCTAAACGTGCCCTCCCCATCGCAGATGATGATACAGCCGAAACCCTCTTCAACAAGCTCGCCCCTCTAGGTGCAGAGCTACTCGTAGAAACCCTCCCGAAATATATTTCAGGTGAAATTACATCTCAGCTCCAACCAGAAGAAGATGCAACCTACGCCAAAATGCTCAAAAAAGCTGATGGAGAATTAGATTTTTCCAAAACCGCGGTAGAGCTAGAGAGACAGACCCGTGCTTTTAGCCCTTGGCCCAGCTCCTTCTTTGAATGGGAAGGGAAACGCGTTAAAGTTCACCGCGCAAAAGTAGACGGGAGAAAAAGCCCGGGTATCGGAAGCAAGCTAAAAGTCGCGGGCGCTCCCGCCATCGGCACATCGGAGGGAATTCTCATCCTCGTCCAAATCCAACCTGCAGGAAAAAAACGGATGGATGGCAAATCCTTCCTGGCTGGTGGGAGAGACTGGTAATAGTTGTGCATTGCATCTGCTTTTGATGCGTTGCACATCGAGCTAGCAAAAAAATAGGAGAAGCAATGAAAAAATATATCGCCTCCATAGATCAAGGCACCACCAGCACCCGCTTTATGATTTTCAATCACGCAGGCGAGGTGGTCGCTGTAGACCAAAAAGAGCATAAGCAAATTTACCCAAAGCCCGGCTGGGTGGAACATGACCCGCTCGAGATTTGGGTGCGGACGCATGAAGTGATGGCGGGCGCATTAAAAAAAGGCAATATTGACGCGAACGAGATCGCCGCGATTGGGATAACAAATCAGCGTGAGACCACCGTCGTTTGGGATAAGCTCACCGGTGAGCCGATTAGGAACGCGATTGTCTGGCAAGATACGCGTACGGATGAGATTTGTAATGAATTGGCGAAAAATGGTGGGCAAGACCGTTTGCGCGCAAAAACAGGTTTGCCTTTGGCTACTTATTTTTCTGGTCCCAAGATTAAATGGATTTTAGACAATATCGAAGACGCGCGTGAAGCCGCCGAACGCGGTGATTTATTCTTCGGCAATATGGATGCCTGGATTATTTGGAACCTGACCGGAAAACACGTCACCGATGTGACCAATGCTTCTCGCACCCTGTTGATGGATTTAGAAACCCTTGATTGGGATGATGAACTGCTCAAATTGATGAATATCCCTCGCTCGATGATGCCAGAAATCCGCTCCTCCTCTGAAATTTATGGGCATGTGGAGATGGGATCTGTTGCGCTGGGTGGCGTATTTGAAGGCATGCCCGTTGCGGGAGATCTCGGTGACCAGCAGGCTGCACTTTTTGGGCAAACTTGTTTTGATGCAGGGGAAGCCAAAAATACTTATGGCACAGGCTGCTTTATGTTACTGAACACAGGCGAAAAACCTGTTCCCTCAGAATCTGGCTTGCTGACCACGCTCGGATATAAGATCGGCGACCAGCCAGCCGTTTACGCCCTCGAAGGCTCGATTGCGATTACGGGCGCGCTCGTGCAATGGTTGCGCGATAATTTGGGGATTATCGAGAACTCATCGGATGTAGAAGAGTTGGCGAAAAGCGTAGACAACAACGGCGGGATTTATTTCGTCCCCGCTTTTAGCGGACTCTTTGCTCCCTACTGGCGTAGTGACGCGCGCGGTGCAATTGTCGGGATGACGCGTTACGTCAACAAAGGGCATATCGCCCGCGCGACCCTCGAAGCGACTGCCTTCCAAACCCGCGAAGTCTTGGATGCGATGGAAAAAGACTCTGGCGTGACCCTGACCGCCCTAAAAGTAGACGGCGGGATGGTCTTCAACGAAATGCTGATGCAGTTCCAAGCTGACATGCTCGATGTCCCCGTCATCCGCCCGAAGGTTGCCGAGACCACCGCCCTTGGTGCAGCCTACGCTGCGGGGCTGGCAGTTGGCTTTTGGGATAATCTCGATGAGCTTCGCGCCAATTGGGGTCGGGATAAGAAGTGGCAACCACAGATGGATGCTGATAAATGCGAGAAGCTCTACAAAGGCTGGAAGAAGGCCGTCACGAGAACTTTTGATTGGGTAGAGTAGGTGAAGTTTTGGATATATTAGCCTATACATCATCACAAATATCTTGGCAATTGATATTATCTGCTATTTCGCGTGCGCAAACTTCATCTGGGGATATTTTAAAGATTGACCTCAATTTAGAAGCTTTGCCAAGCATCGTATTATCTTGTGTAGCATTAGAGGCTTTTGTCAACGAAGTATCTTCTCTAACATACGCGTTCCTTTTTGAGTGTGAACAGGAGAATGTCCATCTTCAGAATATAGACATGTATGAGAAAATAGCTGAAATTAGAAATAGTAACGATGGAAACTTTTATCAACGATATAAGCGATTGCTTAAAATATTAGAAATCGAACATCCTACTTTTCGTGAACAAATCTTTTACTTGAAAGAAGTGAGAGATATGATTGTACATTTTAAGACAACAGATATTCCCATTGTTGACGATGGAGAAACTATAAGAGCTGCGCAATCTCTACCGGAGGAACTCAATGCTCTAAAGAAGTTCAAAATTAATAACTATCCAATTATTGCGTCTGATGGAAAAGATGGCAGCGTTGAGTGGCCTTTAAAAGTCTCAACTAGCGCAATGGCAGCGTGGAGCATCACGCTAGTATTAGATGCGATAATTTATTCCCTTGATGCAATTCCAAACAAAGAGTTAAAAGACTTCATCGTAAAAAAATATGCCACTTATGATGAAGCATTTCCTAATCTATTTCAACAGGGAAAAGCTACTGTCAAAAGATGGACAAAAGAATTATACGATTCCTAACGATTACTCTATTTGAAGCTTTATGCTTCTTTTCAATATGATGTAAGTTAACGGGTGCGGCTCACGTCGCACTTTTTTGTTGGGTAGAGTAAAGGTTTTTAGATTAAAGGGGTGATGATTGCAATTCGGCCTTTTTTACTGTACAATGTCTAAATAGTAGTATTAAGCGGAGGTTTTCTCAACCTGTCACCTAGTTATACGTATACTTCAAAAAGTGCTGTAGATAAGGCAAAAAAATCGGTGGATGAGTTTTTAAATAAAGGAGTTATATAAT